>NZ_CP045318.1:2139443-2470415 GCF_009363255.1 Roseivivax sp. THAF197b | reverse complement strand
GCCACCTGTAGCTTGATGCGCTCGCCGCCGACATGCGCCCAGTCCTCGCTCCAGTCAAACTGGAACGCCTCGCCCGGCTCGAACACCAGCGGCACAAATGTCCCGCGATCCGTCGTCAGCTGCGTGCGTTGCCGGTCTCCCTTCCAGGTCCGCACGAAGGCTGCGACCCGCTCATACGAGCCGTCATAGCCAAGCTGAACCAGATCAGCGTGCATCTGCTTGGCGGTGCGCCGGTCCTTGCGCGACTTGCGCTGCTCGGTCACCAGCCAGCCTGACAGCTTCTCTGCATACGGGTCCAGCTTGCTTGGCCGCGCCGGTGTCTGAAACTGCGGCTCAACGATCCCAGCCCGCAGATACTTCTTGATGGTGTTGCGAGACAGCCCGGTCCGCCGCGCGATCTCGCGGATGGGCATCTTGTCCCGCAATGCCCAACGTCGAATGACGCTCAATAATCCCATGTCGATCACTCCGAAAACCCCCGACAAATCCCGTCAGGGGCAAGGTTCCACATGGGTCAGTTCTCAGTGACAATTTAGACTGCTGCTGGGTCAGTTCTCAGTGACATCCAACAAACCAATTCAGATGTACGTTGGTTCGCCTCCAAATTTCGATCGTTTGATCAAAGTTGCGAAGGCGCGCATAAAAGCAAAGAAGGGTAATCCTGGCTTGATGGCGATGGCTTCTTGAGGGGTGCTTTCAGACAAACTCAGCAAGACACGTGTCAGGGTAAATCCCCGGATGTACAGGTGATTTGGAAGTAGAAATTTCTCTGCCGGACGAATGGAGAGAATGGCCTGCTTCCGTTTCCGTGGACACGGGTTTAGATTTGCATTGCTCGGTCCTCGAACGCCGTGGGGCTGAGATAACCCAACTTCGATTGGCGTCGTCTCGG
Source organism: Roseivivax sp. THAF197b (assembly GCF_009363255.1). Taxonomy (NCBI): domain Bacteria; kingdom Pseudomonadati; phylum Pseudomonadota; class Alphaproteobacteria; order Rhodobacterales; family Roseobacteraceae; genus Roseivivax; species Roseivivax sp. THAF197b. The sequence goes on along the minus strand of NZ_CP045318.1, from coordinate 2,469,523 downwards.
ATTGTAGAAGCGCTCTATGCAATCGAAGACGTCGGCGCGGGCGGCATCGCGGGTGCGGTAGACCTTTCGTGCCGTCCGCTCGATCTTAAGCGATGATAAGAAACTCTCCATCGCAGGGCACTGTCAGAGGAACTGGGACTTGAGCGGGGCAGGGCGGTTGCGTAGCGTCGGGCGATGATCAAGCGCAGCCCGTTCTGGTATTAAAGACCAGCCCGGAGATCATTCGTCTGGCGGTGATGCTATATGTTCGGTTCCCGCTGTCGCTGCGGAACGTCGATGACCTTCTGCACGAGCGCGGCATCGAAATCAGCCACGAGACGGTGCGCTACTGGTGGAACCGCTTCGGCCCGACGTTCGCCGCCGAGATCCGGAAACGCCGGATCGAGGGGCTTCGATCGAGCCGGTGGCGTTGGCGCCTCGACGAGGTGTTCGTCACGATCATCGGCAAGACGCACTATCTCTGGCGGGCCGTCGACCACGAAGGCGAGGTGCTGGAAAGCGTGGTCACCAAGCGCAGCGACTGCAAGGGGGCGCTGAAATTCCTGCGGGAACTGATGAAACGGCACGGGCGGGTCGAGGTGCTCACGACGGACACGCTCCGGTCCTACAGCGCGGCTGTGCACGATGTCGGCCACATCAACCACGAAGCCGAAGGGCGCTAGATCAACAACCGCGCCGAGAACTCGCATCTATCATTGCGAAGACGCGAGCGCGCGATGCTTCGATTCCGGCGGATACTAAGTCTTCAGAAATTCGCCGCCGTCCACTCATCCGCTCACGATCACTTCAACTAGGAGCGCAGTCTCTCCAGCCGCGACATCTTCAAGCAGAACCGCGCAGCTACTCTCGCCGAGTGGGGCGGTCTCGGCGCGGCATAAAGGTCAGCGCGACTGCCGCAGTAGAGACGAGTTCGAATTGGTCTGCCAGCACCGCCATCATTACCTTTTGAACCCGTCGATGTCGCCCGGCCTCCGCTATTTCCGAAGGGTGTGTCACATGGCGGCTCTGTAACGCAGATCGGCAGATGGCCGGAATTTTTTCCCGGATGGAGGTATTCCGCAGATTCCGTGACGGGTACGCGGAGCGCGGTGTGACCGTTCAGAACATCGATCCGTGCCTCGGGTTCGGTGACCTGACGGTCGAAGTCCCGTGTGATGAGCCGTCGGCTCAGCAGCTTCACGCAAATCATCGATTGCCCGGCAAGGCATTGCGCAGCCATGTCACGATATAAGCCTGCCACGAGATTTGCGCATCAGAGCCCGCCCCGTAGCGATGGAGGGGAAAGACCAAAAATTGACAAACGCCGGAATTCGGGGAAACATTCGAGAATTACTTTTCGAGCCTTTTTTCTGGCGTTTCTTCGGGATCCGTCCCGGCAGTGATCGAGTATTTATTGATGACCCGCGTTGGCATTGCGACGAAGCCGGACGCAACGCCCCGTTCCCGGGGCGGCTTTGTTCTTTCGCTTGATTTCGAATTGAACTGGGGCGTCGTGTCGAACGCCTCAAACGCAGCCTATTGGCCCAATATCATCGGGGCGCGCAGTGCCATTCCGAAACTTCTCGATCTGTTTCGGGAATATGATCTGCGCTGCACCTGGGTCACGACGGGCCTTTTGTACTTCGACCGGCGGGACGACATGCTGGCCGCGCTGCCACGTACGCAGCCGCGCTACGAAGACGCGTCTTTGTCGAGCTATGCGCATCTGGACGGCGTCGGAGCGGACGAAGACACAGATCCCCTGCATTTCGGCTTGTCGCTGATCCGCAAGATCAAGGCATGCCCCGGTCAGGAGATCGGCACGCACACGTTCAGCCATTATTTCTGCCGCGATGCGGTGGGCGACCCGAAGCCGTTCGAGGCCGATCTGGAGGCCGCGCGGCAAGCCGCGGCGCGGATCGGGGTGCACTGCACCAGCATCGTCTTTCCGCGCAACCAGGTGACGGAGGAGGCTCTGGAGGTCTGCGCGCGGCACGGGCTCACCGCGTTTCGGGGCAATGCGCGCGGATGGATCTACCGGAGCAATGGCAGCGCGGATAATGGCCCTTGGAAGCGGCTATTCCGCCTGCTCGACAGCTACCTGCCGATCGTGGGCGATCAATCCGTCACGCCAAGCGTCGAACACGGCATGGTCAATATCCCGGCATCGTGCTTCCTGCGGCCCTATTCAAAACGCCGCGCAGCGCTGGAAGGGCTCCGCCTCAGCCGCATCAAGCGCGAGATGCGCCGCGCCGCAGAGCGGGACGCGTTATATCACCTCTGGTTTCACCCGCACAATTTCGGCGCCGATCAGGACGAGAACATGGCCGTGATGCGGGACATCGCCGCCGAGGCGGTGCGTCTTGATCGGGAATTCGGTTGGCCGTCGAAGACAATGGCCGACATCGCGCAGGAGGTCCTGCCGCAGAACGCGGAGTTTGCGGGGTCCATCAGGGTAGGGGGCGGATCATGACCCAGTCCGAGACGGATGTTGTCATCATCGGGGCCGGACCTTCAGGTCTGAGCGCCGGGTACGAACTGATCCGGCAGGGCGTCTCACCGATGATCGTGGAGCGCACGACCGAGGTCGGCGGTCTGATGCGGTCCATTCCGAAAGGCGCCTACATGCTCGATATCGGTCGCAAGGAAATGTATTCGCGCATCCCCGAAGTGGTCGAATTGTGGGACACGCTTCTGGGCGAGGATTACCGCGCCTATCCGCACCGGGTCGGCAGTCTTTATGGCGGGCGTATCGTCGAGATCTCGGGCGAGTATCGCGGGCTTTTGCGCGGCGTTCCCCTGCCGCTTCTGATCCGGGGGGCGCTCAGCCTCGCGAAGGGGCGGATGCTGGGCCTTGTGCGCGCGCCCGCTTCTTATGAGGAGCATTGGCACCGCAAGGTCGGCGCGGTGTTCTCGCGCCTTTTCGCGCAAGGCTATTGGGAGAAATTTCGCGGCACGGAATGGCGTGAGATGCCGGTCCCGGAAAGTGCGCCGCCTGGGGCAGGGGCCTCGTCGGCCTCCTATAGCCAACAGGCGGTCAGCGGCGCGCTTGGGGCTGGTCGCAAAGCCCCGGCATCGAGAAAGAACTGGCGCCATCCGCGGCTTGGTACCGGGCAATTGTTCACCCGGCTGCACCGCGAGATAGAGGATGCGGGCGGGCATGTGCAGTTCGAAACCGAGGTCGACAGGATCGAGCAGCAGCCCGATGGCTCATGGGCGCTCGATCTCAATCGGGATGGCACGACAGAGCGGGTGCACGCACGGCATGTGATCTCGAGCCTGTCGGTGGAGCGCCTGTCCGAGGTGCTATTTCGGGGCGATGCGCCCTTGCTCAAGCGGTCGCGCTCCCGCGATCCGGTCTTGTACGAGACGCGGCATGTGCTGCTCGTTTACCTCTTCATCGACGGCGCGCCCCGGTTTCCGCATGCCTGGCTCGAGGTGAACGATCCGGATCTGCGCTGCGGCCGGATCACCAATTACACTGCCTTCGCGGGGGACATGGTGCCCGAAGGCAAGACCTGCCTTTGCGTGGAGTTCTTCTGTTCCGAGACCGCCGATCTTCTGGGCCAGGACGATGATTTCCTGACCCGCGCCGCGATTGAGGAATGCAACCGGGCCGGGCTTCTCGACCCCTCTGAGATGGAGGGATCCTGGGTCATGCGGCTGGCTCGGACCAATGCCGCCTCAAGCTGGCGCGAGCTGCAATCCGAGGATCGGCGCGAATTGCTCGATCAGCTCAAGGAGATTCCGACCTTCTTCCATGTGAACCGTCCGGGCTGCGACTGGGCCAGCCTCGCGGGGCTTTTTGCCGGACGGGCCGTGGCCACCGGCAGCCGGGCGGAGTTCGACGAAAGGGCTGATCCCACGCAACGGCTTCCCGAACTGCCCGAACGCGCGCCGACACCTCCGCAGAGCGAAGGTGGCGACCTTCTGCAATCGGCGTGAGTGGTTTCGCGAAACGTCGGTTTGGCCTATCGTCCGCGGCTGTGCATCGCACCCGGCGTCACAGGCTCCAATAGGTGATACCGTCCGGCAACGTGTCGCGATCGATGACGGAGCGGACATCGACCAGCACGCCCCCCGGCTTCAGCATGTCGTAAAGCGCGTCGAGCCGTTCCAGATACAGGCGATGCGGAACAGCCAGCACAATCGCATCGAGCCCCTGCAGGGCGGTATCGTCGCATAGCGTCACGCCAAGATCGGCCTCTGCATCGGCGGCAATCGCATGCGGGTCATGCACCATCGGCCATATCCCGTGCGCTTCGAGGTCGGCCAGGATGTCGGGCACGCGCGAATTGCGGATGTCGGGTACGTCCTGCTTGAAGGTCAGACCGAGGATCGCGACGCGGGCGCTGTCGAGCGCGATGCCTGCGCCGACCATCAGGCGGATCAGCTTTTGCGAGATGAAGCGCCCCATGCCGTCATTGATCCGACGTCCGGACAGGATGACCTCGGGGTGGTGGCCGACGGCCATGGCCTTCTCGGTCAGGTAATAGGGGTCAACGCCGATACAATGCCCGCCCACGAGACCGGGAGAGAAGTTCAGGAAGTTCCACTTGGTGCCTGCCGCTGCCAGCACATCCCGCGTGGGGATGTCGATCCGCTCGAAGATCAGGGCGAGCTCGTTCATCAGGGCGATGTTGAGATCCCGCTGGGTGTTCTCGATCACCTTGGCGGCCTCGGCCACCTTGATCGAGGGCGCGATATGCAGGCCTGCCTCGATGATTTCGCCGTAGGCCTCGGCGAGGCGCGCCAGGGTGGCGGGGTCCTGTCCCGCGACCACTTTCGTGATGCTCTCCAGACGATGCGCCTTGTCGCCGGGATTGATCCGTTCGGGGGAATAGCCCAGCGTGAAATCCCGCCCGGCCACCAATCCCGATGCCGCTTCGAGAGCGGGGCCGCAGACCTCTTCGGTCGCGCCGGGATAGACGGTGCTTTCGAAGACGACGATATCGTCCGTCGCCAGATGCGGGCCGATGGTGCGGCAGGCTGCCAGCAGGAGCGACAGATCGGGGCGATGCGCCTCGGTGATCGGGGTGGGCACGGTCACGACGTAGAGGGTCGCCGCTGCCAGATCGGCCGCGTCGTCGCTGACCATCAGTGTGCTTGCGCTCAGCTCATGGCCGGCGATCTCACCCGTGCGGTCATGATGGCGCCTGAGTTCGGCGATGCGCGTCTGCGACAGATCGAAGCCGGTGACGGCGTCAAAGCGCCGGGCAAAGGCCACGGCGACGGGCAGGCCCACATATCCCAGGCCAATGACACAGATCCGTTCATCGGTGCGCTTCACGCGCTCCGGCGCGACAGGGCTCTCAACATCGATCTTCATGGCGCCGTTCCCTCCAGACCCATCGCCGTCAGCAATGTCTTGTTCACGATATGCACGTCGAATACCTGCTCTGCGCGCTGCCTGCCGCTTGTTCCCATCGCCGCGGCGAGGCCCTGTTCGGTTGCGAGGCGCTGCATGGCATCGGCCAGCGCCACCGCATCGCCTGCAGGCACGATAAAGCCGTCCTCGCCGTCGATGATGCTATGCGCGCATCCCGGAACATCGGTGGTGATCACCGCCCGCCCCATGCTCATGCCCTCAAGAACGGTGCGCGGCATTCCTTCGCGGTGAATGGCGGGCAACACGATGACGGAGGCCGCCTTGATGAAGGGCCGGACATCATCCGTCGCCCCGAGATAGGTCAGGATATTCTCCGCCTGCCAGGCTTCGACATCGCAAGGGCGATAGGAATCGGGATTGGCGTCGAGAGGGCCAAGAAGCGTCACCTCTGCCATGATGCCGCGATCGCGAAGAATGCGCGCCGCCTCCACATAGATGTCGATGCCTTTGCTCTTGAGCAGACGGGCAATCATCAGGAACCGGACCGGCCCGTCGGGCTGGGGGCAATTCTCATAGCGGGACAGATCGACGCCGGAGCCCGGAACCTGAAGCAGCGCCACATCGGGCGGCACCAGCCCGAAACGCCGAATATCGGCTTCCTCCACCGGATTGTAGACAAAGCCCAGATCCAGGTTTTTCAATGCCCGCCGATAAAGCCAGATTGCCAGAAAGCGAACGAGCGCGCGCTTCCCGGTCGGCGCTTCTTCGGAAAAGGCATAGCCGAGCCCGGTAAACAGCGCGTATCGCCGTTTCACGCCCGCGCGCCGCGCTGCGATATTGCCGTAGATGATCGGCTTCATCGTATAGGGCAGAACGACATCCGGCCGGAAGGACCGCAGCTCGTCGGTCAGAACGCGCAAAGTGGTCATGTCTTCGCGAGGGTTGATCCCTGCACGCGACATCGGAATTTCATGATGGGAAACGCCGATGCTCTGCAATTCCCGGGCTGTCTCGGGCGTGATATCCGGCGCAAAGGCCCGAACCTCATGGCCAAGATCGACCATGCGGCGCAGCAATTCGAGCCGGAAATTCGTCAGCGACATTCCGAGACTTGCAATCACCGCGACGCGCTGCCGAGAAGAGGCGCCGCACTCCATCCTCCTACACCGCCGCTATGCGCGAACAGAAGGTGGGCGCGAAAAGATAAAATTGAACCCCGAATTTCATACCTGGCAATCCAAGCGTCATCGTTACGAAAAAGAACTATCTAATAATGGCGGTCTGTCTCGACCCGCAGGCTAATAACGGAAACGTTATCACAAATATCGGCGGCGCAGTAAAAAAATGCGGCCTTTTTTGAGGAATTGAACGGCGCGCCCAATGAAATCGCCAAGACGCACGGAATGCGGGCGTAGGTTGTGCGTCTGTCGGAAAAGGGGAGGGCGCCGGGATGCGCGTGCCTTGAGGGCAAGGTAGTGTCGCGGTCAGCCCTCAGGGCGGGTGAAGCGGGCCAGATGAATATCCGGCCCGTTTCCTTGGTCGGTTACTCGGCAGGTTGCGCCGCGCCGCCCATCTTGGCGCCGGGGCCGTCGAAGCCATGCTCGCGCAGGTCCTTGATCGCCTCGTTGCTGTCTTTCCAGCCCTGGATTTCCTCGGCCGTCGCCTTGGGCGAGAAGAGCCCGGTCAGCGCGTAGACGATGCCGATCACCGGTGCCAGCCAGCAGGCAAAGGACAGCGGAATATAGAGCAGGTTCTCCACATTGCCGTCCGCAATGCCCAGGGCCAGCGCGCTGATGACGAAGGCACCGCCTGCGTTCCACGGGATCAGCGGCGACATGAGCGTGCCGCCTTCCTCGATGGCGCGGCTCAGGTTCAGCGTCGAGTAGCCCATGCCGCGATAAACGGGCGCATACATCCGGCCCGGAAGCGCGATCGAGAGGTAGGGATCGCCCGCGACGAGGTTGGTGGCGACCGAGGTGCCGATGGCCGAGGTCTGGATGCCTGCAAAGCTCGTGACCTTGGTCATGATCGCGTTGATGATCGTCTCCAGACAGCCCGTGCGCTCCAGCGCGCCGCCGAAGCCGAGCGCGATCAGAACGAGGCTGATGGTCCACATCATCGACTGGATGCCGCCGCGATTGAGCAGGCTGTCGATCTCGGACACGCCCGTCTCGATGGAATAGCCGCTATTGGCGAAGGTGAAGACATCGTGCAGCCCCGCCCCCTGGAAGCCGATGGCCATGAGGCCGCCCACGACCACACCGGCAAAGAGCGACGGGATCGGCGGCTTCTTCGTCACGGCAAGGCCGATGACCAGAAGCGCCGGGGCGAGAAGCCAGGGCGAGATCCAGAAGTTCTCCTGCAAGGCGACGGTGATGCTTTCGATCCGCTCGAAGGACGTGCTGCCGTCACCCACCATCGAGAAGCCCGCCCAGGTATAGATGCCGAGCGCGATCAGCATGGCCGGCACGGTGGTCGGCATCATGTTCTTGATGTGATCGAAGAGGTTCGTGCCGGTCACCGCCGGGGCGAGGTTCGTGGTGTCCGACAGGGGCGAGATCTTGTCGCCGAAAAAGGCGCCGGAAACGACCGCGCCTGCAGTCCAGTACATCGGGATATCAAAGCCCGCACCAATCCCCATCAGCGCAAGGCCCACGGTCCCGACCGTCCCCCAGGACGTGCCCAGCGACAGCGAGACGATGGCGCAGAGGATCATCGCCGCGGCGAGGAAGATCTCTGGCGATAGCAGAACGAGGCCGTAATAGATCAGCGTCGGAACCGTGCCCGAGGCAATCCAGACCCCGATGATCATGCCCACCGTGATGAGAACGGAGACCGAAGGCAGCGACACGTTGATGACGTGAAAGACGCCGTCCTGGATATTGGGCCAGCTGTGGCCAAGGTAGATGCCGACGATCGACGTGATCGCGAGGCCGATGGACAGCGGAATATGCGGTGTGAAATCGTCGAAATAGAAAAGTTGCACGGCCAGTACCGCGAGGGTCAGCACCACGGGGACGAGAGCCAGACCCAGCGACGGTGCGCGTGGTTCCTTGGTATCGGATGACATGGGAAATCTCCCTGTTTCAGGTTCCGTTCTATCGATTGGGGAAGCAATTTTTAGGCGGGCCCGTACGTGGCGGGCCCACCGTCTTATTCCGCGGTCGCCAAGAGGCTCGCATTGCCCCCGGCGGCGGTCGTGTCGATGCAGAGATGGCGTTCCACCACGAACCGCTCGGGGCAGATGACCTGCGTCTCAAGCGGCACGATCGGGCCGTCACGCTCCGCCAGGGCCAGCCGCAGATCGCGCGTCCAGTCGGAGGCGCCCGCTGCCGCAACGGTCGCGATCCCGTCGAGGGTTTTCAGAGTGTCGGGCGCGACGGTCCCGTCGATGGCCAGGGCAGGCGCGCCTGCATCGATCAAGGGTTGCGCCGCAGCGGCAGCCCCCGGTGCGACGATCAGAACGCCACAGCCTGCGCCGAGGGCCTGAACAGCTTGAGCCAGCGCCACCTCGGTTGTGGGACCGAGGCACAGCACATTGCCCTTGGGATACATGCCCAAACGGTTGCTCTCGCCGGTGGGTCCGGGCAGCGTCTGTGGCGTCATGTCGAAGGCCGCCGTCTCGTTGAGCGCGCGCCGCACCTCGCCCTTGGAGCCCGAGAGCGCCTTGCGCAGCACCGACACCCGGTCATCCACACGCGCAGCCCAGTTCCGCGCATCGATCTTCGCGATGGCCTTGGCGATACGGGCGGCGTCGACCGCTTCGCCCTTGGGCGCGTCATAGCTGCCGGTCTTGCCCGTGCGCCGGAACCGCGTGAGGTAGAGCGGCCCGCCCGCCTTGGGCCCGGTGCCCGACAGACCCTCGCCACCGAAGGGCTGGGAGCCCACGATCGCGCCGATCTGGTTGCGGTTGACGTAGGTGTTGCCGACCTCGATCCGCTCCACGATCTGTTGCACGCGGTCGTCGATCCGGGTGTGCAGCCCGAAGGTCAGGCCGTAGCCCTTGGCGTTGATCTCATCGACGACCCTGTCGATCTGCGTCGCCTTGAAGCTCGCGACATGCAGGACGGGGCCGAAGATTTCCTTCTCGAGATCGCCGATCCCGCCGACCTTCACGACCGCAGGACGAACGTAAGAGCCTTTCTCGGGCGCGGGCAGCGTCTTGAGCACGCGTCCGGCCTTCTCCTGCTGGGCGGTGTAGTCCGAGATGCCCTTGCGCGCCTCCTCGTCGATGACGGGGGAGACGTCGGTATCCACGCGCCACGGATCGCCGATGCTGAGCGCATCCATCGCGCCGTAGAGCATGTCGAGAAGCCGCTCGCGCGCCTCGTCCTGAACGTAGAGCATGCGCAGCGCCGAACAGCGCTGGCCCGCCGACTGGAAGGACGAAATCAGGATGTCGCGCACCGCCTGTTCCGTCAGCGCAGTGGAATCGACGATCATCGCGTTGAGGCCCCCGGTCTCGGCGATCAGGATCGCGTCAGGCCCGGCATTCTTCACAAGCGCCTTGTGGATGATCTGCGCCACCTCCGTGGAGCCGGTGAAGCACACGCCCGCAATGCGCGGATCGCTGGTGAGCGGCCCACCCACGGTCGGGCCATCGCCCGGCAGAAGTTGCAAAGCGCCTTCAGGCAAACCAGCCTCGCGCATCATCTCCACGGCGCGCGCGGCGATCATGGGCGTCTGTTCGGCCGGTTTCGCGAGGACCGAATTGCCGGTGGCGAGCGCCGCCGCGATCTGGCCGGTGAAGATCGCCAGCGGGAAGTTCCACGGGCTGATGCAGACGAAGATCCCGCGCGCCTGGCCCGGCTCCTCGTCTTCCAGACGCTCGGCCTCGTTTGCGTAATACCGCAGGAAATCAACCGCTTCGCGCACTTCCGCGATGCCGTCGAGCAGTGTTTTTCCGGCCTCGCGGGTGGTGATCGCGCAAAGCTCGGCGATGTTGTCCTCGTATAGGTCGGCGACCTTGCGCAGGATACCCGCACGCTCCGATACGGGGCGCTGAGACCATTCCTCAAAGCCCGGACCTGCCGCGTCGAGTGCCGCTGCCACCTCCTCGGACGTGGCTTCATGGACCTTTCCAACCACATGGCTCAGATCCGCAGGTGATAGCGCATCGCGCGCTTCGCCCTTGGGCGCGGGATTGCCGACCAGCATCGGTGCGGCGCTCCATGTCTTGTCGGAGAAGGCCTCGCGTTTGGCCAGAAGCGGCAGGATCGAGGCCGGCTCGTTGATGCGGAAGCCGCGCGAATTGGGCCGGTCGGGGAACAGCTCGCCCGGTAGGCGGATCGTCGGGTTGGCGATCTCGTCTAGCTTCTCGACCTCGGTGATGGGATCGCGGGAGATCTCTTCGGAGGGGATGCTCTCGTCGACGATCTGGTTCACGAAGGACGAGTTCGCGCCGTTCTCCAGTAGGCGGCGCACAAGGTAGGCCAGAAGGTCGCGATGTGCGCCCACGGGGGCGTAGATCCGGCAGCGCGTATCCTCGGCCTGCTTGATGATGCCGTGCAGCGACTCGCCCATGCCGTGCAGGCGCTGGAACTCGAAGCTGTCCTTGTCATTGCCCGCCATCGCGATCACGGCGGCGCAGGTATGCGCGTTATGGGTGGCGAATTGCGGATAGATCCGGTCGCGCCGCTGCATCAGCATGCGCGCGCAGGCCATGTAGCTGACATCGGTATTGGCCTTGCGAGTGAAGACCGGGAACCGCTCCACACCCATTTCCTGCGCAAGCTTGATTTCGGTGTCCCAATAGGCACCCTTGACGAGACGGATCATGATCTTGCGATCCAGCCGCTCGGCGAGGTCATAAAGGTACTCGATCACAGGTGCCGCGCGGCGTCCGTAGGCCTGCACGACGACGCCGAAGCCTTCCCAGCCCTCAAGCTCGGGATCGGACAGGAGCTCTTCGATGATATCGAGCGACAGATCGAGGCGGTCCTGCTCCTCGGCGTCGATGTTGAAGCCGATATTGGCCTTCGCGGCCTGACGCACGAGTTCCTTGGCACGCGGGACAAGGACCGACATCACGGTGTCCTTGTGGGTGTATTCATAGCGCGGATGCAGGGCCGACAGCTTGACCGAGATACCGGGGCTGGAGCGCACATCGCCCTTGGCCTGCTTCGAGATCGCTGAGATCGCCTTGGCATAGGCGTCCTTGTAGCGCAGCGCGTCCTCGTCCGTGCGGGCCGCTTCGCCCAGCATGTCGTAGGAGTAGGTATAGCCCTTCTTCTCGAGCTCGCGGGCGTTCTTCATGCCTTCTTCGATGGTCTGACCCAGCACGAATTGCCGGCCGAGGATCTTCATCGACTGACCAACGGCGGTGCGCACGACAGGCTCGCCCATGCGGCGCACGAGGCCGCGCAGCGCGCGGGTCGGGCCCTTGGGATCGTCATCGAGCACCTTGCCCGTGAGCATTAGCGCCCAGGTCGAGGCATTGACCAGCGAGGACGAGGAATGCCCCAGATGCGCGCCCCAGTTCGAGGGCTCGATCTTGTCATGGATCAGATCGTCGATCGTCTCAGCATCGGGCACGCGCAGCAGCGCTTCGGCGAGGCACATCAGGCCCACGCCCTCTTCTGTGGAGAGGCCGTATTCGGCCAGAAACGCCTCCATCATCGAAGGCGACGTCTCCTTGCGGACGCGGTCGACATATTGCGCGCCCGCCTTGGCGATCTGCTGTCGCTCCGCGTCGGAGAAATTGCAGCGTTCGATCAGCGCGCGGATGACCTCGGCTTCCTCGGACGTGTAATTTTCGCGAACTTTCTGTCGAAGGGTTCCTGGATCAGAGGGATCCATGGGTGTGAGCTCGTTCATGTTGGCCTCCCGAAGGATTGCATTGACGTGCTGCGGAGACGGGCCTTCTGAAAATGTAACTTTTATTATTTTAAATCAGAGCTTTAGGTTCGGCGGATCGTCTCCGGGAAAGGGTGAAGCACAAAGATACACCAAAACTGCTTTAATGGGCGGCGTCAACCGTTTCGCCCGGCCTTCGCGGATGCGGCGCAGAGCCGCGCACAGGATTTGACCGGTTGCGCGCGACGCGCGGCGACCTGCGAGTGCTTTGGCTCTGGGATATGGATTGAAGGGTCGCCGGAAACCGCGCTTCCGGCCAGACGCGGCACCGGGCGAACCCGGCGCCGCGCCGCATTTCAGTCCTTCAGCGAGGCCATGAAGGCATCGACATCGTCGAGCGACAGGTATTCGACCTCGTCGATGCCGTCCTCACCGAACTTCCACACCACGGCCGGGGCGGAGACATCGCCGTTGGGATCGAAGCGGACATTGCCCGTCGCGCCCTGGTACATGACGCTGCCGCCATCGGCGAAGATCTGCGACGCTTGGGTGAAGCCTGCGCCATCTGCCGTGATCGGGGTGCCTTCGGGGTCGGTGACGCGCGGGATCGCCGCGGCAATCTCGGCGCCGGACGCGTCCTTGCCCGCGGCCTCCATCGCCAGAAGTCCGATCATCGTGGCATCATAGCTGTTGGCCAAGCCGGGGCCGTTGGGCGGGCCATCGAAGCGCGCCTCGAAGGCATCGACGAAGGCCGTGGCGCTGTCGGCACGCGGCGAGGCGGTATCGGTGCCCCAGGCATTGGCAAGGTAATCCATGCCCACATTCTCGCGGAATTCGTCCGATTTCAGCGAATTGGCGAGGATCATGTTCTGCGTCCCGCCGAGCGAGATCCATTCGCGCACGGCCGCCGTGCCTTCGTTGGGATAGAGCGCGAGGTAGATCGCGTCGGGCTGCGCAGAAAGGGCGCTCGCGGCCTCGGCGCGGTAGCTCGGTTGCGCGTCGTTGATGGCCACGGAGGCGGTCACCTCGATCCCGAGCGCTTCGAGGTCGGAAGCGACGAGCTTGCCGATATCCTGGCCCCAATCGTCGTTCTTGTAGAAGATCGCGACCTTCTTCCAGCCCTGATCCTGCGCGACCTTGGCGCCGACCGCGGCCTGAACACCCGTCGTGGCGAAGGTGCGGAACCACAGCCCGTCGGTCTTGCCCTCCTCCGAAAGCGCTGTGAAGGCCGTGGAGGAGGAGCAGCACGACATCTGCATCACGCCCGCAGGCACCGTCACCGAGGTCAGGATCGGCATCGACACGCCCGAGGAGACCGCGCCCAGAAGAAGCGGCACCCCGTCGAGATCGACCAGCGCCTTGGCCGCGTCCACGCCGACCTTGGGGTCCACTTGCGTGTCGCGCAGGATCATCTCGACCTGGCAATCATTGACGCCGCCCGCCTCGTTGACCTGATCGACCACCCATTGCGCGGTCTCGGCGATGGGGCGGCCCCAATCGACCGAGGTGGGCAGGACCGCGCCCACCTTGACGCTGCAGTCCTGCGCCTCCGCGCGGTCTGCAAGGCCCATGGCCGCAAGGGCGAGGCCCAGGGCTGCGCTCGTGCGCAGGATGCTCCGTGTCTCCATCATCTGTCGTACTCCCGGTTGGTTGGCTTCTTGGTTTCTTTGTTGTTCATTCCGCGGCGATGGTGCCGGGCCGGGCGCGTCCCGATTGCGACACGACCAGCCGCTCGGGGAAGAGCCCCTGCGGTCGCCAGAGCAGCATGCCGACGATCACCGATCCGATTAGGACATATTGGACCGAGCCTGCATAGATCTGCGCCTCGACGGGCGCATAGCGCGACAGGGCCCAGCCGCTTGCCGTCCAGGTGCCCCAGATCAGGAACGCGCCGATGATGGCGCCGCGATTGTTGCCCGCCCCTCCGACGATGAGCATCGCCCAGATCTGGAAGGTCAGGATCGGCAGCACGTCCTGCGGGCTGACGAAGGCATAGAAGGTGGCATAGAGCCCGCCCGCCATGCCCATGATGACGGACCCGGTCACGAAGGCGGTCAGGCGGACCCTGGCGGGGCTTTTGCCCAACGAGCGCGCGGCCTCCTCGTCCTCGCGAATGGCCCGCAACAGGCGTCCGAAGGGCGAGCGGACGAGCCGTTGCAGGAACAGATAGGTCAGCGCCAGCAGCACCGCGACGAAGGCGAGATAGAGCGCGTTATAGGTCAGGCCCGGTCCGATCAGATCCTGCAAGGGCCGCTCGAACCCGCGCAAACCCTTGGCGCCGCCCGACAGCCATTCGGCATTGCGCATGACATTCTCGAAGGCGACGGCGACGCCGAAGGTCGCAATGGCCAGGTAATCATGGCGCAGCTTCAGCGTGAGGCGCCCGACGCCCCAGGCCAGAAGGCCCGCCGCCAGCATGCCGCCCAGAAGTGCCAGCGGGTAGGGCAGGGCATAGCCGCCCAGGTGGCCGTCTTGCGGCGTGCTGCCCAGGATCAGCGTGCCGTAGGCGCCCGCGCCGAAGAACGCGGCCACGCCCCCGTTGAACAGACCGGTATTGCCCCATTGCAGGTTCAGGCCCAGCACGGCGATGGACAGGATCGTCGCCACCGTGGCGAAGAAGACGAGGTATGACAGAAGCCCGATCATGCGCGCTCCGATGCGAAGATACCGCTCGGGCGGATGGTCAGAACGAGAAGGATGATGAGGAATGGCACCGACGGGCTGTAGCCCGAGGGCAGCACGACCAGCGCGAGGTTGGCGGCCAGGCCCACCAGAAAGCCGCCCGCCGCCGCGCCGTAGATCGAGCCGATCCCGCCCACGATGGTGGCGGCAAAGACCGGCATCAGCAGATCGCGTCCGATCATCGGCGTGATCTGGTTGGTCAGACCATAGAAGACGCCCGCCGCCGCCGCGAGCCCGCCGCCGATGAGCCAGACCGCGATGATGACACGGCGCAGGTTGACGCCGGTGACCTGCGCCAGCGATGCGTTCTCCGCCACGGCGCGCAGGCTGTAGCCGAAAGTCGTGCGCGACAGCACGAGATGCAGGATGACCATCAGCAGAAGGGCCGCGGCCAGGGTGAAGATCTGGTCGGGCCGTACGAGGATGAGCGGATCGAGGCTCAGCACCATCGCGAACGGGATCTCGCGGCTGTAAAGCGTCGTGCCGAGCCCGAAGACCAGCCCGATCACGTTGCGCAGGATCAGCGCCACGCCGAAAGAGGCGAAGACCATGGATAATTCTTCGCCGCGCTCACGGATGCGCTTGAAGACGAGCTTGTCGATCAGAACGGCGGTGGCCGCTGTGATCGCCATGGAGATCAGCACCGCCAGCGCCAGTGCGAAACTCATCGACAATGGCCCGATCTGTGCCGCAAGCGGCGGCGCGATGCTGGAAAAGAGCTTGTCGAAGACGAGCGCGGCATAGGCGCCCACGGACAAGAGCTCCGCATGCGAGAAGTTGGCAAAGCGCAGCATGTGCATGACCATGGTCAGACCGATGGCGCCAAGCGCGTAGATCGCCCCCACGAGAATACCGTCGACGAGGTGCTGGATCATGTCTCCACCCTCATGCGTTTGCCGCCGAGATAGATCTCGGCCACGACCGGATCACCCATGAGATCCGCCGCCTTGCCGTCGATCTGGTTCCGCCCCTCGGCGAGGATGTAGCAATGATCCGACAGGCGCAGGGCCTGGGTCACGTTCTGCTCGACCAGAAGGATGCTCACGCCGGTTTCGGTCAGGGCGCGCGCCATCTCCAGCACCTCTTCGGCGGCTTTTGGCGACAGGCCCGCCGAAGGCTCATCCATCAGGATCGTGCTCGGCTCGGTCGCCAGCGCATTGGCAAGCGCCAGGAATTGCCGCTGCCCGCCCGAGAGCGATCCGGCCTTGTCGTCAAGCTTGGCCGCGAGCGCCGGAAACTGCGCCAGAAGCTGCGCGCGGATCGCCTCGCGTCGCGGGCCGGCCCGCCGCAGGGCCAGGTCGAGGTTCTCGGCGATGGTCAGGGAGCGGAAGATGTTGTCCGTCTGCGGCACGTAGGCGATGCCGTGGGCGGCCATCCGGTCCGGTCGCAGCCCGGTGATGTCGGTCTGCTCACGGCGCACCGTGCCGCCGCTTACGGGAACGAGCCCGGCGATGGCCTTGATCAGCGTGGATTTGCCCGCTCCATTGGGGCCGATGATGGTGGTGATTTGTCCCGCGCGCGCGATGAGATCGACATCAAACAGGATCGGCAGGTCGCGCACGTAACCGGCGGTGATCCCGGAGAGTGTCAGCGCGGGATCAGGCATGCACCATGGTCCCGAGATAGGCCTCGAGCAGGACCGGATTGGCCTGCGCCTCGGCGGCACTGCCCTCGAACACCACGCGGCCCTCGGCCAACGCGATGATCGGGTCGCAATGGCGCATGATGAAATCCATGTCATGTTCGATGATGACGAAGGTCTTGCCCTGCCGGTTCAGCGTCTCGATCTTCTCGATCAGGGTCTTGGTGAGGCTGGGATTCACACCCGCCGCAGGCTCGTCGAGCAGGATGATCTCCGGATCGCCCATGAGCACGCGGGCCAGTTCCAGAAGCTTGCGCTGCCCGCCCGAGATCTGCCCTGCCGGATGATCGGCGAGCGGGGCGAGCGTCACGAAATCCAGCACTTCGAGCGCGCGTTCGCGGATGCGCGCCTCCTGCCGGGCCACGCGGCGCGCGCCCAGGAACGGGCCCCAGATATGCTCCCCGGTCTGGCCCGTGGGGGCCATCATCACGTTTTCCAGAACCGACATGCGTGCAAAGGGGCGGGGGATCTGGAAGGTCCGCCCCAGCCCCTTGGCAAAAAGCGCGTCAGGCGGCGCGCCGGTGATCGGCGCATCATGCATCCGGATCGTGCCGCTTGTCGGCGGAAGGGTGCCGGTGAGCAGGTTGAACAGCGTGGATTTGCCCGCGCCGTTGGGGCCAATGAGGCCGGTGATGGTGCCGCGCCGGACCTTGATCGAGACCGCGTCGACGGCCTTGAGCGGCCCGAAGCTGCGCGAGAGTTGCGCGGTTTCGAGAAGCACCTCGCTCATGTGGTCGAGCCCAGGACCGCGTCGGCGGGGTTGGTGTTGAGATTGTATTTCATGATCCGCCCGTGGCGGCTTGTGCGGTCGCCCTCAAGTCCGAAGACGGGGCCATTCGGGCCTGCGGATTTCGCGATCACCGCGCCGATCTCGGCGTGATCTTCGGCGGTCAAGTCCACGTCGAAGACCTGCAGCGTCTTGGGCAGGTGGCGGGCATACCGCGCGCCGACGATGGCGGCGGCCACATTCGGCTGATCGAGCACCCAGGCCGTCGCAACCGACGACAGCGACGCGCCGTGCCGTTCGCCCACCGCGTGCAGTGTTTCCAGAAGCTCCTGGAAGAGCGGCCAGGGGCCGAACTCGTCGATGATGAGGCGGTATTTCACAAGGCTGCGGTTCTCGAACGCAAATCCGGGATCGGGTTTGCCCAGCCAGGCGTCGGTCAGGAATCCGCCTGCAAGCGTGCCGTAACAGAGAAGCTGCATGTCGACATCGGCGGCCCACTCCGCCAGCCCGCCTGCCGCGCGGCGGTCGAGGACGGAATATTGCACCTGCGTCGAGACGAGATCGATCCCGGCCTCCACGAAGGGCCGGGTGTCGGCCACGTCCCAGTTGGTGACGCCGAGATTGCGGATCTTACCCGCGCTCTGGCAGCGTTTCAGCACCTCCATCGCCGAGACCGGATCGCCGAGCGATGTGTCCCACCAGTAGAATTGCACGAGGTCCAGTCGCTCGACATTCAGGCGCTTGAGCGAGCGGTCGATGATCGCCTCGACCTCGTCGGCGCGCAGGTCTGGCAGGCGGCCCAGATCGGGCACGAGTTTCGTGTGCACCACGACCCGGTCTGACGCCTGCGGGCCACGCCGCCTGCGCAGATCGGCGATGAAGGCGCCGATCATTTCCTCGACGCCGGTATAGATGTCAGCGCAATCGAAAGTGGTGATGCCCGCGTCGACGAAGGCCTCCATGTCGGCGATAGCCGCGCTGCGATCCACCGCCCCGTGATCGCCCGCCAATTGCCAGCCGCCGCGGATCACCCGGCTGATGCGATGGTCTGGGCGCAGGTCGGTGGTGGCGACGCGGCTCATGCCTTGTCCTCCTGCCAATAGGGGGTGCTGCGCGCCTCCGGCAGGCCGGTCGTGGCGGCGTGGCTGAAATGCCGCTTGCCTTCGCGGATGATGCGGAACCGCCCGCCGCAATGCGGATCGGGGCAGGCGATCTCGGCGTCGGTGGACATCCAGTCATTGGGGTCGGTCATGCGTTGCTTGGCGGGCAGGAGCGGCAGAAGGGCCGCCAGCGCATAGGCCGATACCTTCTGGCCTGCCTCGAAGATCAGCGTTTCGCCCTCCATGCGGAAGGACTCGCCCTCGATATGGCGGCACACGGCGTCGCGACCGTCGAGCACCGTCTCGATGCGCAGATCGTAGAGCCAGAAGCCGTCATCGGGAGCGTTCACCATGTCGAGACCTTTGATCTGTGATATTTGATCTTGTGTAAAACCCGGATGCGGTGTCAAATCTTTTCTGTGCCGCCCGAGGCGCAGGCAGGGAGAGTGCTCATGAACCAGCCGCGATTGGCCCCGATCGATCAGTCCAAGCTGCGCGAGACGGTCTATGATGCGCTGCGCCAGGCGTTCACGCGGGGCGAGTTTGCCCCCGGCGACGTGGTCAGCCTGCGCGATCTGGCAGCCCAGCTTGGCACCTCGATGACACCCGTCCGGGAGGCCGTGCGGCGCCTCGTGGCGGAAGGGGCGCTCGTGGATACGCCGAGCCGGACACTCATGGTGCCGCCGTTCAATGCCAGCCGCATCACCGATCTGAAGGCGGCGCGGCTCGCGCTCGAGGCCCTCGTGCTAGAAGGGGCCATGGCCCGGATGACCGACGCCGACATCGCCGCGCTTGAGGCCATGCTGGACGATGCGGGTGCCGACGGGATCCTGCCCGATCTCGAACTGAATTACGCGTTTCACTTCGCGCTTTATCGCATCAGCGGGTCGGAGGTTTTGGTACCGCTGATCGAGGCGCTCTGGATGCAATACGGTGCCTATCTGAACCTCGTCATCCGCGAGCATTCCGCCCAAACAATCGACGAGCACCGCCATCACCGCGAGATCGTCGCAGCGCTCAAGGCAGGCGACATGGCGACCGCCCGTGCGGCGCTGATCCGCGACATCGAGCGCAGTTTCGCCATTCTTGCCCACCGGATCGATGAGGCCGCCCGACATGACTGACATGAAAACCCCGGAAGCCCGCATGCCTGCCCGCACCAGGCTTGGACAGCTCGATATCGCGCGCACTCTCGTCGGGTTGTGGCAGGTGGCCGATATCGAAAAGGATGGCACGGAGATCGACCCGGAAAGAGGCGCCGATCATCTCGCCGCCTATGCCACGTCCGGGTTCGACACGTTCGACATGGCCGATCACTACGGCAGCGCTGAGATCATAGCGGGCCGCCTTCTGGCCCGGCATGCCGGGGCGGACCGCCGACCCCTGGCCTTCACGAAATGGTGTCCGCCGCCCGGGCCGATGACGGCCCAGATCGTGCGCGCGGGCGTGCAGGACCGGCTCGACCGGCTGGGTGTGGACCGGGTCGATCTGCTGCAATTTCACTGGTGGAGCTTTCAGCATCCCGGCTGGCTCGATGCGCTGCACGAGATGGCGGAGCTGCGCGAAACAGGTCTGATCGGCGAACTGGGTGTG
Organism: Roseivivax sp. THAF197b; assembly: GCF_009363255.1. NCBI lineage: Bacteria > Pseudomonadati > Pseudomonadota > Alphaproteobacteria > Rhodobacterales > Roseobacteraceae > Roseivivax > Roseivivax sp. THAF197b. Next base: position 2,449,676 of record NZ_CP045318.1, on the reverse strand, counting down.
ACGAATTTCGACGCGGATCACCTGCGGGTCGCTCTGAGGGACGGGGTGCCGCTGGTCAGCAACCAGGTTTCGTTTTCACTGGTGGACCGCCGCGCGGCAGGGCCGCTATCGGATCTGAGCTGCGAGACCGGCGTGAAGCTCTTTGCCTATGGCACGCTGTGCGGGGGTTTCTTGTCCGAGAAATGGCTGGGCGCCGAATACCCCGCTCAGATCGGCGACTGGTCGAAGATGAAATATCGTCGCTTCATCGACACGATCGGCGGCTGGGAGGCCTTCCAGGCGCTACTGCGCGCGGCCTCGACGATTGCGGCCAAGCACGGCGTGTCCGTCTCGAATGTCGCAACGCGTTGGGTGTTGGAACAGGACGCGGTCGCGGCGACCATCATCGGCGCGCGCTTGGGCGAAAGCGACCACATGGCCGACAATCTGCGCCTGTTCTCCTTCGCCCTCGATGCCGAGGATCACGCGGCGCTGGGCGCGGCTTTCGCGGCAACCGATCCCGTGCCAGGCGATTGCGGGGACGAGTACCGCAAGCCGCCCTTCCTGACCGCCTCGGGCGATCTCTCGCACCATCTCGACAGCATTCCGCTCGCCCATGAGGCCGAGCCCGCGGCGCGTCCGGGGGCGGAGCGCGTGCTGACCGGGTCGGAATGGGAGGATATCGCGGGATATGCCCGCGCACAGCGCGTGGGCGCACGCGTTTTCGTCTCGGGCACCACCGCGACGGCGGGGCTGTCGCACAAGGTGGCACCCGAGGATGCCGGGGCGCAGACCACCTATGTGCTCGACAAGATATTGGCGGCGCTGTCGGCGCTGGGCGCGGGGCCCGAAGACGTTGTGCGCACGCGCATCTACATCACCGACGAGGCCGATGTCGCCGCGATCTCACGCGCGCATGGGCGCGTCTTCGGTGCCGTGAAACCCGCGAATACGCTGGTCGTCGTGGCAGGTCTGATCGGGGGCTACAAGGTCGAGATCGAGGCCGAAGCGGTCCTGTCGGACGCGGCGCAGCAGGCCTGATCCCGCGCATTGGGCATCAGCGATCCAGCGGTGGGGATTTGACCGCGCCTGCGCCCACGCGCGTGCGTGCGGGGTGATCCCGCAAGGGCACGCCCTCGCGTTTGGCCACCGCCTTGGCCCAGTCCCGCGCGGTCCCCTCCCAATGGGCGATATCGCGATGCGCCAGCCGCGCAACCTGCGGGGCGGCCACGCTCGTTCCCGCGAGCCGCACCCAGGATCCGCTTCTTGATCCCGCGGACAGGACGCCGCGCAGCACGAAGCTGTCATCGCCCCGCGCCGCAAGGTCCGGACCCTCCCGTTCCGGCGCGCGTCCGCCCGGCACGGGGTTGAGCGGACCGGCTGCGGAATAATCCGACAGGACCGCCTCTTCGGCCACATAGGCTGCGACGACCACGGGCATCGCCCCGCAGGCAAAGCCGCTAAGCGTGCCGGAGCGGCGCACGGGGCAGGACGCGTCGGGCGGATCGACGGGCAGGGGGGCGCCGAACCGGTCGAACCGTACGTAGTCGGGATTGTTGAAGAAGGATTGCCTGCCGCCGGGCTCCTGACCGGGCAGGGTCTCATCCCGCCTGATCCAGACATGGATGGGCTCAGGCGGGGCATTGGCCGTCCGCGTGATCTCCAGCGTCCAGAGGCCCGCCGGGGCCAGATCCGAGGTCTCTTCGAGATGGGCGGTCGGATTGCTGGACAGTGTCACCAGACCGCGGCCCGTCTGCCCGCCGACGTATTGATAGGCCAGCCAGGCAATCGCCGCGCCCTGATCGTTGACGAGTTCGGCATGCTGACCGGGCTCTGCCGCGATCTCGACGGCAGCCCCATCCGGGGTCCGCACAGCGATCCGGGCCATGTCCGGCGGCGCATCGCCCGCGCTGACCGGCAGCCAGATCTGCACATGGGACGGGGTCCGGTCATCGGGCTGCACGCAGAGATCGAGGATGACCGTCTCGGCAGCATCGACCGCAACGACCGCGTGCAGCCGTTCGAGATTGGCATTGCCCGCGGGCAGGGTCAGCCATGCGGTTTGGCATTGCCCCGCATCATCCATCGCCTCTGCGCCGAAGTAATGATCGAACATCGTCGCAAAGAGCCCGGTGCCGTCATGCGGGCCGCCCGTGTTGCCGTAGGAGAAATTGAAGATCACCGGCGCATAGGCGCCCGTTTCGGTCCGGAAGCGGCGGGCCTGTTTCACCAGTATGTGGAACGCCAGATAGAGGATCGGCACCATGTCCAGCCCAGTCGTATCGCCCACGATCCGCGAGGGCAGGGAGGCGCAGATGATGGGCTGTCTTTCCGGCCCCTGCGCCCTTTCTGCGCCCGCGGCAAGCGCCATCACATGCGTGCCGTGGGAGCGCCGCAACGCCACGCTCGAGAAGACCTGCCGCGCCGGATCGACCTGACCGGAGCGGGCATAGAACAGATCCTCGTCCAGCATGCCGTCGAAGGTGCAATCGCGCAAAAGCGCGTCGATATCGCCGCGCTCCAGCCCGCGGCCAAGGCTTGTATGACCGAACGGGCGCGGTTCGGCATCGAAGATATGCGCATAGGCGATGCGGCTCTCGGTGGCGCCCCGTCGGAACATGTCATGAGCAATGGCGATCCCGTCATCGACCACGGCCTGCACCACCGTGCCCTCCGGGACGGTGATGTCGGGCCAGTCCTGCGGGCGGGCCTCCCGGTCGAGAAACCGCTCTGGCGTCGAGGCGCCCAGAAGGACGGCGGTCACACCCAGATCGTGGCTGCGGTCATTGAGATGCGCCACGAGCGCCGTCCGCGCGAAGATCGTGACGGGCTGGCGCGGCAAGATGCGGCGGCGGTCCTCAAGGCTGTAGGCGGCCGGGATGACCAGATCGTCGGCGAAGCCCGACAGGCGGGACTGAAACGCGTCGATGCTGATGTCGGCCAGCTCCACAAGGACCGACCACCAGACCAAGCTTGGCGTTTTCGAGAAATGGTGCTCCGCGCGGCTCAGCCGAAAGTAGGTGATATGATCGATGATGTCGCCCGCATCGGGCTGCGGGTTGGGGGTCCACTTGGCCATGACGCGCCTCTAGGCCCTGGCCGCGGGATCGAGGTCGCGCCATTCATCGAGCGCCTTCTGCCACAGCCAATGCAGGGCGGGTGCGGGTTGTGTGTCGGACCCCGGCTCATGCGTCTCGAACCGGGCCCAGACATGATCGCCGGAACCTGCCTGCGGTTTCAGGCAATCGTCCTCGGCGCTGTAAAGCTGGTGCCAGTCGAAATCGTCCTCGGCGTTGAACTTCGGGGTATCGAGGCGCCCGGACGACCACGCTCCGCCCATGCACACGGCGTGGACGTGATCGGCGAGCGTCAGCCCAAGCGCCGCGCCTGCTACGCTGTCGATGGGGAAATGCACCCCCGCCACCGTCCTGTTCGTGGCGATCCGGGCCGCCTGCCGCATCAGCATGGCCCCCCAATAGGCGTGATCGCGATATTGCGGCGCGCCGCTTTCGCGCAGAAGCTTCCACAGGATCCGCGCCATGACGAAGACCTCGGTCGCGTGCCCGCTGGGCAGGGAGCCGTGCGTGGGCGTCGCGATCATCGGCTGTATCTGAGGCGAGAACTCGATGGGGCGCTTCACGGCCAGCGCGTATTTCGTGCGCTGGATCACCGGCAGGGCAAATGCGAGCGCGGTATAAAGAAGCTCCAGCGTATGCGGCGTGCGTGCCTCGTCCAGAAAGCCGATCGAGGCGAAAAAGGCGGTGGGCACGCCGATCTGGGACAGCACCTCCGCCCCGCGATCCGAGCGGAGCCGCGCATAGGAGCCGACAAGCTTGAGCTGCGTCGCGAGCTGGTCGGTCTCCGGTCCCGACATCTCCAACATTTCGCGGAACGTGACCTTGCGCTTGCGGCCGTCTCGTTCAGCCGTCTTGCGCCAGAGGGTGACGGCGGGATGGCCCTCATGAACATCGACGGAGATGTCCACGCTGGTGCCCAGTTCCGCCTGGAAGATTGCAGCGCGCACGCTTTTGGAAAGCCGGGGCAGGTTGCGGGGATCGTCGGGCAAGCCCGGGGCAGGTGGGGTGAGATCCGCCAAGGGTGCGCCCGCGATGCCGTCGCGGTTGGTGATCAGCGCCTCCCCCAGAAGCGGGCTTTCCCCGCCGGAGCCTGCCAGCGCATTGTTGCTGCCAAGTGCATTCAGCGCGTTCAGGGCATTGAGGGCGTTGAGCGCATTCAAGGCGTTCAGTGCGTTTTCCGGTCCCATGCTCATGTCGGTACCTCCGTCTTTCTATGTGCCGGACCGCCTAATGCGGGATCCCGGAGAGTTTCAGTTTCTCGGCGGCGGATCGGCCCAATTCGTAGCCGCTGCTTGGCGAATTGCGGAGCCAGTTGCTCACCCGCATGTTGGGTTGCAGGCGCATCAGTTCCGCCGCCGTGCGCCGCGCCTCGTCCATCTGATCCGCGCCGACCTGGGCGATGGCGAGGGTGCGCAGCGTGGAGACATGCGTGCGGTTGAGGCGCAGGGATTCCCGCGCAAGCGTCACCGCGCGCGGATAATCCTTGGCCGCGATATTGGCGGCGGCGGCCTGCGCCAGAAAGAAGAAGCGATGTGGATGAAAGGGCGAGAGGTGCAGCGCGCGCTCGGTATCGCGCTTGCCCTCGGCACCCAGGTCGCGAATGGCCGAGAACATGCCCCGCAGGGCCAGGCATTGCGCATCGTTGGGCGTGATCGCGAGGGCGGCATTGTAGCGGGTCTCGGCCTCGTCGAGCCGGTGCGCGAGATGCGCCAGAACCTGCCCCTCGGACACCAGCGCCAGCGTGTGATCGGGATTGATGTCGAGCGCGCGGCTGGTGAAGTCGAGCGCCGCGCGGGCCTCCGTTTGCGGATCGTCGGTCCAGCCCTGGACCGCCCGAAGCACATGCCAGCGTGCGAGCCAGGCCAGCGGCGTCGGATGATCCGGGGCCTGTTCGATCACGTAGGCCAGATAGCTTTGGGCGAGGTTGAAATCCTTGGGCGCGAAGCGATGCATCAGCCCCACCGCGCCGTGCAGCACGCTGAACAGCTTCAGATCGCGCAAGGGGGAGGACCGGATGCGGCGCACTTCGTTCATCATGATCGCCCGGCGGATCTGGGTGACGATGCGGTCGACGCAATCATCCTCCATCCAGGCGCGATGCGGCAGGGCCATGCGGTCGGACCAGAGCACACGCTGCGATGTCGTCTCGGCGAATTCCAGCAGCAGAAGGCTGGCGTCGTCCCGTTCGAACAGGCTGCCCGACAGGATGAAATCCGCGTTCAGCATGTAACGCAAGCGCGTGAGGTCGGTCACGCCCTGGCCAAGCTCCAGCGTCGAGAGCCGCGAGATCACGTTCATGTCGTTCGACCGGCTGATGCCGCCAGCGATCTCGTCTCCGAGATAGGCGTTCATGATCGCGGCGCGCCCGCTTTCCGGCGGCACGCGGAAGGGCAGGACGGCCAGCGTCGGCAGCACGTCCCTTGGATCCAGCTCCGGCAGGATGCCGGGCCGGTCTGCGTCCGTCTGGTGCGGCGCAATGGCGTCTCGAGCCATGGGAAGTGGCGTTGCATGCGCCGTCTCTGTCGGCGCGCGATCCGGGTCCTGTGGGGACTGCCCGAAACTCGAGGCCGCCAAGTGTTCGCCATGCAGCACATAGCCCCGTTTTGGCACGGTCTTGAGGATCGACCGGTCGTGATCGCCAATCGCGCGCCGGATATCGAGGATGCATTGCGTCAGGCTGTCATCGGTGACCGAGACATTGGGCCAGACCTCCGCAATCAGCGTATCGCGCGGGGAGAGCCGCCCCAGCCGTGTGACCAACATGCGCAGGACGCGCGCCGATTGGGACCGCAGAAGGACGTCGTCACCGGAGGCGGTGACCACGCGCTCGGTCTCCGGGTGGTAGATGGCTCCGCCCAGCCTGATCTGTCCCGATGCCGCCTCCATCTGTTTTGTCGAACACGCCTTTCCCGAGTTGCTGTCGACCCACGTTTCGGTCGGCATTGCCTGCGCGGCGCAGGCATGCCCTCGGTCCGCGCTCAGCGCGCCCAACTCGAACGGCAGGGGCCAGGTCCGTGACTGGTTGCCTGACCTAGGGTAAGCGTCATTTGCGAAGCAGGATAGCATAAAGATCACGCCTCCTTGCGCAGAAAGAGCGCGGTGTCGCCCGCGCGGATACAGCACAGATCGCGCAGGCAAACCGATTGCGTCGTTCGCTCCGCGCGGGCGGTCAGGACGATGCCGGCGGCGCCGGGGCAAAGCGCGCTCGGCAGGACCGGATCCTCGACAAGGATGCCTATTCTCTGCGGGCAGCCGATGCGGGTCATCACGAGCCAGCCGCGCCGCCCGATCTGGGCCTGCGACTGGAGGGTCTCGCCGCCGGAGCCGGAAAAGACGCAGACGATTTCGCGCAATTCCTCCAACTCGACGATCAGCGCGTCGACCTGCGGCAGGATCGCCGTGCAGGCGGCGGGCGTGGGCCCGCTCGTGCTGATCCCGAAGGACAAGACCGGCGCGGTCGCGGTGCAGAACAGCCAATGGGTCTTGAGCGGCGTCGCATCGGGCCCGATCCCGGTGCAGGCATAGGCCGCCCCCACATGCAGCGGGCGCGTGATCTGCGCATTCTCGATCCGGAGCATGTGGTAGGCCTGCCCGGCCAGCCAGCCCTGCGCGTATTGCGCGACATCGCCCTCGGCGACGGCATCGAGCTCGAGCGCCACGCCCGGGTAATAGGGAAAGACACGGACCGCGCGGATCGTCTGCGTGTCTGCGCTCATCAGGGTCATTCCGGCCTGCCTTGCGATTGTGTCGGATGACGCGGGCCCACCTGCTGGGAATAAGGATGCGCATGCAGGCCCGCGCTGTCGGGGAGACGCGATCACTCTGCGTGCCGGTCGGGCGCGCGTCCCGAAGACCTTCCGAAACCTTTCCGAAATTTTCCGAGCCCGCGATTTCGGATTTATATCGGATGGCTTTCAGGACGCGCGGCGCCGTGGCTGTCAGCCTGTCTTCACTGCCTCCCGCCCATCAAGGATCACTCCCGGGGGGCACCGCTCGAACAGAGCATGCAACAGGACAGGATCCGGAGGACAAAACCATGTTGGATACGCAATCCCACAACATCGCACCGATCAAGCAGGCCTTCTATGACAGCCTCGCCAAGAAGGCCGACGCGCCGGTGAAGAAAGCGCTGAACGTCCAGAACTGGACGCCGGTGGACAGCGCCGGAATGGGCGATCTGTTCTGGTACTGGAACAACGCCCAGATCTTCAACACCGGGACCTGGAACCAGTTCAACAACGTCATGCAGTTCAACACGGACGGCTACCTGCAGACCACCGACGGCAATGCGCTGAACACGGCGCTCTTCAACCTCTACACCGCGATGGCCTACGAGCTGACCGCTGCCGATCAGGCCGCGCTCAACCAGGCGAACCAGCAGGCCGACGGCATTCTGAACACCGTGGTCGGCGATTACACCTCGCTTTTCGGGGCGATCCCCGCTGCCAATTCCGGGACGGCCAGCGCCAAGCTGCTCTATATCACGGAGCAGATCATGTCCTGGGGGGATGCGGGACTGACGCTCGCAACCTTCCGCCAATCCACGAGCCCGACCACGCTTCTGCCCAATGCGCCGCTGGGCACGGGCAAGCTGATCAGCGATTTCATGACCTACCTGTCGCAGACGGCCGCGGCCGCGACGGTCCAGAACGCGGTCAATTCCTACAATGCCCAGATCGCGCAATGCGCCAGGAACCTCTCGCCCACGCCGGCGCAGGTCAAGCCGGGCTGGATGTCCGCAGCCGATATCGCGGGCACGGCCTCGATCCTGCCTTACCTCACCATCGCGGAGCCCACGAGCACGATCCAGAACGGGCTGGGCGGATCGCAGGGGTTCGATATCAGCATGTCGGTGACGAAGCTCGATCAGACCACGTCGCAGATCTCGGTCGAGGGGGGTGCGGGCGTGTCGGGCTGGATCGACTGGTTCCATATCGGCGCAGGCGCCTCCGCCAGCTACAACGCGTTCTCCTTCGATCAGAACGTCACGCAGGTGGATCTGAGCCTCAGCTACAAGGGCGTGACGAAGTTCACCCCGCAGCTGTCCGCCAGCGCCTACGATATCGGCACGGGCACCGGCTGGTGGAACCCCGCGCTGATCAAGGAAGCGGCCAATCACAACCCCGCCGTCAGCGGTGTCGCGTTCACCACGCCGCAGCCCTACAACTTCGCCCAAGACGGGGATTTCGGGGTGCTGGACGTGCTGGCCATCTGCGAAATGCCGACGATCACGATGGTCTTCCACAATGCCGATGAAAGCGCGTTCCAGTCGCATTTCGCAACGAAATCGTCCTGGAGTGTCAGCTTCCTCGGTATTCCGCTCGCGGGCGGATCGCAGAGCTACGAAAGCTCGGTCTACCATTACGACAAGACCGCGGGCACGGTGACCGTCACCATGACGCCGCCGCCTGCGGTGATCCCCGGCAACCTTCTGACCTCGCAGGCCTATGTGATCGGCGCGACCTGCGCATGGCCCGGCGCGTAACCTCGCCTTTTCGGTAACGAGTGCCGCCCATCCGGGGATCAGGAATGGTCGCCGGGTGGGTTTTTCCGCGTCGACGCGACGGCCCGGCACGACAGGATGAGGTGCGCCATGTCCGATCCGTATCACGTGCTGCGCGCAGACCTCGTCTCGACCGCGCAGAAGGCGAGCCCGATGCGCGCAGAGCCCCGAGGCCAGCCCAGGCTCGCCGATTTCCTGCCCGTGGATACATCTGGCGTGGGGGAATTTCCGTGGCAATGGAACACGTTCGGGACGTTCAACGCTGATACCTGGCACTTTCTGAATACGCTTGCCACGCGCTCTGAGGATGGGATCCTCCAGCTCAGCGCGGGGCTGACCACCTGGTATTACAATATCATCAGTGCGACGGCCTATCTCTGGACCGATCAGGATCGCGCGGCGCTTGACCAGCACCTGATCGCCGCGGGCGCAGCGCAGAGCCAGCTCATCGCCGATTACCAGACCCTGTTCGCGCCCATCACACCGACCGACAGGGCCAAAGCGGCCACGGCGCTGGGCCTGGCCGCGCTCAGCACCCTGTCCTATGTCGTGGCCTACCGGATCGGTTATATGTGGAGCGGTCGGCAGGCGGCGGGCGCGGCCCCGCTCAGCGCGTCCGAGCTGCGCAATGCGCCGCTCGACCAGCTTTTCGCGCATGCACCGCTCTACGCCCGGACGGCGCTGCGTCCGTCCTTGCAAGCGGCGCTGCAGCACGAAGCGGCCTGGGCCACAGAGATCGACGCGCTTTGGGCGAAGTCCCGCGCCATCAAGGACGCGGCGGAGAACACAAGGGCCCCCGATCCGGGCAACCGGAGTGGCATGTACACCGTGGACCGGGACGGCGTGAGCGTCGTGCGGCACAGCGTTTCGGTCAGTCCGTCCGTGAATGATATCCGCGCGGGCCTGTCCTCCGACGAGGTGCTGGAGATGTCGTTTTCCGCCACGCGCGCCGCCTCGGACGACGTGGTCGTGGCGACACCCGGCGGAGTGCGGTCACAAGTGCCCGGCGCCGTCATCGCCATGCGGGATGCGCAAGGGGCGGAAAAGACGCTCTTGTCCCATGACGGTGCGGGCGACCGGGCGCAGGTCGTCCTGCGCTTTCATGGCCCGACGGAGATCGCCTTCGATCTTGCGGCCTTCGACGAGGCGCAGGCGACTGGCTGGTTCTTCGAGGGGCCGGTGGCGGAGGCCGCGCTGAATGCCGCGCGGGATGTCGCGTCGGGTTACCAATTCCAGGTGCCGGTCTGGGGCGGTCCGGGTGGTCTGGGCGGTTCGGGCGGTCAGGCAGAGTTCGGCATTCTCGACACGCTTCTTGTCTGCCGCGAGGTGAGCGTGCAGGTGGTTTATCCCGACGGGGATTTGCAGCGTCTGTCGCGCAGCGTCCCCACAGGCGCCGGGGTCAGCGCGACACTTCTGGGGCAGATGCGACTGAAAGGCAGCTCGGCGCAATCGGTCAGCGCGCGGGTCTCGCGCGATCAGGCCACGGGTGCCCCAAGTCTTGTCCTGACCGCGGCACCGCCCGGCCAAGCGGGCACGCCCGGTCCCCTGGCTCATGTGATCGGCGCCCGGATCCGGCGTCCGTTCGGTAAGTTTGACCCCGTCGCCCCAGCGCCTCCGGTCGCCCTGACGAACGCTGGGACCTCGCAATGCCTTGTCGTCCCGAAGCCGTTCACGACGGCGCAGGCGCATCGGGCGCCGCCGCCTCAAGCGCAGACATCATCGACACCGACAGATGCCTTGGTCGCGACATATGAACGGATCTTCGGGGCGATATCCGCTGCGCAAACGGGGCCATTGGGGTCGGGCAGGAAAGCGGATTTCATCCTGCGGCAGGTCCTCGGGGCCGATTGGAGCGGACGGGAAAGCGCAGGTCAGCCACCCCTCTCGCTGGATGACATGCGCGCCGCCCGCAACCTGCGCAGCCTGTTTCCCGACATGTCCTTCGAGGGCGCGGCGCTGCTGACCGAATTGCACGCCTATCTTGCCGCGACGGGTTGAGCGCGGGGGCGTCGGCCAAACGCGGTTGTGAGCACGCTGAGGTTTCAAACGGGGCACGGTGCCATCGGCACCCAAGTATTCGCTGAGGGGATTGCGAATGCGCCGTGTAGAAGTGACGCCTGACGCGGCGACTGCAGGCCGCGCTGGCCGAGGCGTGTTGCGTGTCCACGTAATAAGGGGGCGTCCGATAACGTCCGGGGCCGGAGCCTATTCCGTCTCCGCGAGGATCGCCGCGGCCATGGCCCGACCGCTCTCGGCTGCATGTTCCACGCGGTCGCCAAGGGCCCAATCCCCGCCGAAGAGAAGCGTGCCGCAGCCGCTGGCGATGAAGGCGCGGCCCAGGGGCTGCGTCGCCTGCGAATAGCGCCAGCGATGCCCCATCACGGCGCGCGAAGGCGGCAGGGGGGCCATGGCCGCCTCCAGCTCCGACAACAGGGCCGCGCCGATCTCGGGTCGGTCCAACTCCACGTTGCGACGGCTCCAGGCCTCATCGGCATGGGCGACCCAGCATTCCGCGTCACCGGGACGCCCGGGCTTGCTGCTGTCGCGCAGGATCAACGCGAAGGGTGCGGGCGGCGTTCTTTGGATCGCGGGCCAGTCGGGCCGCTCCTCGAAGGCGACCATCAGCGCAAGCGCCGGTGCGAACCGGACGCCGTAGAGCGCATCGCGCGTCTCGGGGTCGAGCTCCATCTCCAGCCTCGGAAGCTGCGGGGCGGGGATCGTCAGGATCACGCGGTCGACATGCACGTCGCCGCCCGCACTGCCGATCGCCCAGCCGGAACCGGCGCGCCTGAGGGTCCTGATCTCGGTGTCGAACCGGATGTCGAGGCCGTCGGCCAGCGGGCGGCACATCGCGTTCATCCCCGGCACGCCGACGACATAGCGCTGCGCCTCGCGCGCCGCTTCGGTCCAGTCGGCAGCAAGGCCCTGACTGCGCGCAGCCGCCAGAAGATCCTGCAGCGCAGGCGCGTCCGCATCCACGAATTGAGCGCCGTGATCGAATTGCAGACCGTCCCGGCGGCGGCAGGCCATGCGCCCGCCGAGGCCGCGGCTCTTCTCGAATACGGTGACTTCGAGGCCTGCATCCGCGAGCCTGCGTGCCGCACTGAGCCCGGCCACGCCCGCACCGATCACGCCAATGCGGGGGCGCTGCGCCTCGCGGCGCTCAGACATGACGGGCCGCGTGGAGCGCATGGTTCTGCATGAAGGCTCCGACAAGGCGCGAATAGGAAGGGCGGTGCGAATTACTCATAATACGTTTGTAGGCCAGTGCGCGCGGAAGACCATGCCGGGCGGCACCGGATATCCGCATTCTATGCACGCCGGATCTTCACCACCGGACAGCAGACGACATCACGACACACCAACGGATTGCCAACGGCCTTCAGCCTGCGAACGCCGCGCCGCTTCCGTCACCTCGCTCACGGACAGGCCATCGCGGAACGTGGGCCAGAGCGCGCGTCCTTCATGGATCGCCTGCAGGAAATCGCGTGCCTCGATGATGATCTGGTCCTGATAGCCCGTGCCATGCCCCGGCCCCTGGCAGAAGGGCAGGTAATCGGGATGTGCGGGCCCGGTCAGGATCTGGCGAAAGCCGCGCGTGGCCTCGGGGCCCTCGGCCTCATAAAGCCAGAGCGCGTTCTGGTCTTCCTGGTTGAAGCGGATCGCGCCACGGGTGCCGGTGATCTCGTAGATATAGCCCATCTTGCGACCCGTTGCGACGCGGCTGAAGAACATATGGCCCATCGCGCCACTCTCGAACCGGCACATCATCTGCGCCTGATCGTCATTCTCGACCGCTCCGCCTTCGCGCTGGGCGTGCACGGTCTCGATCTCGGCCATGACGGTGCGGACGGGACCCACGAGGGCCAGTGCCGCGTTGATCATATGCGGCGCGAGATCCCCGAGCGCGCCGTTGGCATCCCCCTTGGCGCGCCATGTCGCGGGCAGGGCGGGGTCGGAATAGAAATCCTCCACATGCTCGCCCCGAAACCATGTGATGTCGCCGATGGCGCCCTCCGCCACGAGTTGCCGGGCGAATTGCGAGGCGGGCGTGCGGATATAGTTGAAGCCGATCATGTTGACGATCCCGGCCGTTTCGACCGCCTCGACCATGGCCGCGCCATCGGCGAGCGACGCGCCCAGCGGCTTTTCGCAGAAGACCGGCTTGCCGAGCGCTGCAGCCGCGCGGGTGATCTCAAGATGCGTCTCGGGCGGGGAGGCGATGACAATCGCCTCGACCTTCGGATCGGCGACGAGCGCCTGCCAATCCTGCGCTGCACGAGCAAAGCCGAAAGCCTTGGCGTAGCGGGCGGCCGAGGCGGGCATGGAGGCCGCGACCATCTCCAGCCGGGGCCGCAGGGGCGTGTCGAACACCGCGCCCACGGCCGCATGCGCCACGGCATGGGCCTTGCCCATGTAGCCGCCGCCGATGATGCCGATGCCGATCTCGGTCATGTGCTCTCCTTCGCAGAATGCCGGGCGCTGATCGGAGCCGCCCCACGCGGCGGGCGGCTGCCGATCAGCGCCGGGGATGTTGGAATCCCGAATAGGGCGGAATGGCCGGGAATGCGACCTCGGATGCGCATGCGCCCCCGCGGAAAGGCGCCCGTTTGCGAAGTTCGGGCGCGCGCCTATAGTCGCGGGATCGCGCGTCCCGGCGCATTCGTTTTGCAAAAGGAAGGCCTGCACCATGTTCGCAATGCCAAGCTTCAAGGCGGCGGTGGCGCATGCGGCGCCGGTCTATCTCGACCCGGCGGCGACGGTGGACAAGGCCTGCGCCATCATCGCGGAGGCTGCGCGAAACGGCGCGCGGATCGTGGCATTTCCCGAAAGCTACCTGCCGGGCTTTCCGGTCTGGGCGGCCCTTTTCCGGCCCATCGAGACGCATGATCTCTTCGCGCGCTTCGCCGCCGCGTCGGTGCGCGCCGACGGGCCAGAGATCGCGGCGATCCGGCAGGCCGCGCGGGCGCATGGGATCCTCGTCTCGCTGGGCTTTTCAGAGGCGAATCCGGTCTCCATCGGCGGGTTGTGGAACAGCAATATCCTGATCGACGAGACGGGCGCCGTGCTGGTTCATCACCGCAAGCTCGTCGCGACCTTCTTCGAAAAGCTCGTCTGGGCTCCGGGCGATGGCGCGGGCTTGCGCGTGGCGGATACCTCGGTGGGGCGCGTCGGCGCGCTGATCTGCGGGGAGAACACCAATCCGTTGGCGCGGTTCGCCCTGATGGCGGAGGCCGAGCAGGTGCATATCAGCAGCTACCCGCCCGTCTGGCCGACCCGGCCGCCCGAGGACGCGGGCAATTACGACAATCGCGGCGCGAACCTGATCCGGGCCGCGGGCCATGCCTTCGAGGCCAAGGTCTTCGGCCTCGTCTCGGCGGGGTGCCTCGACGACAACGCGAAGAGGATCATTGCGAATGGGTCGTCCGAGGCTGCCGAGATGCTTGAGAAATGCCCCGCTGCTCCGAGCTTTTTCGTCGATCCGACCGGCAAGTGCATCGGCGACGAGCTGACCGAGGAGGGCATCGGCTATGCCGAGATCGATCTCTCCGGGGCGGTGGAGCCGAAGCGCTTTCACGATGTCTCGGCGGGCTATAACCGCTTCGACGTGTTCGACCTTCGGGTGGATCGCACCCGGCATAGCCCCGCGACATTCACCGAGATGGACGCGCCGGGGCCTGCCGATCTGCCCGATCCCGGTGGGGTTGCAGAGGAGTAGAGGCCAGTAGAGGGCGGGTCGCACCGCCGCGCCTGTCACGCGGCGGCGTCGTCACCTCAGGCCGGTTCGGGCGTGCGGCGCCAGGCGGCAGGTCCTGTCTTGTGGATCGAGTTGCCGCTCGTATCGACAGCGACGGTGACGGGCATGTCCTCGACCCGCAGCTCGTAGATCGCCTCCATCCCGAGGTCCTGGAAGGCCACGGGTTTCGCTTCCTTGATGGCTTTCGACACCAGATAAGCCGCGCCGCCCACCGCGATCAGGTAGGCCGCCTTGTGCTTTGCGATGGCCTCAAGCGCCGCGGGGCCCCGTTCGGCTTTGCCGATCATGACCTTGAGCCCCGTCTCGCCCAGGATGCGGTCGGTGAACTTGTCCATCCGGGTGGACGTGGTAGGGCCCGCAGGGCCGATCGCCTCGTCGCCCACCGCGTCCACGGGGCCCACGTAATAGATCGCGCGGCCCTTGAGATCGACAGGCAGCGGTTCGCCGCGATCCAGCATGTCGATCATCCGCTTATGCGCGGCGTCGCGGCCCGTATAGAGCGTGCCCGACACGAGCAGCGTCTGGCCGGGCGTGAGCGAACCCACGACCTCGTCGGTGAGGTTGTCGAGGTCGATCCGCGTGGCATGGGCGCTGGCCTGATCGAGCAGAATTTCCGGCCAGTCATTGATGTCGGGCGGCGTGAAGGCGGCAGGGCCCGAGCCGTCGAGCGTGAAATGCACATGCCGTGTGGCCGCGCAATTGGGGATCAGACCCACCGGCAGCGAGGCTGCGTGGGTCGGGAAGGATTTCACCTTCACGTCGAGCACGGTGGTGACGCCGCCCAAACCCTGCGCGCCGATGCCAAGCGCGTTGACCCGTTCGTAGATCTCCACGCGCAGCTCCTCGGTCTTGTTGGCGGGGCCGCGGCGCAGCAAATCTGCCATGTCGATGGGCTCGGACAGCGCGGCCTTGGCGAGCGCCATGGACTTGTCGGCATTCCCTCCCACGCCGATGCCCAGGATGCCGGGCGGGCACCAGCCCGCGCCCAGCGTCTCGACCGTGCTCACCACCCAGTCGGCGACCGAACCCGACGGGTTCAGCGTGGTGAATTTCGACTTGTTCTCCGACCCGCCGCCCTTGGCCGCGACCTCCACCTCGATCCGGTCGCCGGGCACCATTTCCACGGTCAGCATGCAGGGCGTGTTGTCACCGGAATTCTTGCGCTCCCCTAACGGGTCTACCACGACCGAGGCGCGCAGCGGGTTCTCGTCGCGCAGATAGCCCTGCCGCGTGCCCTCGTCGCAGATCTCCTGCAGGGAGCGTTTGAAATTGGTCTGCGCCTCCACGCCGTATTTGACGTGGATGTTCGCGGCCCCGGTATCCTGGCAGATCGGCCGACGCCCCAGCGCGCACATGCGCGAATTGACGAGGATCTGCGCCATGGCCTGCTTGGCGCCGGGATTTTCCTCGCGCTCCCAGGCGGCCGACATGGCGCGCACGAAATCCTGCGGGTGAAAGTAGGAGATATATTGCAGCGCTTCGGCGATGGAGGCGATGAGGTCGTCTTCGCGGATGACGGGCATGGCGGGAGTTCCTTGCAGCGGGTCACGTCTATGGACGCAAGATTGCCGGTTTTGCGAGCGGCCACAACGCGATTGGCGCTTTCGGGCGCGCTATTCGGTGGGCAGATCAGCGGCAGCCAGGATGCGGCGCGCGGCCTCCTCCACGGGTTTGTCGATCATCTTGCCGTCGATGGTGCTAGCGCCGGCGGCACCATCGGCCACCGCCGCGATCACGCGCTGGGCCCAATCGATCTGGGCCGCGTCGGGCAGGAAGGCCTCGCGGACGGGGGCCACCTGCGCGGGATGGATCAGAAGCTTGGCGCCGAAGCCCAGGTTGCGCGCCGCCTCGGCATCGGCGCGGACCTTGCCTGCATCCTTCACCTCGGCGGTGATGCTTTCGACGGGCGGCTCCGCCCCGGCGAGACGCGACAGGGCCACAAGTCGCGAGCGGGCGTAAAGCAGCGGCTCCCATTCCGGCGCGGCGCCGAGATCAAGCGAGAAGTCGAGATGCCCGAAGACCGCGCGCCTTGCCATCGGATGCGAGAGGATATCGCCCACAGCCTCGAGCCCCGCCACAGTTTCGACCTGCGGCAGAAGCTCCGCCGCGCGCCCCAGCGCCTCGGCCACACGAGCCAAGACATCGGGATGTTCGGCCTTCGGGATCATCACGGCAGCCGCCTTCAGCGACGCGAGGAAGGTAAGGTCATCGGCGAAAAAGGGCGTCGCGGCATCGTTGATCCGTACCGCCACCCGCGACCAGTCGAGATCGGCGGCAAGGATCGCGTCCCGCGCTGCCGCCTTCTGGTCCGGACGGACCGCGTCTTCGAGATCGAGGATCACCCGATCCGCACCGGAGGCCTGCGCCTTGGCAAACCGGTCGGGCCGGTCCCCCGGCACGAAGAGATAGGTGATCGCTGGGCGCATGGTCTGGTCCTTTCGCGGGTATCTCGGGACGGGGTCAGGAGGGTCGTCGGTCGTGCGGCTGAAGGATGGTTCGGGTTGGACAGGGCACCGCGTGGCGCGCAGCGGATGCCCTTTCTTCGGCCAATCCTATCCTGTCCCCGTCTTTCGTTCGGGCGCGATCTTGCCCAGCAGAAGGGGCGGGAAGTCAAGCGCGATGATGCAAGGGGATGGCGGCGCGGGCCAGTCTTTGGCACAGGCGGGGCCCTCCGGCTTGGATGGATCGATCCGGCGCACGGAGCGGCAAACCGAACTGCGCGGCCGGAGCGCTCAGGCGCTGAACATCACCGGCATCTCGGCATCGCGCAGAAGCGTGTGGGTCACGGCGCCGATGACAAAGTCATAGGTCCGGGAATGCCCGTAGGCCCCGGTTGCGACCAGGTCGGCGCCGATCTCGCTTGCATGGTCGAGAAGCACGCGGGCGATATCCGCGCCGTGACCGTGACGATGTGCGGTCTTGGCCGTCAGCCCCTGCCGCGCCATTGCCGCCGCGAGGTCGACCGCGTCATGGTCATGCAGGGCGTCGCGGTGGCCATCGACGCGCAGGATGCAGACCTCCGCGTCCTTCTCGGCCAGTGCCACGAGGTCATGGGCCGCGCGGGCCGCTTCGCGCGTATCGCTCCAGCCCAGCACGATCGACCGGCCCACCTCCGGGCCGTCGTAATCGGGCGGTACGATCAGCACGGGCCGCCCGCTTTCGCGGATCACCCGGGTCTGGGCATGGACCTGGTCACCCCGGTCGATGGCGTGATCCTCCTTCGGCATGACGACGAGATCGGCGGCATGAGCGCTTTCGATCATCCGGTCCGCCGCGGAGGTGGATTCCGTGCGCAGGCAGCGCCATTCCGCGGTGAACGGCTCTCCGTCCGTGTGCTTGGCGAAGACGGCCTCGATCTTGTCGGCCTCCTCGGACTGGCTGGCATTGAAGGCCGCGAAGGTCGCGTCGGGCACATGCATGGCGATGCCGGGATAGACCAGAAGCGCCTCGATCGTGTGCAGGCCGATCAGATGCGCATTGTGCCTGCGCGCAAGTGGCACAGCACAGGAGAGGATCGCATCGGCGCTCTCATGGTTCATCAGGCAGCACAGCAGCGTTTTCATCGGCATGTCCTCCGGGGGGCGGCCATCAGGGCGCGCGCATCATGGTCTCCGTCTCCCGAGGGGAAGCCGGAAGATCCGGATGTCCTTGATAGCAATGCCGCAGCGAAACGCCTTGATCGGGGTCAAGTATGCCCGAAGGGCCGCGGGCCGCGCTATCCGCAATTGCCTGTGGCCAGCGCCCGCAGCGCTTCCCCGCGCAGGAAAACGACGCGGTGTATCCCGTCGAGCGCGATCACCCGGCTTTTGCGCAGCTGGCTAAGCACGCGGCTCACGGTCTCCGTCGTCAGGCCCAGGAAATCCGCGATATCGGCGCGGCTCATGGGCAGGTCGACCTGCCGCCTGCCGTCGCGATCCTGACCGGTGCGGGCCTCCAGCGCGAGGAGGAACGAGGCCACCCGTTCTGCTGCGGATTTGCGGCCCAGCATCATGAAGTGGTCCTGCATCGCCGCGATCTCGCGCAGGGCGGCCTCCATGAAGCGGCCGCGCAGTTCCCGATCCCCGGTCCTGCAATCGATCTGCGACAGCCGGAAGGGCTGCAGGCGCACGAGCGACAATGCTTCGCAATCGGTATGGTGGCGCCCGTTGCTCGGAAATCCCACCAGATCGCCGGGCAGCCCGAAGGCGATGATCTGGCGGCGTCCGTCTTCCAAGAGCCGATTGAGCGAGACCACTCCGGTGACGACCTTGTAGATCCGTTCGACCGGATCACCTTCGCGAAAGAGGTGGGTGCCGGCCTCGAGCCGGGTTTCCGGCAGGGCGGGCGCCCGCTCGGACCATTGTGCAAATTCACTCGTGTCGAAGGCCTGGCCTGCATTCGTGACATACATCTGTTTCGTCCCCCAAGGCTGCAAGACGGGGCACTTTGACAAGCCGGTGTCATGGAATTGCACCCGCAGATGTATCGTTTTGTAGCGAAATGTATCGCGGGTATCGGCGGCAGGGTGCACGGGCGCGATCAATGCTGGCCCGAGCGCGAGGGAGGCGTTAAATTCCTGCCATGACACCGCAAAGCATTCTTGTCGTGGACGACGATGCGGGCGTGCGCGCCCTGTTGCGGGACGTGTTCGAAGGCGGGGGGTTCCGGGTGATCGAGGCCAAGGATGGCGCAGCAGCGCTCGACCTGCTTGAGCACGAAGCGGTCAGCCTCGTCTCGCTCGATCTGCAACTCGGGGCCAAGGACGGGCTGGATGTCGCCCGCGAGATCCGCAAGCGCCGCGATGTGCCGATCGTGATGGTGACGGGGCGCGACGACGTGGTCGACCGCGTCGTGGGGCTGGAGCTGGGTGCGGACGATTACATCACCAAGCCGTTCCATGTCCGCGAGGTCCTGGCGCGGGTGCGCAGCGTTCTGCGGCGGGCCGCTCAGGCGGAGGGCGCTGTCGGGCATGAGGATGACACCGCGCAGGCCGCGCCGGGGCTGGCCGCAGAGGGGCCTTCCGCCTTTCGCTTCGACGGCTTGGTGGCCATCCCCGACCGGTTCGAGCTGATCGACCGCGACGGCACCCGCTCGGATCTGACCAGCGGCGATTTCCGGCTTCTGACCGTCTTTTTGCAGAATGCGGGCCGGGTGCTGTCTCGCGACCGGCTGATGGACCTGACCAGCGGCACGGGCTGGAGCCCGCTTGACCGGACCATCGACAACCAAGTGGCGCGGCTGCGAAAGAAGATCGAACGCGATCCCGCCGATCCGCAGATCATCAAGACCGTGCGCGGCGTGGGCTACACTTTCGCGGCCGAGATCACGCGCCCTCAGTCGGAGGATCGGCGCAACAGCTCGGACAGTCGGCGCGCCAGCACGCCTTGATGATAGGGCTTATGTAGAAGGTCGGCATCGGGCGCGCCGGGCAGGCGGTCCGAGACCGCGTCGCTGGCATAGCCCGAGGTCAGGATCACGCCGATCGACGGGAAGCGCTCGTCGATGCGCCGGGCCAGATCGAAGCCGTTCAGCGCGCCGGGCATGATCACGTCCGACAGGACAACCGCCACGTCGAGTCCGCCCTCCAGCATGCGCCAAGCCGCATCGCCGCTCTCCGCGACCTCGACGGCGTAGCCAAGCGCAAGCAGCCGGTCGGCGGTGATCTGGCGCACATGCGCGCTGTCTTCGACCACGAGGATGCGTTCTCCGTTCCCGCGGGGCAGGGCGTCCGGGCCCGCCTCATTGGGGCCCGATCCGGCCTCGTCTGCATCGCGGGGCAGGGCGGGCAGGTAGACCCCGATGGCGGTGCCGTGGCCCAATTCGCTGTAAAGGGTGATATGCCCGCCCGATTGCCGCACGAAGCCGTGCACCATCGCAAGGCCGAGACCCGTGCCCTGACCGGGCGCCTTGGTGGTGAAGAACGGCTCGAAGGCGCGGGCCTGGGCTTCTTCCGACATGCCCGATCCATTGTCGCTGACCAGAAGGCGCAGATAGTGACCGGGCGCCACATGCGTTTCCTGCGCCATGTAGGTGTCGTCGATCTCGATCTCGCTGACCTGGAACAGGATGCGCCCACCCTCCGGCATGGCATCGCGGGCATTCACGGCGATGTTGACGATGGCTGATTCCAGCTGAACGGGATCGACGTGCACGCGCGGCAAGCCTTCGGGGCATTGGGCCGCGATCTCGTAAGCCTCGCCAAGGGTGCGTTCCAGAAGCGCCACGGTCTTGCGGCAGATATTGCCCAAATCCACGGCCTCGGGCTTCAGGCTGCCCTTGCGCGCGAAGATCATCAGGCGCGAGGTCAGGCCCGCCCCGGTCTCCGCCGCCTCCATCGCGCGAGCGAGATACCGCCGCGTGTCGGGCGCGTCCGTCGTGGCCTCGGCCAGTTCCAGGTTGCCGATGATGACGGTCAGCAGGTTGTTGAAGTCATGTGTGATCCCGCCGGTCATCTGCCCCACCGCATCGAGCCGCATGCTGCGCGCGAGCGCCGTCTCGCCCGCGCGGCGCTGGCTCAGATCGTGCAGGATCGCCACGAAGACCGGCTCGGCACCCACCTTTGCCTCGCCAACGGAAAGATGCAGCGGAAAGGTGCTGGCATCCGCCCGGCGGCCCGTCAGGTCGCGCCCGATCCCGACAATGCGGGCGATGCCGGTGTCGCGATAGGCGGTCATGTATTCGTCATGGGCGCGGGCATGATCCTCGGGCATCAGGACGCGCACATTCGCACCGATCAGCGCATCGGGATCATGGCCGAACAGATCATGGGTCGCGCGATTGGCCCGCAGGATGGTGCCCTTCGCGTCAGCCACCACCATCGCATCGACCGCCGCATCGAGGATCGCGCTCAGGATTTCGCTGTCGGCGGGATCAGGCAAGGCGGCGCTCCTTTCGGGCCAGGGTCATGTCTCGTGCCGAAGGGGATTAGACCGCAGGCTCACGGCGCTGACAAATACTCCGTCAGATCGCTCAGGGTGAGGACACCGACAAGATGAGCGTCTTCGGCGACAAGGAACTTGTGCTGACCGGTCTTCGAGATCAGCGCGAAGACATCGCCAAGCGGCAGCGCATCCGACAGGACATGATCGCGGGCCAGATCGACAAAGATATCGTTAGCGCGGGTGCTGACCCAATGCTCGCGGTCGATGGCGGAGATGGCGCGCCGGTCGAGCCGTCCCAGAAGCACGCCGTTCTCGACCACGGGCAGGAGGCCGATGCCGCGTGCGACCATCAGCCCTTCGAGGGCCTCGGCGAGGGTCGTCTCGGGCGCGATGCAAACGGGCTCACGGGTCATGACATCGGCCACGATGCCCGCGGAGCCGGGCGCAGTGCCGCGCGGCACGCGCCGATGCGCGCCGGGTGCGGCCCGCGCGCGGACAAGTCGGAGGAACGAGGACAGGGACATCGCAACACCCGATGAAACGGGCATCATGCTAGCGCGATGCGCCGGTGAGCGGTTGATCTTGCGCAAATGACGCGGGCGAGGGCTGCTCCGCGCGCGCCTCAACCGCCGCGTTTCTTGCGTGCCTTGCGGACGTAAAGCTCCATCCGGTGATGCACGATCTCGTAGCCCATGGAGGCCGCCAGAGATTCCTGTAGCGCCTCGATTTCCGCGGATTGGAATTCCACCACCTCGCCGCTGTCGACGTCGATCATGTGATCGTGATGGTCGAGATCGGCATGCTCGAACCGGGCGGTGTCGCCTTCGAATTGCAGCCGCTGGATGACGCCATGCTCCTCCAGCGCGGAAAGGGTGCGGTAGACCGTCGAAAGCGAGATGCCCGGCACCGTGTCCGTGGCGCGGCGGTGCAATTCCACCGCGTCGGGATGATCGTCCGATTGCGCGATGATGTCGACAAGCGCCGCCCGCTGGCGGGTGATCCGGATGCCGGACTCCCGCAGCGCCTGGGTGAATTTGTCGGCCAATGCATCGCTGTCGCTCATGGCGTCTGAATGCACAAAGCGCAGGCGTTCATCAAGGGCTTTGTTGCAAATCACTCGCAACTGGCTTGACAGTTGCAAATCATTCCTAAATGCATATCGAGAAACCAAGCAATCCATCGACCAACCTACCGACAGAGGAGATCCGCATGTTCCGCCGACCGACCGTTCCGGCCGTTATCCTGACCGCTCTTGCCGCGAGCTGGGGCGCCACGCCTGCCGCAGCAGAGGACAAGATGAAGGTTGTCACGACCTTTACGGTGCTCGCGGACATGGCGGCGAACGTGGCGGGGGATGCCGCCGAGGTCGTGTCCGTCACCAAGCCCGGCGCGGAAATTCACGGGTATGAGCCCACGCCGCAGGATATCGTGCGCGCGCTCGATGCCGATCTCGTGCTGTGGAACGGCCTGAACCTGGAGCTGTGGTTCGAGCAGTTCCTCGCGAACCTGCGTGATGTCCCCTCGGTGACCCTGTCGGAAGGGATCGATCCCATTTCGATCTCCAGCGGCTCCTACGAGGGCAAGGCCAACCCGCATGCCTGGATGGGGCTCGATAACGCGCTGATCTATATCGATAATATCGCCGCCGCCTTCGCCGAAGAGGATCCGGACAACGCGGAAATCTACGCCGCCAATGCCGAGGCCTACAAGGACGAGATCCGCGCCGCGATCGAGCCCTTGCGCGCGCGGGTCGAAACCATTCCCGAAGATCAGCGTTGGCTTGTGACCTGCGAGGGCGCGTTCAGCTATCTCGCGCGGGATTTCGGAATGCAGGAGCTGTATCTCTGGCCGATGAACGCCGATCAGGTGGGCACACCGCAGCAAGTGCGCGCCGTGATCGACGGGGTGCGTGAGAACGACATCCCCGTGGTGTTCTGCGAAAGCACCGTCAGCACCGCGCCCGCCGAGCAGGTCGCGCGCGAGACCGGCGCGGCATTCGGCGGCGTGCTCTATGTCGACAGCCTCAGCGCTGGGGATGGGCCGGTGCCGACCTATCTGGACCTCTTGCGGGTCACGGCGACCACCGTTGCGGACGGCTTGACCCAATCGGCCACCAACTAGGGGCGCGCGGATGACGCGGGCCTGACATCACCCCGGAAGGATACGAGGGATCGAAAGCGCCATGAAACACGACACGCCCGATACGGCCCGTTCCGTTCCGGCGGAGCATGCGCGGCCCCATGCGCAGTACGTAGCGGCTGAACAGCCAAAGGCCGAGCAGGCCGAGGCGGGCATTTCCGTGCGCGACGTGACCGTGACCTATCGCAACGGCCACACGGCGCTCTGGGATGCCTCCTTCGAGGTGCCGCGCGGGTCGATCACGGCGATCCTCGGGGTGAATGGCGCGGGCAAATCGACGCTCTTCAAGGCGCTGATGGGCTTCGTGCCCGTGGCACGGGGCGATATCGCTCTGATGGGTCGCCCTGTGGCAGACGCGTTGAAGCGCAATCTCGTGGCTTACGTGCCGCAGGCCGAGGAGGTGGACTGGGATTTTCCCATCCTCGTCGAAGACGTCGTGATGATGGGCCGTTACGGGCATATGGGCTTTCTGCGCCGCGCACGGGCTGCCGACCGCGCAGCCGTGGATGCCGCGCTCGCCCGCGTCGACATGACCGAGTACCGCCACCGCCAGATCGGCGAGTTGTCGGGCGGGCAACGCAAGCGCGTCTTTCTCGCGCGCGCGCTGGCGCAGGAGGGGCAGGTGATCCTGCTCGACGAGCCCTTCACCGGGGTCGACGTGAAAACCGAGGAACGGATCATCGAGCTTCTGCGCGAATTGCGCGCCGAGGGTCGGGTGATGCTGGTCTCGACGCATAACCTCGGCACGGTGCCCGATTTCTGCGACCGGACCGTGCTGATCAAGGGCACCGTGCTCGCTGCCGGTCCGACCGAGACGACCTTCACCCGTGAGAAGCTGGAAGACGCCTTTGGCGGGGTGCTCAGGCAGGTCACGCTGGGGCTCGAGGCGGCCGGGTGACCCAGATGCTCTTCGAGCCCTTCACCTATGGCTACATGACCAACGCGATCTGGGTGTCGGCGCTGGTGGGCGGCGTCTGTGCCTTCCTGTCGGCCTACCTGATGCTCAAGGGCTGGTCGCTCATCGGCGACGCGCTGTCCCATTCGGTCGTGCCGGGCGTGGCGGGCGCCTACATGCTTGGTCTGCCCTTTGCGCTGGGCGCGTTCCTGTCGGGCGGGCTGGCGGCGGGGGCGATGTTGTTCCTGTCGGAACGCTCGGGCCTGAAGCCCGACGTGATCATCGGCATGATCTTCACCTCATTCTTCGGCCTCGGCCTCTTCATGGTCTCGGTGAGCCCCGTCTCCGTGTCGGTGCAGACCATCACCATGGGCAATATTCTGGCGATCACGCCCGAGGATACATTGCAACTGGCGATCATCGGGGTGGTGTCGCTGACCATCCTGACGCTGAAATGGCGCGATCTCATGGTGACCTTCTTCGACGAGACCCATGCCCGCGCCATCGGGCTCAGGCCCGATCTGCTGAAGGCGTTGTTCTTCATCCTTTTGTCGGCCAGCGTCGTCGCCGCGATGCAGACCGTGGGCGCCTTCCTGGTCATCGCCATGGTGGTGACGCCCGGGGCCACGGCGTACCTGCTCTGCGACCGGTTCGAACGGCTGATCGTCACCTCGGTGGCCATCGGGGCGGGCACGAGCTTCGCGGGCGCTTATCTCAGCTACTTCCTCGACGGGGCGACGGGCGGCGTGATCGTCACGCTGCAGACGCTGATTTTCCTCGCGGCCTTCGCCTTCGCGCCAAAATACGGACGGCTCGCATCGCGCCGCCGCGCCGCCGAGGCCTTGTCCGGGGAGCGCGCGGCATGACTCTCGACGCTCTCCTTTTGCCGTTCCAGCTGCCCTTCATGCAGAACGCCTTTCTGATCTGCCTGATCGTGTCGGTGCCCGCAGCGCTTCTGTCCTGCTTTCTTGTCACCAAGGGCTGGGCGCTGATGGGCGATGCGGTCAGTCACGCGGTCCTGCCGGGCATCGTGCTGGCCTATATCCTGGGCATCCCTCTGCTGATCGGAGCCTTCGCGGCGGGCATGACTTGTGCGGTGGCCACGGGCTACCTCGCGGGCAATTCCCGGGTGAAGCAGGACACGGTGATGGGCGTGGTCTTCTCGGGCATGTTCGGCATTGGCATCGTCATGTATGTCTCGATCGAGACCAATGCCCATCTCGACCATATCCTTTTCGGCAACATGCTGGGCATTGCGCCCGCTGAGCTTTGGACCGCGCTCGTCATCGCGATCGTGGTGGCAGCAGGTCTGCTCCTGCGCTGGCGGGACCTGATGCTGCACGCCTTCGATCCCGCGCAGGCCCATGCGGCGGGTCTGCCCGTGACATGGCTGCATTACGGGCTTCTGGCGGCGATTTCGCTGACCATCGTGGCGACCCTGTCGGCGGCAGGGCTGATCCTCTCCATCGGGCTGCTGATCGCGCCCGGCGCCATCGCCTTCCTGCTGGTGCGGACCTTCCGCGCGATGCTTTGGGTGTCCGTGGCAATCTGCATGGGGGCGATGAGCCTTGGCACCTATCTGAGCTTCTTTATTGACAGCGCGCCTGCGCCGACCATCGTGCTGATCCTGACCGCGCTCTTCGTGATGGCGTTCCTGCGTCGTCAGATCACGACCCGCCGCGCCAGCCTGCGCGCGCGCGATGCCGTGGCGGATATGCCCGGTTGAGGAGCCATGTCCGCGCACCGCTTGACTTCGGGCCGGGCAGGCGCCATGTGTCCTCCATCGCCGCGCTGCCGCGTGAGCTAGCCGCGCCTGACGTCATCCCAGACGATCCAAGCGCACCCGGCGATATGACATTCCCAGTTCCCCATCACGCAGGGTTCCTGATGCGACGGCCAGAGCCGCGGGAAACGCCCGCGCCTTGAGAGGCCGCGCTTGACCCCACGTGCGCCGCACCCCGCGGCCATGATCAAGCATGGTCTGCCCCGCAACACGGGTGTCGGGCCTTGCGGCTTAAAGGATATCTTTTGTTCGACTTTGACATGCTCGGCCTCGCGCCGGCCCTCAACACCGCCCTTCTGAACAACAAACTGACCCAACCCACGCCGATCCAGAACAAGGCCATTCCGCTGGCCCTGGAAGGCCATGACATCCTGGGCCTCGCCCAGACCGGCACCGGTAAGACGCTGGCCTTCGGCCTGCCGCTCATCGACCATCTGCTGGCAGCCCCCGGCAAGCCCGAGCCCAAGCAAGCCAAGGCGCTGATCTTGGCACCCACGCGCGAACTGGTGAACCAGATCGCCGACAGCCTGCGCAGCCTGACGCGCGAGACCCGCATCAAGGTCGCGACCGTGGTGGGCGGGCAGTCCATCAACCGCCAGATCTCCACCCTGTCGAGGGGCACGGACATTCTGGTGGCGACGCCCGGACGGCTCATCGACCTGATGGATCGCCGCGCGGTGGATCTCTCCTCCGTGCGCCATCTGGTGCTGGATGAGGCGGACCAAATGCTCGACATGGGCTTCATCCATGCGCTGCGGAAGATCGCACCCAAGCTCGGCACGCCGCGTCAGACCATGCTGTTCTCGGCCACGATGCCGAAGCAGATGGAGGAGCTGTCGGGCGCCTACCTGACCAATCCGCGCCGCGTGCAGGTCTCCCCTCCGGGCAAGGCCGCCGACAAGATCACCCAGTCGGTGCATTACGTCGAGAAGGGCGCAAAGCCCGGCCGTCTGCGCGAGATCCTGTCGCAGGACCCCGACGCGCTGACGCTCGTCTTCGCGCGCACGAAGCACGGCGCCGAGAAGCTGATGAAGGGTCTCGTGGCGGATGGCTTCAACGCCGCCTCGATCCACGGCAACAAGAGCCAGGGCCAGCGCGACCGCGCGATCAAGGCCTTCCGCGACGGCACGATCACCATCCTCGTGGCGACCGATGTGGCCGCGCGCGGCATCGACATCCCAGGTGTGGCCTACGTCATCAACTACGAGCTGCCGGATGTCGCGGACAACTACGTGCACCGGATCGGACGCACCGCGCGTGCCGGACGCGAGGGCGAGGCGATTGCCTTCTGCGCCGCGGACGAGGTGGAACTGCTGGAGCAGATCGAGAAGGTCATGAAGACCGAGATCCCGGTGGGCTTCGGCACCCGCCCGAAGGCCGAACCGCGTCCCAAGCCGGGCGGCGGGCGTCGCGGTGGCGGCGGCAATCGCGGCGGTGGCAACCGGGGTCGCGGCGGCAAACCGCAGGGCGCTCCCAAGGCGCAGGGTAGCGCGCCGAAGAAGCACCGTCCGCGCCGACGCAAGGCGGCGTAACGGAATAGGGAGAGGCCTCGAACTTTGTTCGGGGCCTTTTCCTTTTCGTCGGGCTCCAGAAACGTTTGGTGTGCTTAAGACGGGTTTGCAAAGCGCCCCAGGCGCGGAATCAAGGCTGCTTGCAGCCGCCGCGCCAAGCGCCTGCCCGCTCGGGTGGGCTGGCGCTCTGGTTACGTTGGCGCAGTCGCTCGTTCTGTGGAGGGGCGTTGCAGGCATAAAGCGCCTGCGTTCGGCCGTTGCAGCGCCATCCCGCGAGCAGGCGCACCAACCGATGGGCTTTGTGGTCACGGCATGTGGTTCCGGACCATAGCCCAAATCCGCAAACGCGACCCCCTGCCGCAGCCTTTCCACTTGCCGGACCCCACGTGCGAACATACCATGAACGCATGGTCAAGCGTACTCTCTCAGACAAGCTCGCGATTCTGTCCGACGCGGCGAAATACGACGCCTCCTGCGCTTCGTCCGGGGGTGAACGGCGCGACTCGCGCGATGGCAAGGGCCTCGGCTCCTCGGGCGGGTCAGGCATCTGCCACGCCTATGCGCCGGACGGGCGCTGCATCAGTCTTCTGAAGATCCTGATGACCAATTTCTGCACTTACGAATGCGCCTATTGCATCAACCGCGCCTCCTCTCGCGTGGAACGCGCGCGCTTCTCGGTTGAGGAGGTGGTGCATCTGACGGTCGAATTCTATCGTCGCAATTACATCGAGGGGCTGTTCCTGTCCTCGGGCATCATCCGTTCGCCCGACGACACCATGGCCGACATGGTCCGCATCGCCCGCAAGTTGCGAGAGGAGGAAGGCTTTCGCGGCTATATCCACCTCAAGACCATCCCCTCGGCCAGTCAGGAACTGATCGACGAGGCGGGCAAGTGGGCCGACCGGCTGTCCATCAATATCGAGATGCCGACGGAGCGGAGCCTGAAATCGCTGGCACCCGAAAAGGATGCCCGCAACATCAAGCAGAGCATGGCCGATGTGCGCGTGAAGCGCGAGGAAAGCCGCACGGGGCGCAGCTGGCGCGGCAAGCGGCCCGCGAAGTTCGCGCCCGCAGGCCAGTCGACGCAGGTGATCGTGGGCGCCGATCAGGCCAATGACCGTACGATCCTGACGCAAAGCTCGGACCTTTACGCGAGCTACGGTCTGTCCCGCGTCTATTATTCCGCCTTCTCGCCCATCCCGGACCCGGCGAAAGCGCTGCCGATCAAGCCCGCGCCGCTCATGCGCGAACATCGCCTGTATCAAGCCGATTGGCTGCTGCGCTTCTACGATTTCCAGGTTGAGGAGATCGGCGGCGCGTCGGGGATGCTCGACCTCGATCTCGACCCCAAGACCGCTTGGGCAGTGGCGCACCGCGAACATTTTCCCGTCGATATCAACCGCGCCCCGCGCGAGGCGCTGCTGCGGGTGCCGGGCTTTGGCACGAAAACGGTGAACCGGCTGTTGGCCGCGCGGCGCAGGGGGCTGGTGCGCTATGAGCATCTGGCGGCCATGGGCGCCATCGTGAAACGCGCGAAGGCCTTCATCACGGCCCCCGGCTGGGCGCCACGCGGTCTTCTGGAAGAAGAACACCTGCGCGCCCGGTTCGCGGCGCCTGCCGAGCAACTCTCGCTTTTCTGATGTACGAGGTGGTGCTGCCCCGGATCGGCACGGTCGCGGCCTGGCGGGCCGAGGCGCGCAGGCTTGCCCGTGCCGGTATCCCGCCCGAGGCGGTGCTGTGGCGGCGCGGCGGGCAGGCGCCGGATCTCTTCGCGGGCGCGCCGGTCGTGGCCGAGGGCACGGCGCGGGACATCCGCCTGTCGAAAATCGCCATCGACGGGATCGAAAGCGCGCTCTACCACACCGATCCCGAACGCTTCGCAAGAGCCTATCGCACGGTACTGCGGCTCAGCGCAGGCGCGGTGCAATGGGGTGACCGCAGCGATGCGGATGTCGCGAAACTGCTGGCGCAGGGCAAGGCCATCGGGCGCGACGTGCACAAGATGCACGCCTTCGTGCGCTTCCGCGAGGTGGAGGCGCAGGGGCCGCGCCGGGCCTTCGCCGCGTGGTTCGAGCCCGAGCATCCCTGCCTGGAACGCGGTGCGCCGTTCTTTGCCAAACGCTTCGGCGATATGGATTGGGTGATCGCCACACCCGACCTGACCGCGCGGTTCGAGGATGGCAAATTGCGGTACGAGGAAACGGAGGCGCCCGAACGCCCACCCGAAGACGCGACCGAGGATCTGTGGCGCACCTATTACGCGTCGATCTTCAATCCCGCGCGGGTAATGGTGAAGGCGATGTGCGCCGAGATGCCCAAGAAATACTGGAAGAACCTGCCCGAG
Source organism: Roseivivax sp. THAF197b (assembly GCF_009363255.1). NCBI lineage: Bacteria > Pseudomonadati > Pseudomonadota > Alphaproteobacteria > Rhodobacterales > Roseobacteraceae > Roseivivax > Roseivivax sp. THAF197b. The sequence continues at coordinate 2,419,827 of NZ_CP045318.1, read as the reverse complement.
GCGGAGCTGATCCCGGGCCTTATCGAAGGGGCCGAGGCCCGCGTGCGCGCCATGGCCGAGACGATGCCGGTGCTGGAGCCTGACCGCCGGGCACGAGCGCTCTCCGATCATGCGGCGCGGGTGCTGGCAAAGCCCGCGCCCGAAGGCCCGGTCGCCACCTTGGCCGAGGAGGTGCGCGGCTGCACGCGCTGCGATTTGTGTCATCACGCGACGCAGGCCGTGCCGGGGCAGGGGCCGCGGGAGGCGCGGGTGATGATCGTGGGCGAACAGCCCGGCGATCAGGAAGATCTCCGTGGTCAGCCCTTCGTGGGACCTGCGGGGCAGGTCTTCGACCGGGCCGCAGGGGCCGCAGGGCTCGACCGCCAGGCGGCGTTCATCACCAACGCGGTCAAGCATTTCAAATTCCAGGCGCGCGGCAAACGGCGCATCCACCAGCGTCCCGATGCGGGCGAGGTCGAGGCCTGTCGCTGGTGGCTCGATCTCGAACGCGAACTCGTGCGGCCCGAGCTGATCGTCGCGATGGGTGCCACCGCTGCCGAGGCGCTGACGGGCGAAGGGCGGCACCTCACCCGGCGCAGGGGCCGGATCGAGACGTTGACGGACGGCACGCCGGTTCTGATCACCTGGCATCCCTCCTACATCCTGCGCCTTCCCGATGCCGACGCCCGCGCCCGTGCGGAGGCGGAACTGGTCGGTGATCTGACCATCGCACGCCAGATGGGAGAGGCGGGTGCACTTGGCGCGGCGGGCGCGCAGATCGCCACGATACGTGAGCGGTAACGCCGCATTGCGGCGACGAAAGTGCTTGCCCTCACCGCCCAGAAATCTAGCCTCCGCGCCAGGAGGAGGCGTCCGATTTGCTGTGCGGCGAAGGGCGATCATCGGGGATGACACGCAACAAGCTGTTGGCAGGGCGCGCTTTTTCCAAGAAGAAAGAGTGACCTAGGGAGGACTCAATGAAAAAGCTCACAACGCGGCGCCATGCGCTACGCACACTGGCCGGTGCCGGTGCGGCCACGCTTGCAGCGCCCCATATCGCAGGTGCTCAGGCCAACGGCACCACCTGGAAGATCCAGACGTCCTGGCCGGGCGGCGCAGGCCTTCAGATCTTCAAGGATTGGTGCGCCTCGATCCAGGAAAAGTCGGGCGGCGAGCTGGCCTTCCAGGCCTTCGGTGCAAATGACGTCGTTGGCGACTTCCAGCTTTACGACGCGGTGAAGAACGGCGTTCTGGACGCAGTGAACCCCTTCACCATCTACGGACAGGGCATCATTCCGGCGGCGACGTTCCTGACGTCCATCCCGCTCGGTCTGCGCAACCCGCACGAGTTCGACGTGTTCTATTACGGCCTCGGCGGCATCGACATCGCGCGCGAGCTCTACGCCGAGCAGGGCCTGATGTTCGTGGGCCCCGTCCACCATGGCCCGAACATCATTCACTCGAAGGTGCCGATCCGCTCCATCGACGACTTCGCGGGCCGCAAGATGCGCCTGCCGGGCGGCATGGTCGCGGAAATCTTCACCGAAATCGGGGCCGAGACCACGGTTCTGCCGGGCTCCGAGATCTTCCCGGCGCTCGAGAAGGGCACGATCGACGTGGCCGATTACGTGGGCCCCGCGGTGAACTACGCGCTCGGCTTCAGCCAGGTCACCGACTACATCGTCATGGGCCCTCCGGGCTTCATGTCGCTCTACCAGCCGGTCGACATCATGGACATCACCGTGGGCATGGATGCGTGGAACGCGCTCTCGCCGCAGATGCAGCAATTCGTCGAGATGGAGACGCATGTCTACTCCGACATGCACCATGCCGCGATCCAGGCCGCCGACCAGGAAGCCTGGGGCAAGTTCGAGGCCGATGGCACCGAGGTCACGCGCCTCAGCCAGGACGACGTGGAACTGATGACCGAAGTGGCCGTGCCGATCTGGTTCGACTACGCCAACCGCGATCCGAATGCGGCGCGGGTCTTCAAGATCCAGCTCGACTACATGATGTCCGGCTCGCTGGGCTACGTGGATCCGGCGCTGACCGACGGTCTGTCGCTCGATATCTGAAACCGCTCGCCGGTAATCTAGGCCGCCCGGCACGGATCGTGTCGGGCGGTCGCTCATGTCATATAAGGAAATAAGGGACAGGACATGCCCAGCATAAGCTTCACGCTTCCGCATTGGCTCTATTGGGTGGGGCTGATCGTCTTCCCGCTGATCGCCATGGCGCTGGCCAAGCGCCCGAAGGTCGTTCACAAGCAGTATTCCGTCGCACTGGGTTACATGATCCTCGTGACGGGTGGCATGCTCGGCCTGCACCGGTTCTATCTGAAGAACCTTTTGGGATTTCTCTTCATCCCGGTCTTCATCGTCATTCTCTATGCCAACGGACAGCAGCAGACCGCGCGCACCGTGGTCTCGAACCTCGCCAACGAGGAACGGGTCGCACAGCGCGTGATCGAGCGCGAAGAGGAGCGGGTCACGCAGGCGCGCGAAGATATCGCCGGGCTGCGCACTGACTTGGCCGAGGCCGAGGAAGGATCCTTCCAGCAGCGCGCCGCAGAGCGCCGGGTCGAGCGCGCCGAGCGCACGATCGAGCAGGGGCAGGAACGACTCGATGAGGCCCAGGCCTCGCTTACGGAGCTGTCCGCCCCGCTGGAGGAAGCCCGCGCGAACCGGGTCTTCTGGGACAACACGGTCGGACGCAATGCGCTTTATCTGCTGCTGGCGATGATGGCGATCGACGCGCTTCTGCTGCCCATGCTGGTGCGCCGCGCCAATGCGAACCTGCCCGTGGAGGTCGAGACCGAAAACGACCGCAAACTGCGCGAGGCGGGCATCGGCGTGATGGAGGAGGACAGCCGCTTCGCCAAGAACTGGATCGACCGGCTGTGTCTGTTCGCGGGCGAATTCACCGCCTATTGGGCCGTGATCGCCGTCTTCGTCTATTATTTCGAGGTGATCTCGCGCTACGTCTTCGGCAGCCCCACCAACTGGGCGCATGAGGCGATGTATCTGATGTTCGGGATGCAATACCTCATCGCGGGCAGCTACGCGATGCTGACCGAGCAGCATGTGCGCGTCGATATCTTCTACGCGCCGCTGCCCAAGAAGAAGAAAGCCTGGGTCGATATCGCGACCTCGATCTTCTTCTTCATCTTCGCCTTCACGCTTCTGGCCACAAGCTGGATCTTCGCGATGGATGCAATCGCCGTGCCCTCGGGCAACGGACTTATCAGCCAGTGGGCGCGCGGGGAGATCCCCACGGGCGAGATGCTGGCCAACTGGAACATGGCCCAATGGACGGACAGCAATATCCGCTGGGGCGAGATTTCCTTCAACGAATGGGAGGTGCCTTTGTGGCCCATGAAATGGGTGATGGTGATCGGAGCATTGCTGCTCGTTCTGCAGGGGGTGTCGAAGCTGATGAAAGACATCCAGATCGCAATGCGGGGGGAGGCCTGATCCATGGGACTTGAGATCGGTATCGGGTGGCTCACCCTGATCATGTTCGGCACGCTTCTGGTGCTTCTGATGGCGGGCCTGCCTTTGGCCTTCGTCACCGGTGGCCTGGCTTGCGTGTTCCTCTTCATCCTGGGCGACGAGCGCGCCCTCAACATCGTGCCGTCACGTATCTTCCCGCTGATGACGAACTATCAGCTCTCGGCCATTCCACTCTTCATATTCATGGCCGCGATGCTCGAAAGGGCGGGGATCATCAACGACATGTTCGACGTGATCTACAAGGTCCTGGGCGGCGTGAAGGGTGGCCTCGCGGCCGCGACGATCCTCGCCTCCACGGTCCTTGCGGCCATGGTGGGCGTGATCGGGGCTGCGGTCGTGACCATGGGCATCATCGCGCTGCCGGCGATGCTCAACCGCGGCTATGATCCGAAGATCGCCATGGGTTCGATCATGGCAGGCGGCACGCTGGGCATCCTGATCCCGCCCTCGATCCTCGCCATCATCTACGCGGTGGTGGCCGAGCAATCGGTGGGTGAGCTCTTCATCGGCGCGGTCATTCCGGGCCTTCTGCTGTCGGGCATGTACATCGTCTACGTGCTGGTGCGCAGCTTCATCAACCCGCAAGTCGGCCCGCCGATCCCGGTCGAGGAGCGCATCTCGACGGCCGAGAAAATCAAGCTGCTGGGCAACATGTCCGCGCCCATCGTGCTGATCGCGCTGGTGCTGGGCGTCATCTTCTCGGGCGTGGCCACGCCCGTGGAAGCGGCGGGCATCGGCACGTTCGGCGCCTTCATCGTGGCGGCCATTCACCGCAAGCTTGACTGGCAGACGGTGCGCGAGGCGTCGCTGACGACGCTGAAGGCCTCGGCCATGGTGATCTGGATCATGTTCGGCGCGACGATCTTCGTGGGCCTCTACGTGCTCGAAGGCGGTCAGCAATTCGTGCAGGACAGCCTGGCCGCGACGGGTCTTGGCCCCTGGGGCATCGTGATCCTGATGCAGGTGCTGCTGGTGGTCCTGGGCATGTTCCTCGACTGGGTGGGCATCCTTCTGCTCTGCGTGCCGATCTTCGTGCCGATCGTGAAGGCGCTGGGGGCTGCGGCCTTCGGGCTCGACGATCCCAACGATCTGGTGCTGTGGTTCGGGGTTCTTTACCTTGTGAACATGCAGATGAGCTTCCTGTCGCCGCCCTTCGGCTACGCGCTCTTCTACCTGCGGGGCGTGGCACCGCCGGAGATCCCGATGACGGACATCTTCAAGGCCGCACTGCCCTTCCTGGCGCTTCAGATCGTCGGTCTGGTGATCTGCATGCTGTTCCCGCAAGTGGTGATATGGCTACCCAACATTGTCTACGGGCCATAGGGCCCGACAGAGCGACACAGGGAAGGGGCGGTCTTCGGGCCGCCCCTTTTTACTTTGTCGGGGGGGGACGGGGTTTTTGCCATGGCATGTGTTGGGGGGAATCCTCGGGACAGGCCCGAGGGTGACGGTTTCTTGTCTCCAGCCGAGCGAAGTTACCCCGAGCGCGGAACAAGGCTGCTTGCAGCCGCCGCGCTCGAGCGCCTGCCCGGCCCGGCGGGCTGGCGCTTTGGTGACACCAGCGCTTGCGTTCGACCTGTAGAGGGGCGTGGCTGGGATAAAGCGCTTGCGTTTCAACGTAGCAGCGCCATCCCCCAGAACAGGCGCGCGAGCGTGGAGCATGTGGCCTTGATCACAGTTGCCGCACTTCGGCCATGCAATCCCTCGCGGCTGCGACGAGAGCGCCAGCCGTGGTTCCGGTCCCAAAGTCACGCGCGGACACGCCCAAACGAAAACTGCTGGCCTTTTCCCGGTCCCCGCTATAGGTCGCGCGCAACTCTCGAGATATTGGATACCCGACATGGACCTGCGCAACGTCGCAATCATCGCTCACGTGGACCACGGCAAGACAACCCTGGTGGACGAGCTTCTCAAGCAATCCGGCGCTTTCCGCGAAAATCAGCAGGTGGCCGAGCGGGCGATGGATAGCAACGACCTCGAACGCGAACGCGGCATCACCATCCTCGCCAAGGCCACCTCGGTCGAGTGGAAGGACAGCCGCATCAACATCGTGGACACGCCCGGACACGCCGATTTCGGCGGCGAGGTGGAGCGCATCCTGTCGATGGTGGACGGTGTTGTCCTCTTGGTCGATGCCGCCGAAGGTCCGATGCCGCAGACGAAATTCGTGACCTCCAAGGCGCTGGCGCTCGGCCTGCGTCCCATCGTGGTGCTGAACAAGGTCGACAAGCCCGACGCCGAGCCCGACCGCGCGCTCGATGAGGTGTTCGATCTCTTCGCAAGCCTCGGTGCCAATGACGATCAGCTCGATTTCCCGCATCTCTACGCCTCGGGTCGGTCCGGCTGGGCCGATGCGGAGCTTGATGGCCCGCGCAAGGACCTCACGGCGCTGTTCCAGCTGATCGTGAACCACGTGCCGCGCCCCAAGCAGCAGAAGCGCCAGGACGAGGACTTCCGCATGCTGGCGACCACGCTCGGCGCCGATGCTTTCGTGGGACGGATCCTGACGGGCCGGGTGGAGACGGGCAAGCTGAAGGTCGGTGCGACGGTGCAGGCGCTCAGCCGCGTCGGTCAGAAGATCGAGCAGTTCCGCGTCACCAAGATCCAGGCCTTCCGGGGTCTCGGCCAGCAGGACATCGAGGAAGCGGTCGCGGGCGACATCGTCTCCATCGCGGGCATGTCGAAGGCCACCGTGTCGGACACGATCTGCGCGCTTGCGGTGGACGAGCCGCTCGATGCGCAACCCATCGATCCGCCGACCATCACCGTGACCTTCGGCATCAATGACAGCCCGCTGGCGGGCCGCGACGGCAAGAAGGTGCAGTCGCGTGTCATTCGCGAACGCCTGATGAAAGAGGCCGAGTCCAACGTCGCCATCAAGATCAAGGACACGCCCGGCGGCGAGGCCTTCGAGGTGTCTGGCCGCGGCGAATTGCAGATGGGCGTTCTGATCGAGAACATGCGCCGCGAAGGGTTCGAGCTGTCGATCTCGCGCCCGCAGGTGATCATGCGCGACGGCGAGAACGGCCTCGAGGAGCCGGTCGAGGAAGCCACGATCGACGTCGACGACGATTATTCCGGTGCGGTGATCGAGAAGCTCACCGGCGCGCGCAAGGGCGAGCTCGTGGAGATGAAGCCCGCTGGGGCCGGCAAGACCCGCATCGTGGCGCATGTGCCCTCGCGCGGCCTGATCGGCTATCACGGCGAATTCCTGACCGATACGCGTGGCACCGGCGTTCTGAACCGCGTCTTCCATGGCTGGACGCCCCACAAGGGCCCGATCCCGGGTCGGCGCGCGGGTGTTCTGATCTCGATGGAGAACGGCGAGGCAGTGGCCTATGCGCTGTGGAACCTCGAGGAGCGCGGCAAGATGTTCATCGGCGCGCAGGCCAAGGTCTATGAGGGCATGATCATCGGCGAGCATAGCCGCGAGAACGACCTCGAGGTGAACCCGCTCAAGGGCAAGAAGCTCACGAACGTGCGCGCGTCGGGTACGGATGATGCGGTGCGTCTGACCCCGCCCGTGATCCTGAACCTCGAAGAGGCCATCGCCTATATCAACGATGACGAACTCGTCGAGGTGACGCCGAACGCCGTGCGTCTGCGCAAGCGCTTCCTCGATCCGCATGAGCGCAAGCGCCAGTCGCGCACGTCCTGATCGGCGACTTGATGCGCGCGGGATGCGCCGGGCTTTGCGTTCGGCGCGTCCGCCTCTAAGCTTGTCCGATGGGGGCGTGTCTTCGCATCGTTGGAATGCCTGTGCTGCTCTGTGCAAGCGTCGCCGCAGCAGAGGCGCAGCGTTGCGACAATGGCGTCGTCGCAACTGTCGACGTGCCGCCCCCTCTGGCCGCCCGGATTTGCAATGCGGCGGATGCGGCGCTGTCGCTCTACGAAGCCTGCGATCTGTCGCTGTCCGGGCCGGTGGTCATCACCGTCACGGACCGGATCGAGCCGTCCTGTTTCGGCGTGTTCCATTGCGGCGAGGCGCGGATCGAGCTTCTGACGCCCGATGCGATGGGGGAGGCGCTGCGCGATGAAAGCGTCTTTGCCCATGTGCCGCCCGAGCGGTTTTTCGACAGCGTCGTGGTGCATGAACTGACCCACGCGCTTTACGATCAGGTCGAATGCCCGTTCCCGAGCTGCATGGCGACGGCGGAATACATGGCCTACAGCTACCAGATCGAAAGTCTGACGCCGGAAGATCGCGCGCCGATCATGGCCGCCGAGGGCGCGGACAAGCACGTGCCGCGCGACATGATAAATCCGTTCATCGTGATGATGGCGCCCGACCGGTTCGCAAGCGCTGCCTGGCGGCATCTGCAGCAGCGCGACGATATCTGCGCTTGGCGGCAGGGGATCATGTCAGGCACGATCCTGTTCGATCATGAAACCCCTTGAGGCGGGCGCGCGGATGCCGCGAGGCTGGCGGCCCTATCCTCTAGGCTTCGGGCAATTCCACAAGGATCAGGTCGCGGTCGGAGGCGCCCTTCGCGTGGCTCAGCGCTTCCTGGTAGGCGTCCGACCGGTAGCAGGCCTCCGCCGCCTCGAGCGACGGGAAACGCGCCACCACATGGCGCTCGCGGTCCTGACCGTCTGCGGTCTTGTTGCCTTCGAGCACGATATAGGCGCCGCCGCGGGCCATGAACTCACCGCCATGGGCGGCGATGGCCGGGCCTGCCAGCTTGGCGTATTGGCCGTAGGCGTCGGCATCCGTCACATGCACATGGGCGATCCAGAGTGCGGGCATCTTATCCTCCGATCACGGCTTCCGCCGCCTTGATGGCCTGGTCTGCATTCTCGGCCGAGGCGGCACCGCCCTGGGCCATGTCGGGACGTCCACCGCCGCCCTTGCCGCCAAGCGCTTCGACCGCGGCCTTCACCAGGTCCACCGCCGACACCGTGCCGGTCAGATCGTCGGTCACGCCTGCGGCCACGGCGGCCTTGCCGTCCGCATCGGCGACAAGCAGGATCGCGCCCGAGCCGAGGCGCTTCTTGTGCTCGTCGATGAGCGGGCGCAGGTCCTTGCCCGACACGCCGGACAGGACCTGGCTCAGGAATTGCACACCGCCCACATCGCGCGGCTCGGCCCCGCCGCCAGAGGAGGCGCCGCCGCCCATGGCGATCTCGCGCTTCAATTGAGCCACTTCGTTCTGCAGCGCTTTCCGCTCGTCGAGAAGGGCGCGCAGCCGGTCGGGCAGGTCGGCGGCCGAGGTCTTCATCTCGCCCGCGAGGCGCGCCACCATCTGGTCCTGCGCCCGCAGGTGATCGAGCGCGGCCTGTCCGGTCAGCGCTTCCACGCGGCGGACACCCGCCGAGGATGCGCTGTCGCCCAGAAGCGTGAACAGGCCAATCTCGCCCGTGCGGCCCACATGGGTGCCGCCGCAAAGCTCGATCGAATAGGTGTCGCCATTCGTGCCTTTCTGCGCCTCGGGATCGAGGCCCATCGACACGACGCGGACCTCGTCGCCGTATTTCTCGCCGAAGAGAGCCTGTGCGCCCAGATCGCGAGCGTCGTCCGGTGTCATGATCCGGGTCTCGACGGGGGCGTTCTGGCGGATGTAATCGTTCACCTCACGCTCCACGGCCTCGATCTCATCGACGGTCAGCGCCTTGGCATGGCTGAAGTCGAACCGCAGACGGTCGGGCGCGTTGAGCGATCCGCGCTGTGCGACGTGATCGCCAAGCGCGCGGCGCAGCGCCTCGTTCAGAAGGTGCGTCGCGGAATGGTTCGCGCGGATATTGCCGCGCCGTGCATGATCCACCTCCAGCTTCGCAGCCTCTCCGGAGGCCAGCGCGCCTTCGGTGATCTCGGCGAAATGGATGAACACACCGGCGGTCTTGCGAGTGTCGGTCACGCGCGCCTGTCCGGCTTCGGTCGTGATCAGGCCGGTATCGCCGACCTGACCGCCGGCTTCCGCATAGAAGGGCGTCTGGTTCAGCACGATCTGCACGCTCTCGCCCTTGCTGGCGGTCTTCACCTCGGCGCCATCACGTACGAGCGCCAGGATCTGACCCTCGGCTTGCTCGGTATCGTAGCCCAGGAAATCCGTCGTGCCCTTGGCTTCGGCGATGTCGAACCAGATCTCGGCATCGGCCGCCTCGCCGGAACCGGTCCACGCAGCGCGGGCCTTGGCCTTCTGTTCGGCCATGGCCACATCGAAGCCGTCGGTGTCGACCTTGCGATCCTTTTCGCGCAGCGCATCCTGCGTGAGGTCCAGCGGGAAGCCGTAGGTGTCGTAAAGCTTGAACGCCGCTTCGCCGGGCAGGGCGGCGTCTTCGGGCAGCTTGGCCAACTCGTCATCGAGAAGCTTCAGGCCGCGATCCAGCGTCGACTGGAAGCGCTGCTCCTCGAGTTTCAGCGTCTCTTCGATCAGCGCCTGCGCACGGCCCAGCTCGGGGTAGGCACCGCCCATCTTCTGCACGAGGGCCGGGACCAGACGGTGCATCACGGGATCCTTCGCGCCCAGAAGATGCGCGTGGCGCATGGCGCGGCGCATGATCCGGCGCAGCACGTAGCCGCGTCCGTCATTCGAGGGCATCACCCCATCCGCGACCAGGAAGGAGGTGGAGCGCAGATGGTCCGCGATCACCCGGTGGTGCACGTTGCCGGGGCCATCCGGTTCGGTCGAGGTGACATTGGCCGAGGCCTCGATCAGCGCGCGCATCAGGTCGGTGTCGTAATTGTCGTGCTTGCCCTGCAGAAGCGCGCCGATCCGTTCCAGCCCCATGCCGGTATCGATCGACTGCATGTCGAGCGCGCGCATGGAGCCGTCCTCGAACTGCTCGTTCTGCATGAAGACGATGTTCCAGATCTCGATGAAGCGGTCGCCATCTTCCTCGGGGCTGCCCGGCGGGCCGCCCCAGATGTGATCGCCGTGATCGTAGAAGATCTCGGTGCAGGGGCCGCAGGGACCCGTGGGGCCCATCTGCCAGAAATTGTCCGAGGTCGCGATGCGGATGATGCGATCCTCGGGGATACCCATCTTCTTCCAGATCTCGAAGGCCTCGTCATCGGTGTGATAGACCGTGGCCAGCAGGCGCTTGTGATCGATGCCGAATTCCTTGGTGATCAGCTCGTAGGCGAAGGGGATCGCCTCGGTCTTGAAGTAATCGCCGAAGGAGAAGTTGCCGAGCATCTCGAAGAAGGTGTGGTGCCGCGCGGTATAGCCCACATTGTCCAGATCGTTGTGCTTGCCGCCGGCGCGGACGCATTTCTGCGAGGTCGTCGCACGGGTGTAGTCGCGATGCTCGACCCCGGTGAAGAGGTTCTTGAACTGCACCATGCCAGAATTGGTGAACATGAGCGTCGGGTCATTGCGCGGCACGAGCGGCGAGGAGGGCACAATCGTGTGCCCCTGCTTCTCGAAATAGTTGAGAAACGTGGAGCGGATATCGTTCAGGCTGGGCATCGGGCAGGCATCCGTGATCCGGGGGTCAAAAGGTTGCGCCGAGATGTATCGCCGGGGGGGGCGGGTGTCCACAAGGGCAGGGCGCAAAACGAAACGCCCCGGCGCTGTGGCCGGGGCGAGGAAAGCCCGCAAGGGCTTGAGGAGCTGTTGTGCCGGGTGGGGGCGTCAGCCCTCCATCACCGCGTCGTCGTCTTCCTTGCCGAGATCGAAATCGAGCCCATGGGCCGCGCGGATCTTGTCCTCGATCTCGAGCGCGAGGGCCGTGTTTTCACGCAGGAAGGTCTTGGCGTTCTCGCGCCCCTGGCCGATCCGTTCGTCGCCGTAAGAATACCAGGCGCCCGATTTCTCCACGACCCCGGCCTTCACGCCCAGATCGATGAGCTCGCCCATCTTGGAGATGCCTTCGCCATACATGATGTCGAACTCGACCTGCTTGAAGGGCGGGGCGACCTTGTTCTTGACGACCTTCACGCGGGTCGCGTTGCCCACGACCTCGTCGCGGTCCTTGATCGCGCCGATCCGGCGAATGTCGAGGCGCACGGAGGAGTAGAACTTCAGCGCGTTGCCGCCCGTCGTCGTCTCGGGGCTGCCAAACATCACGCCGATCTTCATCCGGATCTGGTTGATGAAGATGACCATGCAATTCGAGCGGCTGATCGAGCCCGTGAGCTTGCGCATCGCCTGGCTCATCAGGCGCGCCTGCACACCGACATTCGAATCGCCCATGTCGCCTTCGAGTTCGGATTTCGGCGTCAGGGCGGCAACCGAATCGACCACCACCATGTTGACCGCCCCGGAGCGCACCAGCGTATCGGTGATCTCAAGCGCCTGTTCGCCGGTATCGGGCTGCGAGATCAGAAGCTCGTCGAGATCGACGCCCAGTTTCTTGGCATATTGCGGATCGAGCGCATGCTCGGCATCGACGAAGGCGCAGACGCCGCCCTTGCGCTGCTGCTCGGCCACGCAATGCAGCGTCAGCGTGGTCTTGCCCGAGCTTTCCGGGCCGTAGATCTCGATGATGCGGCCCATCGGCAAGCCGCCGATGCCGAGCGCGATATCGAGCCCGAGAGAGCCCGTCGACGTCGCCTCGATGTCGCGCATCGCATTGTCGCCGCCCATCTTCATGATGGAGCCCTTGCCGAACTGCCGTTCGATCTGTGCCAGCGCCGAATCGAGCGCCTTCTGCTTGTCCGCGGTCTTCTTGCTGTCCATGGAGAGTAGGTCTGCCATATTGTGCCTTTCGGTCCTTATTCCACACCCGCAGGGGCGCGGCAATGACTGCGTCGTTCACCTCTTGTTCCGTTTTTTATGGGGTCAAAAGGAGAACATTTCAAGAAAATTCGACAGATCCAGCTTTTTCGGTTTCTGGTTAACGTCTAGTTTATGGCGCAACGAAAAAAGGCGGGCAGGGCAGGCAATGTTGGTTTTCTGGAAAGCGCGGCTCGTCATGCTGGCCGTGCCGAAAACGGGCACATCCGCCTATGCCAAGGCCCTGGCGCCCCATGCGGGCCTCGTGGTCAACGACCCGCCGGAGCTGAAACACGCGCCTGTCTATCGCTACAACCGCTTCTTCCGGCCGATGTTCGAGAAGATGGGCGCGGAGAGCATGGATGTGATGGCCGTGATCCGGGAGCCGATCTCCTGGCTCGGCTCCTGGTATCGGTACCGTCAGCGGCCGTTTCTGGATGGCAAGCGCGTCTCGACCAGGGATCTGTCCTTCGACGCGTTTGTCGATGCCTATTGCCGCGGCGATCGTCCGCCCTTCGCCAATATCGGCGATCAGTCGAAATTCGTCGAACCGCGCCCCAACGGAACAGAGGTCACGCATTTCTTCCGTTACGAGGATCAGGGGCGAATCGTAGGCTTCCTCGAAGACCGGCTTGGCGTGGCCATCGATCTGCCCCGGGAGAACGTCTCGCCCCGTCGGGATCTGAGCCTGAGCCCCGAGATCGAGGCCAAGCTGCGCCGCAAATGCGCGGCGGAATTCGATCTCTGGGAGGGGATCGGCTGACCGCTCAGACCGCGACCAGCCGGATGAGATAGGCCAGCAAGGTCAGCGCCAGAACCGAGGCGAGCCATATCCCCGCAAACCAGGCGAGCCGGGCCCAGACCGGACGATCCTCTGCCATCAGTGATAGCCCGAATTCTCGTCGATCTTGCCGCGGAACACCCAATAGGCATAGCCCGTGTAGATCAGGATGATCGGCACGAGGATCCCCGCGCCGACAAGCGTGAAGAGCAGGCTCGAATTCGGCGCTGCGGCTTCCTGGATCGTCATGCCGGGCGGCACGATATGCGGATAGAAGCTGATCCCGATGCCGATGAAGCAGACCACGAAAATGGCATTGGCCATCAGGAAGGGCTGCAGATCGAACCCGTCCCGCAACCCGGTGAAGAGCTTGTAGGCGATCACGGCGACGAGGATCGGCACGATCGCGGTCCAAAGCGATCCGGGGAAGGACAGCCAGCGCTCGAAATAGACGGCGTCCTGGAAGGGTGTGAGGGCTGACACGAGACCGATCATCACCAGTGTGATCAGCGCCAATGGCTTGGCCGCGTCCCGGTTCCAGGCCTGCAGGGCGCCTGCGGTCTTGAGATTGATCCAGGTCGCGCCCAGCAGCGCGTATCCCACGATGAGCGCGATCCCGGTGAAGACGGAGAAGGGCGTCAGCCAGTCGAACCAGCCGCCGGAATAGGCGCGCCCCTCGAACTCGATTCCTTGCACGAGGGCGCCGAGCGCGATGCCTTGCGTGAAGGCCGCAACCACCGAGCCGCCGAAGAACGCGACCGACCAGAACCCCTTCCAGCGCTGCGTCCGCCAGCGATACTCGAAGGCAACGCCCCGGAAGACGAGCGCCAGAAGCATCAGGATGATCGGGATATAGAGGGCGGGCATCACCACTGCGTAGGCCAGCGGAAACACCGCAAAAAGGCCGCCTCCGCCCAGGATGAGCCATGTCTCATTGCCATCCCAGACGGGGGCGACCGTGTTCATCATCACGTCCCGCTCCTTCTCGGAGCGGGCGAAGGGGAACAGGATGCCGACGCCCAAATCGAACCCGTCGAGCACGACGTAGACGAGCACGGCGAAGGCGATCAGACCGGCCCAGATGAATGCGAGATCGAAGATCATCATTATCTCACTCCCCCGGAGCCAGCGTATCGGGTTTCAGTTGCGGCGCGGGGGTGATCCCCGCCGTACGGATCGGTCCGTCCGTGATATCGGGCGAGGTTTGATTGACGCGCTGTGACATCAGGCGCAGCAGGTAGAAGGTCCCTGCGCCGAAGACGAAGAAATAGACCACGATGAAGGCCATGAGCGACGCACCGACCGCGGGCGCATCCACAGGAGAGAGGCTGTCCGAGGTCCGCAGCAGGCCGTAGACCGTGTAGGGCTGACGGCCCACCTCGGTCGTGATCCAGCCCGCCAGGACCGCGACGAAGCCCGAGGGGCCCATGACGACGCTGGCGCGATGCAGCCAGATGGCCTCATAGAACGTGCCGCGCCACCGCGTCCAGGCGGACCATGCGCCGACGCCAAGCATCAGGAAGCCTAGGCCGACCATCACGCGGAACGACCAGAAGACGATGAAGACGGGCGGTTGATCCTCATCCGGGACAGTATCGAGCCCTTCTGTCGGATAGTCGAGCGGGTGCTCGAAGATCAGGTTTCCAAGACCGGGAATGCCGACCGCGTAATCCAGCCGCTGCTCCGCATCGTTCGGAATGCCGAAAAGATAGAGGGGTGTCCAACCGTCGGGGTGGCTTTCGTAATGACCTTCCATGGCCATGATCTTCACCGGCTGATGCTCCAGCGTGTTCAGCCCGTGCTCGTGACCGGCGAAAATCTGCAGGGGTGTCACGATCACCGCCATCCACATCGCCATGGAGAACATCTTGCGCGCCTCGGGATCGGTCCTGCGGCGCAACAGATGCAGCGCGCCGACCGCGCCCACCACGAAGGCGGTGGTGAGGTAGGCCGCCAGAACCATATGGGTGAGGCGGTAGGGGAAGGACGGGTTGAAGACGATATCCCACCAGTCCAGCGGCAGGAATTGCCCGTTCTCCGAGATCAGGAAGCCATCAGGCGTGTGCATCCAAGAATTGACCGACAGGATCCATGTGGCCGACATGAGCGTGCCGAACGCCACCATGGCCGTCGCGAACATGTGCAGCTTCTCGCCCACCTTTTCGCGGCCGAAGAGCATGATGCCCAGAAAGCCCGCCTCGAGAAAGAAGGCCGACAGCACCTCGTAGGCCATGAGCGGGCCGAGGATGGGGCCCGTCCGGTCCGAGAAAACGGACCAGTTGGTGCCGAACTGATAGGACATGACGATGCCCGACACGACGCCCATGCCGAAGGCCACCGCGAAGATCTTCTTCCAGTAATTGAAGAGGTTCTTGTAGACGGGATTGCGCTTCCAGAGCCAAAGCCCGTTCAGCACGGCAAGGTAACTTGCCAATCCGATGGAGAAGGCCGGGAAGATGATGTGAAACGACACCGTGAAGGCGAACTGGACGCGGGCCAGCGTTTCGGCGGAAAAGGCTTCAAACATCGGGAACTCCCGTCAGGGTATAATAAAGTGGGACCTAGGCCTTACGGCAGTCATGGAAAGCGCCTGTCGGCAATGAGATGCGCGCAAACATACTAGGTCTTTACGAGCACGCTTCGCGAACAGGCCTTTTGCCGCACGCGTCTCATTGTGCGGCGGTGGCCATGGGCGCCTTGGCCAGTGCCACATGCGCATCGTATTGCGACAGGAAGACCTGGCCGTTCAGGTGTTCGAGGAAATGCGTGCCCTGCAGACGATCCATGACCGGGCCCTTCACCTCCGACAGGTGCAGTCCGATGCCAAGCTCGGTGAGACGGGTGTTGATCTCTTCCAGCGTCTCGAGCGCGGAGTAATCCACGGCGTTCACCGCCGAGAACATCAGCACGACATTGCGCAGATGCGTATCCTCGGCCACGCGGGCCATGACCATGTCTTCGAGGAAGCGGGCATTGACGAAATAGAGGTTCTCGTCGACCCGCAGCGTCACGAGGCTCGGGCAGACCTCCACCCGGTGGCGCAGGATATTGCGGAAATGCTGGCTGCCCGGCACGAGCCCGACCTCGGCCACATGGGGCTTCGTCGTGCGGTAGAGATGCAGGAACAGCGACAGGATCACGCCGGAGGCGACGCCGATCTCGACGCCGAAGGTCAGCGTCAGCACGATGGTCGCGGCGACGGCTGCGAAATCCTGATGCGAATAGGCCCATGTTTTCTTGAGGATGCTCAGATCCACCAGCGACAGGACCGCGACGATGATCGTGGCGGCCAGCGTCGCCTTGGGCAGGAAATACACAAGCGGTGTCAGCGCCACGGCAGCGATGGCAAGGCCCGCTGCGGTGAAGGCGCCCGCCGCCGGCGTGGCGGCGCCCGCGTCGAAATTCACCACCGAGCGCGCAAAGCCGCCCGTGACCGGATAGCCCCCGGTGAAGGCCGCGCCCAGGTTGGCCGCGCCGAGGCCGATCAGCTCCTGATCGGGGTCGATGCGCTGGCGCTTCTTCGCGGCCAAGGTCTGCGCGACGGAGATCGACTCCACGAAGCCTATGACAGAGATCAGGATCGCGGGCACCAGAAGCGCACCGACCAGATCCGGCGAGAGGCCGGGCAGGGTCAGGGGCGGCAGACTTTGCGGCACGTCGCCCACGATGGCGACACCCCGGTCCTCAAGCGACAATGCCCAGGTGACGAGCGTCGTGGCGAAGACCGCCGCGACGGGGCCTGCCTTGGTCAGGATATCGGCCAGCATGGGTTTCAGGCCAAGCGCCAGAAGCCGGGGTTTCAGGCCCTTGCGCACCCAGAACAGGAAGCCCGTGGCCGCGATGCCGATCACCAGCGTGGCAAGGCTCGTCTGCTCAAGGTTGCCAATGAGGGACGCGATCATCTCGGGCAGGGTGTGGCCATGCGCCTCGACGCCCAGAATGTGTTTGAGCTGGCTCGCCGCGATCAGGATGCCCGAGGCTGTGATGAAGCCCGCGATAACCGGATGGCTCAGGAAATTGGCGATGAAGCCCAACCGGAATATGCCGAGGATCAACAGGAAGCCCCCCGACAGGAACGCGAGCGTCAGCGCCGCCACCGCGTAGCCCGCAGTGCCCTGTTCGGCCACTTGCCCCACGGCGGAGGCAGTTAACAGCGACACGACCGCGACGGGGCCCACCGCCAGCGCGTTCGAGGTGCCGAAGACGGCGTACAGCAGGATCGGCGCGATGGAGGCATAGATGCCCGCCTCGGGCGGCAGCCCCGCCAGAAGCGCATAGGCCAGCGATTGCGGGATCAGCATGATCGTCACGATCACCGCCGCCACCCCGTCATTCGTCAGCGCTGCGGTGTCGTAGCGCCGACCCCAATCGAGGATCGGCAGGTATTTGCGCAGCCGCTGGATCATCAGGTGCCTCTGTTCAGGGATTATCGTTCGGAGAAAGGAAAGGACGGGTCGGCGGGAGGAGAGGCCGACCCGTCAGGATGGCCGGGCCACAGGGAGCGAACCGGCGTCTTGGAGGGTGAAGCCGGACCTAAAGCCCGTTCACCGGAACCTTCAGCATCGGGCGTCCGTCCTTGTCTTTCGGTACTTCGCCCGCGCGCATGTTCACCTGCAGCGACGGGATGATGAGCTTGGGCATGGCCAGGGTCGCGTCCCGCTCGGTGCGGAACTTCACGAATTCCTCCTTGGTCTTGCCTGCGCCCACGTGGATGTTGTGGGCCTTCTCCTCGGCCACGGTGGTTTCCCACTTAATGTCGCGGCCATTGGGGCCGTAATCGTGGCACATGAAGAGCCGCGTCTCGTCGGGCAGGGCCAGCACCTTCTGGATCGAGTCGTAAAGCGTCTCCGCATCGCCGCCGGGGAAATCCGCACGCGCCGATCCGCCATCGGGCATGAAAAGCGTATCGCCCACGAAGGCCGCATCGCCGATGACATGGGTCATGCAGGCGGGCGTATGACCCGGCGTGTAGATCGCCCGCGCCTCCATGGTGCCGATCATGTAGGTGTCGCCATCCTCGAACAGGGCGTCGAATTGCGACCCGTCGCGCTGGAACTCGGTGCCTTCGTTGAAGATCTTCCCGAACGTGTCCTGCACGACCATGATCTTGGCGCCGATGCCGATCTTGCCGCCCAGTTTGTCCTGGATGTAGGGCGCGGCGGACAGGTGATCGGCATGCACATGGGTCTCGATGATCCATTGCAGATCGCAGCCCAGCTCCCGGATCCGGGCGATGAGCGCATCTGCGTGATCATAGGTGATCCGGCCCGCGGCGTAGTCGATATCCATAACCGAATCGATGATCGCGCAGGCAGTCGAGTTCGGGTCGCGCACGATATAGCTGATCGTGTTGGTGGCCTCGTCGAAGAAGCCTTCGACCTCCGGATGGAGCGGAGTTTGGTCAGTCATGTCATGTCTCCGTGGGACAGGGCGTCACTTGCGTGGGCAGGTGGACATCCCGAGCATGGTGTAAAGCGGACAGGAGCGCATCGCGGAGGTGACAAGCATCACGAGGCCCGCAAGCGCCGCGATCCATTTGAGCAACCCGGCCTCGAAAGCGGGCAGGCCCGACGCAAAAGCGAGGTATAGGAGAACAAGGCCCAGAAGGGCGCGGGCGATCCGGTCGATGGTGCCGACATTGGTGGTCATGAGGGGCTCCGATGCAGGTCGGGGCAGGGGCGCGATTGGCCTCTGCGGGTTTGGGTGATGTATTTGTATTCTGTTTTTTGAATATGTCAACCGTTGCAGCGTCGAATTGCATCACCAGAAACGCATCCTGTCCCCGAATTTGCATGACAGGCCGCGCGGCAAAGTTTACCTTCCCGTGCCATGACAGACCTCTTGCGCAAAGACCCGGGCGCTGTGCCCTCCGACCTTGCCTCCTGCCTCGCCTCCGGGCCGCCAAGGGCCACGGCCTTCATCGTCACGATCTATGGCGATGCCGTCGCGCCGCGGGGTGGTGTTCTGTCCATGCGCAGTCTCATCGAGGCGGGGCGCGCACATGGGCTGAGCGAGAGCCTCATGCGGACGGCGGTGTCCCGGCTGGTCACGGCCGGACGGCTTTCGGGCGAGCGGATCGGCCGAACCTCGCATTATCGCCTGACCGAGGCCGCGCAGGCGGAGTTCGGGGCGGCCGCGCGTATCCTTTACGACCCGCCCGTGGCGCCGCGCGGCTGGCTGTTTGCGATGACCGATGCCGCGCCCGGCGAGGGCTGGGCGGAAGTAGCGAGCGGCCTTTGGGCCGCCCCGGATCGCAGCGACATCGACCGTCCGGAAGGGCTGACCTTCGCGGCGGACGTGGTCGCCGGTGCGCCGGACCTGCCCACATTTGCCGCGGCGCATTGGCCGCTCGACGCGGTTGCCGCGGCCTATCGCACCTTTCTGTCTGATTTTGCACCTTTGCGCGCGGATTCTGCGGTTTTGCGCGACGTGTCTGCGGAAGCAGCGCTCGTCCTGCGGCTGCGGCTTGTTCATGCCTACCGCGCCGCGGCCCTCGCCGATCCGCGTCTGCCGGATGCGGCCTTGCCCGCGGACTGGCCCGGGGCCGCGGCCCGCGCGCTCTTCATCTCGGCCTATCTCGCGCTATCGCCCGGTGCCGATCTGCGCATCGCGCAGGTCTTCGAGGATGCGCAGGGCCCGCTGCCCCGCGAGACGGAAGCGACGCGGGACCGGATGCAGCGCCTCGGTCGGGAGGCGGCGCTGCATAACATCACACGAAAGTAGGCAATCCAGATTTGACCGTGATGCTTCTGGCGTGTATTGTTCAAGCGATAATTCCAGCTTGCTCGGAGGTCGCATGTACGCGCAGATGGTGAAATCGGAAGCTTCATCGGGGGAGATGACGCCCGAGGAGCGCGCATTCCAGGCCCGGATCGACGCGGGCGAGAAGATCGAGCCGAAAGAGTGGATGCCCGAGGGCTACCGCAAGACGCTGATCCGCCAGATCGGCCAGCACGCGCATTCCGAAATCGTGGGCCAGCTGCCCGAAGGCAACTGGATCACCCGCGCGCCCACGCTGCAGCGCAAGCAGATCCTGCTCGCCAAGGTGCAGGACGAGGCGGGGCATGGCCTGTACCTCTATTCGGCGGCGGAAACGCTGGGCGTGAGTCGGGACGAGCTCACCGAAAAGCTGCTCTCGGGGCAGATGAAATACTCGTCGATCTTCAACTACCCGACGCTGACCTGGGCGGATATGGGCGCGGTCGGCTGGCTCGTGGATGGCGCCGCGATCATGAACCAGGTGCCGCTGCAGCGCACCTCCTTCGGGCCGTATTCCCGCGCGATGATCCGCATCTGCAAGGAGGAAAGCTTCCACCAGCGGCAGGGCTACGCCATCATGATGAAGATGGCGCGCGGCACGCCCGAACAGCGGGAAATGGCGCAGGATGCGCTCAACCGGTTCTGGTTTCCGTCGCTGATGATGTTCGGCCCGTCCGACAAGGATTCGGTGCATTCCGCGCAGTCGATGCGCTGGAAGATCAAGATGAACACCAATGACGAGCTGCGTCAGAAATTCGTCGACGAGACGGTGCCGCAGGCGGAATATCTCGGACTGACCATTCCCGACGAGACCGTGCGCTGGAACGAGGAGCGCGGCCATTACGACTTCGCCGAGCCCGATTGGGACGAATTCTTCGAGGTGCTGAAGGGCAACGGCCCGTGCAACCGCGAACGGATCGAGGCGCGTCAGAAGGCCTGGGACGACGGCGCGTGGTTCCGCGATGGCCTGACCGCCTATGCCGAGAAATCCGCCGCCCGGCGCGCCGCGGCCGCCACCGCCGCGGAATAAGGAACGCCCCGATGAGCAAAAACCAGACCTCTAAAGAATGGCCCCTGTGGGAAATTTTCATCCGTGGCAATCACGGTCTGAACCACCGGCATGTCGGATCGCTGCACGCGCCGGACGCCGAAATGGCCATCCGCAATGCGCGCGACGTCTACACGCGCCGCAAGGAAGGCGTGTCGATCTGGGTGGTGAAATCCAACGACATCACCGCCTCCAGCCCGTCCGAGAAGGGTCCGATGTTCGATCCGGCGGAAAGCAAGGCGTACCGGCACCCGACCTTCTACGACATCCCCGATGATGTGGGGCATATGTGATGGCCGAGGTGATCGCGCTCGACACGGCCGATCCGCTTTTTGCTGCGGATCGCGCGGCGGCGTTCGATTGGCTCTGCCGGTTGGGCGACGCGACGCTGATCCTCGGGCACCGGTTGTCGGAATGGTGCGGCAAGGGCCCGGCACTTGAGGAGGATATCGCGCTCGCCAATGTCTCGCTCGATCTGATCGGCCATACGGAAATGTGGCTGGCGCTTGCGGGCGAAGTGGAGGGCAAGAGCCGCTCCGCTGACGATCTGGCCTTTCTGCGCGACGCGATGAAGTTCCGCAATCCGCTGCTGGTGGAGCTCCCCAATCGCGACATGGCGCTGACGACGATGCGCCAGTTCCTGTTCGATGCCTGGCATTACGAGATGCTGGACGCGCTCACCGACAGCCGCAGCGCCCGCGTGGCCGAGATTGCCGCGAAGGCGTTGAAGGAAGTCTCCTATCATCTTGAAAGATCGCAGGATCTGGTGATCCGCCTTGGCGACGGGACGAAGGAAAGCCACGCCCGGATGCAGGATGCGCTGGAGCGGCTCTGGCCCTATTCCGGAGAGCTTTTCGCTGCGGATCACGTGGATGAGGCGATGGCCGAGGCGGGTCTCGGCCCGGATCCGGCGCATCTCCGCGCGCCCTGGCGGGCGCTTGTCGAAGCGACCCTGGCCGAGGCCACGCTGGCACTGCCCGAGACGTCGGCCGATGTCCATCATGGCGGCAAGACGGGCCGTCACACCGAGCATCTGGGTTTTCTTCTGGCCGAGATGCAGTTCCTGCAACGCGCCTATCCCGGTGCAGAATGGTGACGTCGGTTCTGCCCGATATCGCAACAGTGCGCACTTGGCTGGATGAGGTGCCGGACCCGGAAATCCCGGTCATCTCCGTCACCGAGTTGGGCATCGTGCGCGACATCGCGTGGCAGGGCGACACGCTCGTCGTGGCGGTCACGCCGACCTATTCGGGCTGTCCCGCCGCCCGCGTCATCGAGATGGAGATCGAAGCGCATCTGCTTGGCAAAGGCGTCGAAAAAGTCCGCGTCGAACGACGTCTCTCGCCCGCCTGGACAACGGACTGGATCACGCCCAATGCCCGCGAAAAGCTGAAGCGCTATGGCATCGCGCCGCCCATCGACGGCACGGCCAGTGACGGGCGTCTGCGGTCCCGAGCAGCCCGGATGGCGGGCGGCAACATGGCCGTGGAATGCCCGCGCTGCGGATCGAGCCGAACGGAGGAAGTGAGTCGCTTCGGCTCCACCCCTTGCAAGGCGTCCTGGCGCTGCACCGATTGCCTCGAGCCCTTCGATTACTTCAAGTGCATCTGAGAAGGCCCTGATATGGCACGCTTTCATCCCCTTGAGGTCATGGATGTCCGGAAGACCACGCGTGATGCGGTCGTGGTCACGCTGAAGCCCGACGATGCCACGGCGGAGGCCTTCGACTTCACCCAAGGGCAATACCTGACCTTTCGCCGCGATTTCGATGGCGAAGAGCTGCGCCGCTCCTACTCGATCTGCGCGGGGCTTGATGACGGCGTCTTGCGCGTGGGCATCAAGAAAGTCGCGGGCGGGGCATTCTCGACCTGGGCGAACGAAAACCTCAAACCCGGCGACGTGCTGGAGGCGATGCCGCCTGCGGGGCGGTTCTTCACGCCGATCGAGCCCGAGACCGGCAAGCAATATCTGGGCTTCGCGGGCGGCTCCGGGATCACGCCCGTGCTGTCGATCATCAAGACCGTGCTCGCGCGCGTGCCCAAGGCGCAGTTCACGCTGATCTATGCCAATCGGCAGACCTCCTCGATCATGTTCCGCGAGGAGCTGGAGGATCTGAAGAACACCCATCTCGGTCGTCTGTCGGTCATCCATGTGCTGGAGGATGAGGGGCAGGAGATCGACCTCTTCTCGGGCCGGATCGACGCGGAAAAGATGGAGGCGCTGTTTCGTCATTGGATCGACGCGGCTTCCGTGGATACCGCCTTTATCTGCGGACCGGAGCCGATGATGCTGACCATCGCCGAGAGCCTGCGCGCGCATGGTCTGAGCGACGATCAGATCAAGTTCGAGCTGTTCGCCGCAAGCCCGCCGCGCCGCAACGCGCCGGTGCAGTCCGCCTCGGCCGAGGCGGTCGAGGGCTGCGATGTGACGGTCACGCTTGATGGCGTGACGCGCGCCTTCACCATGCCCATGGACGGCACGCCGGTGCTGGACGCAGCACTTGCGCAGGATATCGAAGCGCCCTGGTCCTGCCGGGCGGGCGTGTGCTCCACCTGCCGCGCCAAGGTGACCGAGGGCGAGGTGGAAATGCGCACGAACCACGCGCTGGAAGATGACGAGGTGCGCGCGGGCTACGTGCTGTCGTGCCAATGCATTCCGCTGTCCGAAAAAGTGTCGCTGACCTACGACGCGTGACGCGCGGAACGGCTCCGGGGAGGATCCATGTTCGACCAAAATACGGCGCCGCGGCGTCTGGAAAGCTACGTTGCGGGCGCATGGCGTCGGGGGCAGGGCGCGCGGCGACCGCTGCATCACGCGGCAACGGGCGCGGTGGTGGCCGAGATCGGGGCGGAGGGCCTCGATATGGGGGCAGCGCTTGCCTGGGGGCGCGAGGTGGGCGGACCGGCGCTGCGCCGCCATACGCTGCATGAGCGCGCGCTGATGCTGAAGACCATCGGCCTTGCGCTGATGGAGATGAAAGAGGCCTTCTACACCGAGAATTTCTGGACCGGCGCCACCCGCCGGGATGGTTGGCCCGATATCGACGGCGGCATCGGCACGATGCTGACCTTCGCCTCCCGCGCGCGGCGCGAATTCCCGAACGCGCATGTCATTCCCGAAGGCCCGGTGGAGGCGCTGTCGGGCGATAACACCTTCTCGGCCCAGCATATTCTGACCCCGCGTCGGGGCGTCGCCGTCCACATAAACGCGTTCAACTTCCCCGTCTGGGGGATGCTTGAGAAGATCGCGCCGAGCCTGATCGCGGGCATGCCGTGTCTCGTCAAGCCCGGCTCGCAGACGGCGTATCTGACCGAGCGCGTCGTGCGCGCAATCCTCGATATGGGCGTATTGCCGGACGGCGCATTGCAGATCGTCTGCGGCTCGGTCGGCGATCTTCTGGATCACGTGGAGGGGCAGGACGTGGTGACCTTCACGGGCTCTGCTGCCACGGGCCGCAAGCTGAAGGCGCATCCGGCGATCATCGAAAATGCCGTGCCCTTCACGATGGAGGCGGACAGCCTGAACGCCGCGATCCTGGGGCCGGATGCCGGGCCGGATAGCCCGGAATTCGATCTGTTCATCCGCGAAGTCACGCGCGAGATGAGCGGCAAGGCGGGGCAGAAATGCACGGCGATCCGCCGGGTTATCGTGCCGCGCGGCGTCGAGGATGCGGTGGCGGAGGCACTCACGGCGAAGCTCGCGGCCCTCAGCATCGGTCTGCCCGAGGATGAGACGACGCGAATGGGCGCGCTGGCCTCGCTGACGGATCGCGACGTCGTGCGGGATCAGGTGGCTGCCCTCCGCGCCGAGGCGGAGATCGTCATGGGCGATCCCGACCATGTCACGCTGACCTCGGGTGACGCCGAACGGGGCGCGTTCATGGCGCCGATCCTGTTGCGCGCGGGCGATCCGATGGGCGGGCAGGCGATCCACGAGGTGGAAGCCTTCGGACCGGTCGCGACGCTCATGGGCTATGACGATGCGGACGCGGCGGTCGCGCTCGCAGCGAAGGGAAAGGGCTCGCTCGTCTCCTCGCTCTTTACCAACGATCCCGCCGTTGCGGCGGAGGTCGTGGGGGCGCTTGCGCCCTATCACGGCCGGGTGCTGATCGGCAGCCGGGCCTCCGCGAAATCCTCGACCGGACACGGATCACCGCTGGCGCCCCTTGTCCATGGCGGCCCGGGTCGTGCAGGCGGCGGCGAGGAGATGGGCGGCATGCGCGGCGTGAAGCACTTCATGATGCGCAGCGCGGTGCAGGGCGCGCCCGAGCTGCTGACGGCGGTGACCGGCGAATGGTCGGCAGGTGGCGCCGTGCGCGAGGATCGCCATCCCTTCCGCAAGTCGTTGAAAGAGCTGGCACTCGGGGACCGCGTCACCGCTGGCCCGCGCGCGATCACCCGCGCGGACGTGGAGCATTTCGCGCATTTCACCGGCGATACCTTCTACGCCCATATGGACAGCGAGGCGGCGGGGGCGAACCCGTTCTTCGAGGATCGCGTCGCCCATGGCTACCTGATCGTGTCCTTCGCCGCGGGGCTCTTCGTCGATCCCGAGCCGGGGCCGGTCCTGGCCAATTACGGTGTGGATAACCTGCGCTTCATGACGCCTGTCTATTTCGGCGATGCGCTGACCGTGCGGCTGACCTGCAAGGCGATCAATCCGCGCGCGGAGGCGGGCCATGGTGAGGTGCGCTGGGACGCGGTCATCACCAATCAGAAGGATGAGATCGTCGCGCAATACGACGTGCTGACCATGGTCGCGAAGGAATAGGGCGGCTGGATCCGTGCCTCAGGTCAGGCGCGGCACGCCGCCCAACATCAGCTCCGTCGCGATCTTCGCGTAATCGCGGCGGCTGAGCGCGCCGTCGTCGCGAAACCACAGATAGGCCCAGTTGAGCATGCCCAGAAGGGACATGGTCACGGCTGTCAGGCGCGGGGCGCCGCCCTCCGACAGCGATGGCGCAACTTCGGACAGAAGAGCCGCGAACCGCCCCACGATGCGCCGCTCGATGGCGCGCAGGGCCGCCCGTTGCGCGTCCGACAGGGCCGGGTCCGCGTTGATCTGGACCTTGTGCTGATTGTCCGCGCCGCGATAGGCCTCGAGCATGGTGGCCACCAGCGTCTCGAGCCGCGCCTCGGGCGGCTCGTCCGGATCGGTCGCCGCCTCGAGCGCTGCATCAAGCGCTGCGAGATGGTCATGGATGATGGCGAAGATCAGCTCAGATTTCGACGGATAATAGTGATAGAGCAGGGACTTGGAGACACCGGCTGCGCGGGCGATCTCCGCCATGGAGGCCTTTTCCATGCCCTGTTCGGCAAAGACCCGTGCTGCGTCGAGCAGAAGCCCGTGGCGCTTTTCCTCGAAATCCTGCGCGCGGGGGCGGGCCACTGGATCACGCCCCGCGATTGTCGACGACGCGCTTGGCCTTGCCTTCGGAGCGCGCGACGCCACCCGGTGCGGCCACGTCGATCTTTGCGGTCACGCCCACGACGGATTTGATGTGCTCCGCCAATTCCCGGCCCGAGGCGGCGCGCGCAGCATCGTCCGCGGCCTGCGGCAGGGCCTCGGCATGCACGATCATCGCATCCATGCGGCCATCGCGCACGAGCTCGATCTGGAAATGCGGCGCGAGGCCTGGGCATTTGAAAAGCTGTTCCTCGATCTGGGTCGGGAAGACATTCACGCCGCGCAGGATGATCATGTCGTCCGAGCGGCCGGTGACCTTCTCCATCCGGCGCATGCTGCGCGCGGTGCCGGGCAGGAGGCGGGTCAGATCGCGGGTGCGGTAGCGCACCATCGGCAGCCCTTCCTTGGTGAGCGTGGTGAAGACGAGCTCTCCCATCTCGCCATCGGGCAGGACCGCGCCCGTCTCGGGGTCGATCACCTCGGGGTAGAAGTGATCCTCCCAGATATGCAGGCCGTCCTTGGTTTCCACGCATTCATTCGCCACACCCGGACCGATGATCTCCGACAATCCGTAGATGTCGACCGCATGCATGTCGAAGGCCTCCTCGATCTCGTGGCGCATCGCATCGGTCCAGGGCTCCGCCCCGAAGATGCCCACGTCGAGCGAGGTGTCGCGCGGATCAATGCCCTGCGCCCGGAAGGCATCGAGGATCGACAGCAGGTAGGAGGGCGTGACCATGATGATCTGCGGTTTGAAATCCTGGATCAGCGTGACCTGCCGCTCGGTCATGCCGCCCGAGACGGGCACCACGGTGCAGCCCAGCCGCTCCGCCCCGTAATGCGCGCCAAGCCCGCCCGTAAAGAGCCCGTATCCATAGGCGATATGCGCCAGATCGCCGGGCTTGCCGCCCGAGGCGCGGATCGAGCGCGCGACCACCTCGGCCCAGACATCGAGATCGTTCTGTGTGTAGCCAACAACGGTCGGTTTGCCCGTGGTGCCCGACGAGGCATGAAGCCGCGCGATCCGGTCCCGCTGCACGGCGAACATGCCGAACGGATAGGTGTCGCGCAGATCCTGCTTGGTGGTGAAGGGAAACTTGGCGAGGTCTTCCAGCCCCCGGAAATCGTCGGGATGCACGCCTGCCGCATCGAACTTCGCGCGGTAGAAGGGCGAATTGTCGTAGGCGTGGCGCAGCGAGCGGTCGAGCCGGGCGGTCTGGAGGGCCGCAATCTCGTCGCGGCTGGCGATCTCGATCGGGTCGAGGCTGCCCTTGGGTGGGGTCAGGTCCTTCATTTCTCTCCTCCCTCAGGATCAGGGCGCGGCAGCAGCGGCTTGCCGAGGCTGCGCGACTGGCCGCGAAATTCGGCGATCACGGTGCCGTCCGGATTGGTCACGCGCACATCGTAAAGGCCGGAACGTCCGGGCCGCGCGACTTCATGCGCGGTCGCGGTCAAGCGCTCGCCCAGTCGACCCGGGGCGAGGTAGGTGATCTGATTGGATTGCGCGACGGTGATGTTGTCATAGCCATTGCAGGCAAAGGCGAAGGCACTGTCGGCGAGCGTGAAGATGAACCCGCCATGGGCGATGCCATGGCCGTTCACCATCGCCTGGCTGATCTCCATCGACAATGTTGCGCGGCCGGGCGCGATGGCGTCGATGCGCATGCCGAGCCCGCGGCTGGCATGGTCCTCGGCCCACATGGCTTCTGCACAGGCTTCGGCGAGTGCCTGCGCGTCTGTGCGGGTGTCCCTGTCGGTCATTCCCGTCCTCCCTCGGCTCGGGAGAATATATAAACCGTCCGGTCGGTCAATGAATTTATGAGGGAGGTGCGCACGGCACGCTTGGGTCGCGGCCGCGGGCCGCGCTGGAGGCTCTGCCTCCAGACCTCCGGAGGTATTTCCGGTCCGGTCGTGACAGGGGCGGGGCGCGTCGTGCCCTGGGTGGGACTTGCAGGCGGTTGGGCTCAGAGCTCCAGCGCGAGTTCCCGGCAGCCGGTGGCCAGAAGATGGGCCACATGCGGTGCGAAGGAGCGCCAGACATCCATGCGGAAGGCCTGGTCTTCGTCGCGCCAGAGCACCACGGTTTGCCCGTCGAACACCGTCCGGCGGCCTTCGCCCACGGCGATGCTGTCGACGTCGCGGGGCAGGCCGAGGGTCAGAAGATCGCGCGCCTCGGGGCCCGAGATGGCGAAGGTGACCTCGCGGTCGGAAATCTCCACAAGGCTGTGCGGTGCAGCGTCATAGGCCGCGGCGCAATCGGCGGTGAGACGCGGGGCTTCCGCCTCGGGCGCGTGAATCAACCATTCGTCAGGCCCGAGGCGCAGGGCCTCGCGCGCCTCCGCACGGCTGCGCGCGCCGATCCGGTCGGGCAGAGTGAGGCCCAGCACCCGGGCCAGCGTTGCGCGCGCAGCGGGCCGGGCGCGCAGCGAGAACCGCGCGACGGGAGCGGCCAGCTTGACGCGCGCCGCGGCGCTTTCGGCCACGAGGCCCGGTGTCTGATCGGGGGAGAATGTGAATTGGGTCATGATCGTCTCCGCCGTCAGAGCTTCAGCCGGGAATTGTCGGGATCGTAGAACACGGTGCCCGTGACCTTGGCCGCAATCGTGCGGTCGGGCATCGGGATATAGACCGTCTCGTCCGTCAGGTCGTGCCCGCCTGCCAAGAGCGCCAGCGCGATGGGGCGGCCCGCGGCCACGCTGTCATAGGAGGACGTGACATGACCGACCATGGTCATGGGTAGCGCTTCGTTCGGATCGCGCACGATCTGCGCGCCTTCCTCAAGCTTGCTGTTGTCTTCGGTCAGAAGGCCCACCAGCTGCTTGCGTCCGGGCGCCACCAGGTCGGGGCGGGCAAGACCGCGCTTGCCGACGAAATCGGGCTTGTTCTTGCCCACCGCCCAGCCGATCCCGGCATCATGGGGCGTGACCGTGCCGTCGGTGTCCTGACCCACGATGATATAGCCCTTCTCGGCGCGCAGGACGTGCATGGTCTCGGTGCCATAGGGGCAGATGTCGTATTTGGCACCTTCGGCCATCAGCGTCTCCCAGAGCGCGCGGCCATGGCGGGCGGGCACGTTGACCTCGAAGCCCAGCTCGCCGGTGAAGCTGATCCGGAAGAGGCGCGCCTTGAAGCCCGCGACCGTGCAATCGGCGACCGACATATGCGGGAAGGCGTCGTCCGATAGATCGTGGCCTTCGGTCAGCGGCGCCAGCAGATTGCGCGCATTGGGACCGTTGAGCGCGATGGTGGCCCATTCCTCGGTCGTGGAGGTCAGCCAGACCTGCAGGTCTGGCCATTCGGTCTGGAGGTAATCCTCCATCATGTTGAGAACCCGCGCAGCGCCGCCCGTGGTGGTGGTGACGTGGAAGCGGTCGGACGACAGCCTGCCGATCACACCGTCGTCGCGGATGAAGCCGTCATCGCCCAACAGGAGGCCGTAGCGCGCGCGGCCCGGCGCAAGCTTGGTCCAAGGGTTGGTGTACATGCGGTTCATGAACTCGACCGCGTCGGGGCCCACCACTTCGATCTTGCCGAGGGTGGAGGCGTCGAAGATGCCGAGGCTTTCCCGTGTCGCACGGCATTCCCGGGCGACAGCCTCCTCCATGGTCTCGAAGCCTTGCGGGAAATACCACGCGCGGCGCCACAGGCTGACCGGCTCGAAAACCGCGCCGTTCTCCTCGGCCCAGGGGTCGATGGGGGTCTTGCGGGTGACCTCGAAGTGCTCGCCCTTGTGGTAGCCCGCGAAGGTGCCGAAGGTGGTGGGCGTGTAGGGCGGGCGGAACGTGGTCAGGCCGACCTGCGGCTGGGCTTTACCCAGTGCATCAGCAGCGATGTTCAACCCGTTGATGTTGGACATCTTTCCCTGATCCGTCGCCATGCCATTCGTGGTGTAGCGCTTGACATGCTCGATGGAGCGCATGCCTTCGCGCACCGCAAGGCGCAGGTCCTTGGCGGTAACGTCGTTCTGGTAATCGACGAAGGCGCGGGCGCTCGACGGGTTCCGGTCGGTGGGCAATTCGATCTGCGTGACGCCGGTGCCGGGGCGGTCGTGCTCGACGCCGAGGGAGGCGGCGTCCGCGGATTTGCCCAGAGCTTCGGCGGCAGCGGCCCCCATGGCGAAGCCATCGTTCAGCGCCGCCGCGATCCCCCAGAGCCCGCGGCCCGCGCCCGCGATCTGACAGGCCTCGGTCTTCTGATCGGGCAGGAAAGTGGTCAGGTCGTCATTCCAAACAAGCTTGCCCATCGTATGCGAAAACAAGTGCAAGGACGGCGTCCAACCGCCTGACATCAGAACACAATCGCAGAAGATGCGCCGCCCGAAGGACACCTTGCCGCCCGACACGCGGTTGACGCGGATCGACTTCACGCGCAGCCGCCCGTCGGTGCCCGAGACGGAATGGGCAAGGTGCATTTCGATGCCGCGCGCCTCTGCCGCCTCGATGAGGTCGGTGCGCACATCGGCGCGGGTATCGACGATGGCCGCGATCTCGCAACCCTCATCGGCCAGGTCGAAGGCCGCATACCAGGCGCTGTCATGGCTGGTCGCCACCACGGCGCGTTTGCCCACCATGACGCCGTAGCGGTGCAGATAGGTCTGCGCGGCGCCTGCCAGCATCACGCCGGGGCGGTCGTTGCCATCGAAGATCAGCGGTTTTTCCAGCGCGCCCTGCGCCAGCACGACCTGACCCGCACGCACCCGCCACATACGTTCGCGGGGCATGTCGGGATCGGGCGCGTCGAGGTGGTCGGTCAGCTTTTCGCTCAGGGCGACAAAATTCTGGTGGTAATAGCCGATCGCCGTGGTCCGGGTCATGACCCGCACGCCGAGCGTCTCGAGCTCGGCCAGTTGTGCCGCCAGCCAGTCCCAGGCGGGCGCGCCGTCAATCACCGCTTGCGGCTCGCTCAGCAGGGTGCCACCGGCCTCGGCGTTCTCGTCCACCAGCGTGACCCGAAGGCCCGCGCGCGCGGAAGACAGCGCCGCGGCAATGCCCGCCGGCCCCGCGCCCACGACCAGAACGTCGGTGTGGTGATAGCGGGACGCGTAGTGATCGGGATCGCGTTCCGTGGGCGATTTGCCCAGGCCCGCTGCCTCGCGGATGAAAGGCTCGTAGACCTTGTCCCAGAACGACTTCGGCCACATGAAGGTCTTGTAGTAAAACCCTGCACTGAACAGCATATAGGCCGCGTCGTTCACGGCACCCACGTCGAATTTCAGCGACGGATAGGTGTTCTGGCTGTTGGTCTTCAGGCCCGGATAGATCTCCTGCACCGTGGCGCGGGTATTGGGCTCGTACCGGCCCGTGCCGCGCTTCGTGCCGATGAGCGCGTTCGGCTCCTCGGAGCCTGCGGAGACCGGACCGCGCGGGCGGTGATATTTGAAGGATCGACCCATCAGATGCACGCCGTTCGCGAGCAGGGCGGAGGCCACGGTATCGCCGCGGCGGCCCTCATAGCTCTTGCCGTCGAAGGTGAACCGGACGGGCGCGCGGTGGTCGATGCGGCCCTTGCCATAGACGCGGAAGGGGTTCATGCGCGGGGCTCCGTCTCGTCGGTCGCGGGGCGCGGCTCGCCCGCCTTGTAGGTGGTCACGAACTTGTCGGTGACGGTGTGGCGCAGCGCGTTGAAGAAGCGCCCGCAGCCATGGACGTGCCGCCAGCGCTCGGCATGCACGCCCTTGACGTTGTCGCGGATGAAGAGGAAATCGCGCCAGTCCTCGTCCGATTGCGACGATGGATCCGCAGCGCGCGCCACATGCGCTTGCCCCGCATAGGCAAACTCCAGCTCCGGCAGCGTCTCGTCGCAATAAGGGCAGTGAATCAACAACATATCGGCTCTCCTTAATGCGCGACGGCGGCGGCGGCGGCTTCGTCGATCAGCCGTCCGGTGGTGAAACGCTCCAGCGTAAACGGCGCGTTGATCTTGTGCGGCTCGTCCTTGGCCACAGTCCAGGCGAGCGTATGCGCGGCCCCCGGTGTGGCCTTGAACCCGCCCGTGCCCCAGCCGCAATTGACGTACAAACCCTGGACTGGTGTCTTGCCGAGGATGGCCGAGCGATCGGGCGTCACATCGACGATCCCGCCCCATTTCCGCAGCATCCGCATGCGGTTGAAGATCGGAAAGACCTCGCAGATCGCGGCGACCGTGTGCTCGATCAGCGGCAACCCGCCGCGCTGCGAATAGGAGGTGTACTGGTCCGTGCCCGAGCCGATCACCAGCTCGCCCTTGTCGGACTGGCTGATATAGGCGTGCACCGTGTTCGACATGACGACGCAGGGGAAGATCGGTTTCACCGGCTCCGACACCAGCGCCTGCAGCGGATAGCTCTCAAGCGGCATGCGCACGCCCGCGCTGTCCATCAGCACGCTTGTATGTCCGGCGGCGGAAACGGCGACCTTCTTGGCTCGAATGAAGCCGCGCGCGGTCTCCACACCCTCGACGGCGCCATCCGGGCCGCGCCGGATCGCGGTGACGGGGCAGTTCTGGATGATGTCGACGCCGCGTGCCGCCGCGCCCCGCGCATAGCCCCAGGCCACCGCATCGTGCCGTGCGGTGCCCGCGCGCTGTTGCAACGCCGCGCCCATCACCGGGTAGCGCGCATCGGACCGGATATTGAGCGGCGGGCAATATTCCTTGGCCTGTTCGGGCTCCAGCCAGCGGTTGTCGACGCCGTTCAGCCGGTTCGCGTGGATGTGCCGCTTGAAGCTCTGCACGTCATGCACGTTATGGGCGAGCATCATCACGCCCCGTTGCGAGAACATGACGTTGTAATTCAGCTCCTGGCTCAGCCCCTCCCAGAGGTCGAGGGCGTGATCGTACAGCCGCGCGCTTTCGTCATAGAGGTAGTTCGAGCGGATGATCGTCGTGTTCCGGCCCGTATTGCCGCCGCCGAGCCAGCCCTTGTCGATCACCGCGACATTGGTGATGCCATGCTCTTTGGCAAGGTAATAGGCCGCTCCCAGCCCGTGCCCGCCGGCACCCACGATGATGACGTCGTATTCGTCCTTGGGCTGGCTGTCGGGCCATTGCTCCGTCCAGTTCTTGTTGCCGGAGACGGCGTTCTTCAGAAGCGACAGGGCGGAGAATCGGGTCATGGGCGGGGCCTCGCAGAACGGGGATGTCCTTTCGCTCTAGACCAGCCGATGCCTGCGGGACTGGAGAAATGCGACGCTTCGGCTGTAGTATCGCGACATGCGCCATGCTGATTCCAAACTTGCCACGAAGACACGCCGTTTGCGCGTGGGATTCCTGCTGGCCGACCGGTTCACCCTGTCGGCCTTCGCGAATTTCGTCGATGTGCTGCGGCTTGCCGCGGACGATGCCGACCGGTCGCGTCCGATCCTGTGCGACTGGGCGGTGCTGTCGCATGACATGAGCCCGGTGCGGTCCTCCTGCGCGGTCAAGGTGCAGCCCGATCTGCGCCTGCGGGCGGCACCGCGCTTCGATTACATCGCCGTTGTGGGCGGGCTGATGGGCGAGGGACGCGCGCTGGCGCCCGAAGCGCTCGATTTCCTGCGCGGGCAGGCGGCGGCGGGCGTACCCCTGATCGGGCTCTGTACCGGCGTCTTCATCCTGCATGAGGCGGGGCTTCTGGACGGTTACCGTGCCTGCGTGAACTGGTTTCACCACGATGAATTCGTCGCCCGGTTTGCAGGCGCGCGCCCGGTCTCCGACCAGATCTTCGTGGTCGATCGCGACCGTCTGACCTGTTCGGGCGGGCAAAGCACGGCGCATCTTGCCGCCCATCTGGTCGAGCGGCATGTGGGCCATTCCGCGGCCACGAAAAGCCTGTCGATCATGATCATCGACGAGGCCAAGGGCGGTGAGCGTCCGCAGCCCGGCGTGCCATCACGACGCGAGGCGGCGGACCCGGTGGTGCGCCGGGCGTTGATTCGCATGCAGCAGCATCTCGACGCGCCCGAAACCGTCGCCGAGATCGCCGCATATCTCGGCATCGGTCGGCGCAGCCTCGAGCGGCGCTTTCAGCGCGATCTGGGTGTCTCGCCGTCGCGGGCCGGGCTGGAGATACGGCTCGACCAGGCGCGCCGATTGCTCACGCGAACGGAGCATGGCCTGACCGATATCGCGATCGCCTCGGGCTTCTGCGACGCGCCGCACCTGATCCGGGCCTTCAAGGCGGAATGGGCGATGACACCCGCGGAATTCCGTTTGAAATCAGGGGCGTGAGGACGCGTCGCCTCTGGCGTCGTTCGCGCATGGCCGGTGTGTCGGCATGTCGTTGATCTCTTCACGGATTCTTAAAGCTGCGCGCGGATAGTCGCGAAAGCCGCTTCCGGTTCTGCGTGTGCATGGTCCGGGTGATTGTTTGGCTGCGCCGCGCTGTCGGCCGCTGCCGTCTCAGTGATGAAGAAAGGTCAGGAACATGCAAGGCTTAGCCACGAACCAGCCGGTGACAGGTGTCGACATGAATGTCGGGCGACACGCTGAAATCGACGCGACGCTTCACATCCTCGTGCTCGACGACATGGAGGCGGATCGCGCGCGGATCAGGCGCCTCTGCCGGAAGGCGGGCCTCGACTTCGTGATGCACGAGGTGCGCGATCTGGCGTCGATGCGCCGGGTGCTCGACCAACATGACATCGACCTTGCCTTCCTCGATTACCACCTCGAGATGGATACAGGTCTTGATGCGCTGAAACTGCTGATCGGACACGAAGATCAGGTCAACGCGATCCCGATCATGATCACCTCCGTGGATCGTCACGACATCGCTGTGGAAGCTATGCGAAAGGGATGCGCCGACTACCTCACGAAAGAGGAGTTGACCGTCGATGCCCTGCGCAAATCCGTCACCTCCGCGTTCGAGCGGCGCCTCCTGATCGCCGCCCTTGGTGAGGCGCAATCCTCCCGTTCGACGATGCACCTGTCGGTACTGCGCTTCGCGCAGACATGCGGGCCGCAGATCCGGGAAGCGCTAAATGCGACCCTGTCCCAGGTGCGCAGCCTGAAACGGGCCCAGACGGAGGACAAGCGCCTTCGCGAAACGCTTCTGGGTCTCGAAGCGTCCTGCGGGGATATCTTTGCCTTCCTCGATGACGTGCAATCCCTGATGGACGAGCAGACGCGGATGCGGGACGCCTCGGTGCAAGCCGGCAAGCTCTTGCACGACGCTTGATGGGCTGTGACCCGGGTGTCGGACAGTCACGCCTTGCGCAGTATCGCGTCTTCCCGGTGCAGGGCGGTCCGTTCGGCCTGCGCCGACGATAAAACCCTTTGGGTCCTGGTCGAAACAGTCACAGGTGGCGGGCCGATCCCCGCCGCGCGATTCAGCTGCAGCTCTTGGTCACAATCTCCGGCTCGCCAAAAACGGATACGGAAAAGGGGTGGCGTCGACTGCGCCGCCCTCGTTCCGCTCGGCATACGCTTTTCGGTGGGTGCCAGAAACACAATCCACAACAATCCAGCGTCATTCTAAGGAGAATGGACATGGACGATTATGCCGTATTGATCGTCGACGACGACGATGGGGATCGCAAGATGCTGACCCGGCTCCTCGCGAAAACAACCCTTGTCGTGACGACGCAAGAGGCGCGATCGACCGATGAGCTTGGCGATGTCGAGGCCACGCATCTTGATGCCGTGTTTCTGGACTACCTTCTTCCCGGTGCGTTCGGTCTGAATGTCCTTGAAACGGTGCGGTCGCGATGGCCGCAAGCGGCGGTGTTCATGGTCACGGGGCAGGGGGATGAGGAACTCGCGAAAAGCGCGATCCAACTCGGTGCCGCGGATTACATCGCCAAGTCCTCGATCACCGCCGCTGCGCTTGAGAGGATGTTGAGAACCGGCGTCGGGGCTGCTCGAACGCAATCGAAACTCGATGAACAGCACCGTGATCTTGCGACCTTTTCAGAGGTTCTGGTGCATGATTTCAAGGCTCCGATCCGTGCCGTGTCCTATCTGGTCGACCAGGTTTCCGAGGATATCGAGGCCGGAGAGATGGAGGATGTGCATGAAAGCCTGCGCCTGCTGCGCAAATCCTCCCGGCATATGCTCGAGACGATGAAAAGCCTGTCCGATCATATCCGCTTTGATCGAGAGGACGTCATCAACGAGGTTTCCGGCGTGGATTTGGTCGATCGCGCGATGAATGCCCTGTCTCAGGTCATCACCGAAGCGGATGCCAGGATCGATCTCGATCAGGTTGATGCAACCACGCGTCTTTCCTGCCGCGCCCCGCAAATCGCGCAGGTCCTCCAGAACCTGATCGCAAATGCGATCAAGTTCTGCAGTGCGGATGCCCCCCGCATTGCGATCAGCGTCCAAAACCGCTGCGACAGCCATCTTTTCGAGGTTTCGGATAACGGCATCGGGATCGCCAAAGACCAGATTGAGCGCGTTTTCGAGCCCTTCAAGCGCGCGCCGGGCACCACCGGCATTGCGGGCACGGGTCTTGGGCTCGCGACCTGCAAGAAAATCGTCCTGCGCCATGGCGGCCGGATCTGGTGCGAATCAACACCCGACAAGGGAACCAAATTCGCCTTCGAATTGCCCAATCGCTCAGCGCAGGAGGCGACCAACTTGGCGCTGGTCGGATGACCCGGCATGCGTGCTCCCAGCGCGTGGCGATAGTGCACCGAAGCAAAGGACACCAAGTTCGACAGAGTCGCAGACCTTTCCCGCGCAGGGATGCGCAGGCAAGGGGTCCTGCACTCCGAGCTTCGACCGATCAGCGCCGCCTTTTCGGAGCGGCGTCTCCGCCACGGGCTTTCGCGCGGGCCGTAGCCCGACGCTTGCCCATCGGCTGCGAGGGATCCGACGCGCCCGCCCGCGCGGAGGAAGGCGGTTTTGCTCCGCTCGATTTTCCGACCCCCGGTCCTTTGGGGCCTGCATTTTTCTGCGTACGCCCCGGCGCCGATTTCGAAGTTTTGGGCTTGCCCTGGGACATGCCGGTTTTGGCGCCGTCGGAACGCGACGACTTACCGGTCGCCTCATCCCGCCCTCCGGCTTTCGCGGAGGAAGCGCCTGTTTTCGTGGCTTCAGCTGCGCCTTTCTCTTTGCGATCCGGACGCTTCCAGTCTTTCTTGCCGTCAGATGAAGCTGCATCCCGCGCTGGCTTTGCCGCAACCGGTGCGCCAGGGCCGTCAGACTTGGCAGATGCCGGTTTGGCCGCCTTCGGGGGTTTCGGCGTTCCGAGAGGCGCGGAACCCTTCGTGTGCGCTTGGCCGTCACGGGGTTTGCGCGCCGGAGCCGAGCCAGACTTCGGCCCGGTCCCGTCATGCTTATCGCCCCGCGGCGCAGGGTGCGGTTTTCGCGCAGCTGCGGCGGACGGGGCCGCCCCCTGGGTCGTCGCGCGCACATCATTCTCCAGCAGCCCGTCCGGTCCGAGTTTCGCCAGGAAGTCGGGCAAGGCGGCTTCGGTGATTTCCACGGTGGTTTCCGTCTCGCTGACACGGATCTTGCCGATCTGGTCCTTGTCGAGACCCCCTGCGCGACACAGAAGCGGCAAAAGCCACCGCGGTTCGGCCTTTTGCGCCCGCCCGACCGACAGGGTCACCCATGCGGAGGGTCCGAAAGGCGCGCGCTCTGCCCCACGCTCCGCGGCCCCCCGGGGCGGCCGCGTGTTCAATTCCTCCGGCGCAGACAGTCCGGCGCGGTACAGCCGAAGGCAGGCCACCGCGATCTGTTCGGCGGAAAACGCCTCCATCAGCCGCGCGGCGAAGGCCGCTTCATCTTCCGCGGCGGGCGTCGACCAGGCCGGATCGGCCAGAAGCCGGGCCTCGTCGCGCGCGCTGATGTCGTCGGCGGAGGGGGCCGCGATCCAATCGGCCGTGATTTTCGCCCATTTCAGAAGGCGCGTGGCCTTGTTCGCTGCCTTGTCCGGCACGATCAGCGCCGAGATGCCTTTGCGCCCGGCACGTCCGGTGCGTCCCGAACGGTGCAGCAATGCCTCGGTGTTCTGGGGCAGATCCGCATGAACGACGAGTTCGAGATTGGGCAGGTCGATGCCGCGCGCGGCCACATCTGTGGCGACGCAAACGCGGGCGCGGCCATCCCGAAGCGCCTGCAACGCATGGCTGCGTTCGTCTTGGCTGAGCTCGCCCGAAATGCTGACCACGGATACGCCCCGATTGGCCAGACGTGCGGTCAGGCGCGCCACCGCCGCCCTTGTATTGGCGAACACGATCGCTGTTTGCGCATCGTGAAAGCGCAAAAGATTCAGAATCGCGGCCTCGGCGTCGTGCTGTGCGACCTGGATCGCCTGGTAGGCGATATCGGCGTGCTGGCTGCCCTTGGTCTGGGTGGTCACGCGGACCGCGTCGCGCTGATAGCGCTTGGCCAATTCGGCGATGGCGGGCGGCACCGTGGCCGAGAACAGCAATGTGCGTTTGCTCGCGGGGGTCTCGGCCAGCATGAACTCAAGGTCTTCGCGGAAGCCCAGATCGAGCATCTCGTCGGCCTCGTCGAGCACGATGGCGCGGATATCGCCCAGCTCGAGTGCGCTGCGCATGATGTGATCGCGCAGACGGCCGGGCGTGCCCACGACGATATGGGCGCCGCGTTCGAGCGTGCGACGTTCCTGCCGCGCATCCATGCCGCCGATGCAGGTCGCAACCCGTGCCGAGGTCCTGGCAAACAGCCATTCCAACTCGCGGGCCACCTGCATGGCCAGTTCGCGCGTGGGGGCCACGATCAGGGCAAGCGGCGCACCGGCCGGGCCGAAGGTTTCGGCGCCCTCTAGAAGCGTGGGCGCGATGGCAAGGCCGAACCCCACCGTCTTGCCTGATCCGGTCTGCGCGGAGACAAGAAGGTCGGCCGCGGCAAGCTCGGGCGCTGTCACCGCCTCCTGGACATCGGTCAGTGCGGTATAGCCACGCTCGCTCAGCGCATCGGCAAGGGTCGGGATCATATCGGGAATTTCCATAGTCAGGCGCGGCTCGCGATAGGGCAGGGCGCGCGGAAGTGTGCGGCATAGCCGAGCTTGGCCGCGCTGTCCATCCGCAGCGCATGTTGCAGGCGCATGGGTGCCATGTCCGGCGGATCGACCGGGCGGATGGGGCGCAGTGGTGGAATTTGTCAGATGCCTAAAATTTACCGTTTGATAAAAAAATTTTCCGTGCAAAGCTCAGATCCGAGGACAGAACGGAGACATTCGCATGACAGACACGCTGACACCGGGGATCGCCGCAGGCCGCCTGAGCGCGGAGGAGATCGCGTCGAACTTCGCCGATCTTCATGCGCCGCTCGATCCGCACGAGGCCGCCGTGGCGGCGGATCGCTGCTATTTTTGTTATGACGCCCCCTGCGTGACGGCCTGTCCCACGGATATCGATATACCGCTTTTCATTCGCCAGATCGCTACCGGCCAGGCGGAAGAGGCGGGGCGCACCATCTTCGAGCAGAACATCCTGGGCGGCATGTGTGCCCGCGTTTGTCCGACAGAGGACCTCTGCGAAGGCGCCTGCGTGCGGGAAATCGCGGAAGGCAAACCGGTCGAGATCGGACGATTGCAGCGACATGCCACCGATGCGGTCATGGCCCGTCAGGACCACCCCTTCACGCGGGCGGCGTCGACCGGAAAGAGCATTGCCGTGGTGGGGGCAGGGCCCGCGGGGCTGTCTTGTGCCCATGGTCTGGCGCGGCATGGCCATGACGTCGTGATCTACGAGGCAAAGGACAAGCCCGGCGGGCTCAACGAGTTTGGCATCGCCGCTTACAAAAGCACGGATGATTTCGCGCAGGCCGAGGTGGCCTGGCTCATGCAGATCGGCGGTATCGAGGTCCGCTACGGGCAGGCACTCGGGCAGAACCTGACCCTGGCCGCGCTTGAGGACGCCTATGATGCCGTCTTCCTCGGGATCGGGCTGGGCAATGTGAATGCCCTCGATGTCGACGGTGCGTCGCGGGACGGTGTCGAGGATGCGGTGAGCTTCATTGCCGATCTCCGTCAGGCCTCGGATCTCACGGATCTGGCGGTGGGGCGCAATGTGGTGGTGATCGGCGGCGGCATGACCGCGATCGACGCCGCGGTGCAATCGAAGCTTCTGGGCGCCGAAAGCGTGACGATCGCCTATCGTCGCGGGCAGGACCAGATGGGGGCCTCGCGCTACGAGCAGGACCTCGCGACCTCCAAGGGGGTCCGGATCCTGTGCAACGTCAAGCCGGTTGCCGTGCATGGCAACGGCGCCGCAGTCGAGATCGAGCTGGAATACACCAGGGAGGACGGCGCAGGCCTCGTCGGGACCGGTCAGACCATTCGTCTCGCGGCAGATCAGGTCTTCCGCGCCATCGGCCAGACGCTGGTCGCCCCTGACGATTTCGAGGTGGATGGCCGCAAGTTGAAGGTCAGCGCGACGGGGCAGACCTCGCGCGCCAAGGTCTGGGCCGGCGGGGATTGCACGCCGGGCGATGACCTGACCGTGGTTGCCGTTGCCGAAGGACGCGACGCCGCCGCCGACATCCACGCAAGCCTCATGGGCGCGGCACGCTGATTGCCCGGCACTGATTGCCCGACAAGGAGACAAAGACATGGCCGATCTGACGACCAACTTCGTGGGCATTGAAAGCCCGAACCCGTTCTGGCTGGCCTCCGCGCCGCCGACCGACAAGGAATACAACGTGCGTCGCGCCTTCGAGGCGGGCTGGGGCGGCGTCGTGTGGAAGACGCTGGGCTCGGAAGGGCCGCCCGTCGTCAATGTGAACGGCCCGCGTTACGGCGCCATCTATGGAGCGGATCGGCGCCTTCTGGGGCTCAATAATATCGAGCTGATCACCGACCGGCCGCTTTCGGTCAATCTCGAGGAGATGGCCCGCGTCAAGGCCGACTACCCCGACCGGGCCCTGATCGCGTCGATCATGGTGCCTTGCGAAGAAGCCGAGTGGAAAGCGATCCTGCCGCGGGTGGCGGAGACCGGCGCAGACGGGATCGAGCTGAATTTCGGCTGTCCGCACGGGATGAGCGAGCGTGGCATGGGCTCTGCCGTGGGGCAGGTCCCGGAATACATCGAAATGGTCACGCGCTGGTGCAAGCAATATTACGACAAGCCGGTGATCGTGAAGCTGACACCGAACATCACCGATA
Source organism: Roseivivax sp. THAF197b (assembly GCF_009363255.1). Classification (NCBI taxonomy): domain Bacteria; kingdom Pseudomonadati; phylum Pseudomonadota; class Alphaproteobacteria; order Rhodobacterales; family Roseobacteraceae; genus Roseivivax; species Roseivivax sp. THAF197b. Next base: position 2,378,648 of record NZ_CP045318.1, on the reverse strand, counting down.
TCCGGAAGCCCGCGGAGGCGGCCCGCAACGGTGGCGCGGATGCGGTTTCCTTGATCAACACGATCAATTCGATCACCTCGGTCGACCTTGACCAGATGTGCCCGCAGCCGACGATTGACGGGAAGGGCAGCCACGGCGGCTATTGTGGCCCGGCCGTTAAACCCATCGCGCTGTCGATGGTGTCCGAAATTGCCCGCGCCGAAGCCACGCACGGCCTGCCGATCTCCGGCATCGGTGGCGTGACCACATGGCGGGACGCCGCGGAGTTCATGGCGCTGGGCTGCGGCAATGTTCAGGTCTGCACCGCCGCCATGACCTACGGTTTCCGTATCGTGGAAGAGATGAAGCGCGGTCTGTCTGCCTGGATGGACGAAAAGGGCTACACGAACACGTCGGATTTTGTCGGCATGGCGGTGCCCAACGTGACCGACTGGCAATATCTGAACCTCAATTACGTCACCAAGGCCCGGATCGATCAGGACGCCTGCATCCAGTGCGGTCGCTGCTATGCCGCCTGCGAGGATACCTCGCACCAGGCGATTGCCATGAAGCCGGGAAGGGTGTTCGAGGTCATCGATGAGGAATGCGTCGCCTGCAATCTCTGTGTCGACGTCTGCCCGGTTGAGAATTGCATCTCGATGGTGGAAATGGCTCCGGGAGAAACAGATCCCAGAACCGGACGCGTGGTCGAGGAGGCCTATGCGAACTGGACGCAGCATCCGAACAATCCGATGTCGGTGGAGGCGGCCGAGTAAGGCCGGGGCCTCGGGACAATGACTTTAGGGATGGCGGTAGGCTTCATGTCGTGGCTGCCATCCTGAACTATGATTTCATTTCGATGCCTCGCGTAAGTTAAGATTATTAATGAATAATCTTATCACGATCTTATTTAAGATCGTGCGACATCGTTGCACTCAGACGAGCACCGTCAATTGCCCGGCGTTGCAGATGACAATCATCTGCCCTCCGCATTCCACCAGGTGAAATCCGCGCAATCGAACTTCGCGTTTGAATGCGTCCCGCCCGATCATCCGGTCCACATCCCTCGTCGCGCGTCGGACAACACCTCCTTTCGCAACGGCCTGGGCTCCAAACAATTGAGCCAGCCATTGTTCCCGGGTCGGGAGGGTGGTGACGCGCTGCATCTGCATGCGTCTTCCTACAGCGCGCTCGGTTAAAAGGACGTTAAGCGCGCTGCGGAGACAGAAGCGTGCGAAACATGCCGTCTACATGTGCTGTCGCACGGTCCCAGCCACCGGCCTGTCCGGCCACGAGCACATCGACCTGCGCTTCGAAATCCGCGTAATGCTGGGTGACCGCCCAGATCGTGAAGAGCAAATGCTCCGGGTCGACCGGCGCGATCCGGCCCGCCTCGATCCAGCGCCGGATCAACCGACATTTTTCGTCGAAGAGCGGTTTCAATCCGGCGCGAAGATGAGGTCCCATCCGGGGCGCGCCCTGCAGGACTTCATTCGCGAACAGACGGCTTTCGCGCGGCATGGACCGGCTCATGTCGAGCTTGGTCGCCACATAGGCCATGAGCGCATCGAGCGGCGAGTCCTCGTCGCGCAGGGCCTCGAGCGGCGCCAACCATTTGGCCATCAGGCCGTTCAGAAGCGCCACGTGGATCGCTTCCTTGCCATCGAAATAATACAGGATGTTCGGCTTTGACATGCCTGCCCTGTCCGCAATCTCATCGAGCGTGGCACCGCGGAAACCTTGGGATGAGAACACATCAAGCGCCGCGTCGAGGATCCGTTCACGGTTCCGCATCTGAATGCGGCTGAGGGGTTTTCCCTCGGGCTTTTCGGGCGCGGGGCGAGCAGACGTGTCCATGGACGGGTTCCTGATGATGCGCTTCTAGGCACTGGCATCGCAGGATGGCCGGATGCGCGCGGGTGAAGGGTTGCGCCGCTTGACAGGGGGGCGGGCGGTTGCAATCGTGTCTTGACCAAATGGTAAAAAACCACACGGGGCGCGGTCAAGCCGCTCCGAAGACAAGCGACAGGGACGAGACATGGCAGCACCAGGCGAAAATCTCAGGATCAATGGCGACCGGCTCTGGGACAGCCTGATGGAGATGGCCAAGATCGGCCCCGGCGTTGCGGGTGGCAACAATCGCCAGACCCTCACGGATGAGGATGCGGAAGGGCGCGCGCTTTTTCAATCCTGGTGCGAGGCGGCGGGCTGCAGCATGGGGCTCGACCAGATGGGCAACATGTTCGCGCGCCGCGAGGGCACCGATCCCGATGCGCTGCCTGTCTATGTTGGCAGCCATCTCGACACCCAGCCCACGGGCGGCAAATATGACGGCGTTCTGGGTGTGCTGGGCGGGCTGGAGATCCTGCGCACGCTCAATGACCTGGGGATCAAGACCAAGCACCCGATCGTGGTGACGAATTTCACCAACGAAGAAGGTACGCGCTTTGCGCCCGCCATGCTGTCCTCGGGCGTTTTCGCGGGCATTCACGATCAGGACTGGGCGTACGCCCGGACCGACGCGGCAGGCAAGACCTTCGGAGATGAGCTGACCCGCATCGGCTGGAAGGGCGACGAAGAGGTGGGCGCACGGAAGATGCATGCCTTCTTCGAGCTGCACATTGAACAGGGACCGATCCTCGAGGCCGAAAAGAAGGATATCGGTGTCGTCACGCATGGCCAGGGCCTCAGCTGGACGCAGGTGACGGTGACGGGCAAGGACGCGCATACCGGCTCGACGCCCATGCCGATGCGCAAGAATGCGGGCCTCGGCATGGCGCGCATCCTCGAAAAGGTCGACGAGATCGCCTGGTCGCACAAGCCCCATGCCGTGGGCGCTGCGGGACATATCGACGTCTATCCCAATTCGCGCAACGTGATCCCCGGAAAGGTCGTCTTCACGGTCGATTTCCGCTGTCCCGACCTTTCGGTGATCGAGGATATGGAGACAAGGCTGCGCGTCGAGGGTCAGACGATCGCCGACGAGATGGGGCTCGAGGTCGTCTTCGAGAAGGTCGGCGGCTTCGATCCCGTGGCCTTCGATGAAGGCTGCGTCAAGGCCGTGCGCGATGCCGCCGAACGGCTGGGCTATTCGCATATGGATATCATCTCGGGCGCGGGGCACGATGCCTGCTGGATCAACCAGGTGGCGCCCACGGCGATGATCATGTGCCCTTGCGTGGACGGCCTGAGCCACAACGAGGCCGAGGAGATTTCCAAGGATTGGGCCGCGGCCGGGACGGATGTGCTGATGCATGCCGTGGTCGAGACGGCGGAGATCGTCGAATAAGGCCGGGCTCTGGTCCACCGGGCCACGCGCCCCAGAAAATATGCGAACCAACGCAGGGAGAGACACCATGACCAAGGTCATCAAGAACGGCACCATCGTCACCGCCGACCGCACCTGGAAGGCCGATATCCTGATCGAGGGCGAAACGATCAAGCAGATCGGCGAGGACCTGAAAGGCGACGAATATATCGACGCCGAAGGCGCCTACGTGATCCCCGGCGGCATCGACCCGCACACGCATCTGGAGATGCCCTTCATGGGCACCACCGCCGCCGAGACCTTCGAGACCGGCACCTGGGCCGCGGCCTGTGGCGGCACCACGATGCTTGTCGATTTCTGCCTGCCGGGGGCCGACGGCTCGATCAAGAACGCGATCAACGAATGGCACCGCAAGTCCGCGCCGCAGATCTGCTCCGACATCGGCTATCATATGGCCATCACCGGCTGGAACGAGACGATCTTCAACGAGATGAAGGATGCCGTCGATATGGGCGTCAATTCCTTCAAGCATTTCATGGCCTACAAGGGCGCGCTGATGATCGAGGACGACGAGATGTTCGCCTCCTTCAAGCGCTGCAAGGAGTTGGGCGCGCTGCCGATGGTGCATGCGGAGAACGGTGATATCGTCGCCGATCTGCAGCAGGAGATGCTGGCGAAGGGCATCACCGGGCCGGAAGGTCACGCCTATTCGCGCCCGCCGGAAGTGGAGGGTGAGGCCGCCAACCGCGCCATCATGATCGCCGATGCGGCGGGCGTGCCGCTTTATATCGTGCATGTCTCCTGCGAGCAGGCGCACGAAGCGATCCGGCGCGCGCGACAGAAGGGCATGCGGGTCTATGGCGAGCCGCTGGCGCAGTTCCTGACCCTAGATGAGAGCGAGTATTTCAACAAGGATTGGGACCACGCCGCGCGCCGCGTGATGTCGCCGCCCTTCCGTTCGAAAGAGCATCAGGACGGGCTCTGGGCCGGGCTTCAGGCGGGCAGCCTGCAGGTCGTGGCCACCGACCACGCCGCCTTCTCCACCGAGCAGAAGCGCATGGGCGTGGGCGATTTCACCAAGATCCCCAACGGCTCGAACGGGCTGGAGGAACGGCTCGGCGTGCTCTGGACACAAGGGGTCGAGACGGGCCGCCTGACGATGAACGAATTCGTCGCCGTGACCTCGTCGAACGTCGCCAAGATCCTCAACATCTACCCCAAGAAGGGCGCGCTCGTGGAAGGGGCCGATGCGGATATCGTCGTCTGGGATCCGTCGATCACCAAGACGATCTCGGCTTCGAACCATCACTCCATCCTCGATTACAACGTGTTCGAGGGCTTCGAGGTCACCGCTCAGCCGCGCTACACGCTCTCGCGCGGCGAGGTCATCTGGGCTTGGGGTCAGAACAGCCAGCCCCAGCCCGGAAGGGGCCGCTTCGTGCCGCGCCCGGCCTTCCCCTCGGCGCATACCGCGCTGTCCAAGTGGAAGGCGCTGACCGCGCCTAAGATGATCCAGCGCGATCCGATGAACATTCCGGCGGGTATTTGAGGTGACAGATGACGAAAAAAAAGGCGGTTGACTTAAAGTTTGAAGTTTTGATGCAAGACTGGCGTCAAACCAAAGACTCGATTTCTTCGCTAGGCGCGCAATTGACGCGTTTTCGAAGCTGGGCCGTCGCGTTTACAGGTGTATCAATTGGAATAGCCGTTAGAGAAGAGTCCGCATGGTGGGTGTGCTTTCTTGCGATTTTTGTGAATGGCTTCCTGCTTTATTTCGACGCAATGTTCAAAGCGTTCCAAGACTGCTTCATTTGGCGAGATCGCGAGATCGGTCATTACCTCTCAACGGAAAAATTTAGCCAAGATATCAAGGGCGGGAAGGTAGGAATTCCAGTCGCTCGACCATTTTCTTTGGATGGTCTATGCAAGAGTTCCGATGTCTCTGACCTTTCAATCATGAATGCCCGTGGAATGGCAAGCAAGATTGGATTTCACGACATTTGGAATTCGGAAAGTCAAGCGAGTGTTTGGTTTATCTATTTTTTATTGATAGTGCTGTCGTTCTTTGGAATGTTATTCGCTGTCGATTTAGTGCCTTTTGCCGTAATATTTGATGAAAAGAGGCTCTAATGGCTACTGCCCCGGTGATCCGCGCCAAGGATCTGAACCTCACCTTTCAGACCAATGATGGCCCCGTCCATGCGCTGAAGGATGTGAACCTCGACGTTGCCAAGGGCGAGTTCGTGTCCTTCATCGGGCCTTCGGGCTGCGGCAAGACGACCTTTCTGCGCTGCGTGGCGGGGCTGGAGACGCCGACGGGCGGCACGCTCACGGTGGACGGAATGACGCCGGACGAGGCGCGAAAGGCGCGCGCCTATGGCTATGTCTTTCAGGCGGCAGGGCTCTATCCGTGGCGTACGATCGGCGGGAATATCCGCCTGCCGCTGGAGATCATGAAATATTCCTCGGCGGAGAAAGACCGCCGCGTGAAGGAAACGCTGGAACTCGTTGATCTTGCAGGGTTCGAGCAGAAATACCCATGGCAGCTTTCGGGCGGGATGCAGCAGCGCGCCTCCATCGCGCGGGCGCTCAGTTTCGACGCAGCGATCCTGTTGATGGACGAGCCCTTCGGCGCGCTGGACGAGATCGTGCGCGACCGGCTCAACGAGGAGCTACTGAACCTCTGGGCGCGCACGGAGAAGACCATGCTCTTCGTCACCCATTCGATCCCCGAGGCGGTCTATCTCTCGACCAAGATCGTGGTGATGTCGCCCCGTCCGGGCCGTATCTCGGACGTGATCGACAGCCCGCTGCCCAAGGAACGCCCGCTCGATATCCGCGACAGCCGCGAGTTCATCGAGATCGCCCACCGCGTCCGCGAAGGCCTCCGCGCGGGCATGGAGGCGGCATGAGCGATACCGCTCCCATCGCAGGGCAGGGCGCGGGTGTCGGGCGGTCGGGCCGCGTGGCGCTTTTCGCGCGAGCTGCCGGCGCGGGGCTGGCGCCGGTTCTGACCGTCGTCGCGGCGCTGATCGTCTTCTGGTATCTCGCCTGCATCCCCATGAACGCCGCGCAATCGGTTCGGGATGCGGCGCGAGCAGATATCGCCGTCAGCCCCGAAAGCCCTGCCGAACGGCGCGTCATGGGCGGGCTGGCCCTGGCGCTGGCCAATCCGGGCGTGGCCATTGACGGGGCCTACACGCAGGACCGCGCGCGGCTGCCCGCCCCGCATCAGGTGGCGACGGAGCTGTGGAACTCCACCGCCGCAATCGCCCCCACATCGCCGCGCAGCCTGATATATCACGGTTGGGTCACGCTGTCGGCCACGGGACTCGGCTTTCTGATCGGCACCGGGCTTGGCATCCTTCTGGCCGTGGGGATCGTGCATTCCCGCGTGATGGATATGAGCGTCATGCCCTGGGCGATCGTCAGCCAGACCATACCGATCATCGCCATCGCGCCGATGATCATCGTGGTGCTCTATTCCATCGGCATTCAGGGTCTCGTGCCCAAGGCTGTCATCTCCGCGTATCTCTCGTTCTTCCCGGTGATCGTGGGCATGGTGAAGGGCCTGCGCTCGCCCGATGCGATGCAGCTCGACCTGCTTGCGACCTATGGGGCCAGCAAGTCCGAGACCTTCTGGAAGCTGCGCCTGCCCGCGTCGATGCCTTATCTCTTCGCATCGCTGAAGATTGGTTTCGCCGCAGCCCTCATCGGTGCCATCGTGGGCGAATTGCCTACGGGCGCCACGGCGGGGCTGGGCGCGCGGCTTCTGGCGGGGAGCTATTACGGGCAGACGGTGCAGATCTGGTCTGCGCTTTTCGCGGCGGCCATTCTGGCGGCGCTCTGCGTGGGGCTCATCGGCGTGATCGAACGCGCACTTCTGGCAAAGATGGGGATGCGGCGATGACCTTGGTGGCGGCAGCAATCGTTCTCTGGGCGGCGGGCTGGATGCTGAATGTGCGTCTGGCCACCGGGCCAGTGGCCGAGACCCGCGCGGCGCAGCTGGCCGTGCCGATCATCTTCGGCCTGACGCTTCTGGGGATCTGGGAACTGGTCGTGCGCGGCCTCGACGTGCCGGGCGTGATCCTGCCTGCGCCAAGCGTGATCACCGCGACCTTCGCCGCGCAGATCGATATCCTGTGGCAGGATTTCGTGCAGACCTTCGTCAAGGGCGCGCTGTCGGGCTTTGCTATGGGCTGCGTGGCGGCGTTTGCGGTGGCGATCCTTGCGGACCGCACGGATTTCCTGCGTCGGGGCATCCTGCCGGTGGGCAATTTCATGGCAGCCCTTCCCATCGTCGGCACCGCCCCCATCCTTGTGATGTGGTTCGGCTTCGACTGGCAGTCCAAGGCGGCGGTGGTCGTCGTAATGGTCTTCTTCCCGATGCTGGTGAACACGGTCGCGGGACTGCAGGATACGGCCGCGATGCAGCGCGACCTGATGCGGACCTATGGCGCGAGCTATGTGCAGACGCTGATCAAGCTGCGCCTGCCCGCCGCGATGCCCTTCATCTTCAACGGCCTGAAGATTTCCACCACGCTGGCGCTCATCGGCGCGATCGTTGCCGAATTTTTCGGCTCTCCGATCATGGGCGTGGGCTTCCGCATCTCCACCTCGGTCGGGCAGCTTGCGCTCGACATGGTCTGGGCCGAGATTGTCGTGGCGGCGCTTGCAGGGACACTCTTTTATGGCGCGGTCGCCGCCATCGAAAAACGGGTCACGTTCTGGCACCCGTCGCACCGACGCTGAGACGTCGGGCGAGAAGCCGGAACCGACATGGAGGTTAAGATATGAAGAAAACACTCATCGGTGCTGCCGCGGTTCTGGGGATGATGGCCCCGGCCGTGCAGGCGCAGGATCTCGACGAGGTCACACTGCAGCTGAAATGGGTCACGCAGGCCCAGTTCGCGGGCTATTACGTGGCCGAGGCGCAGGGCTTTTACGAAGAGGAAGGTCTCGACGTCGAGATCAAGCCGGGTGGGCCGGACATCGCGCCCGAGCAGGTCATCGCGGGCGGCGGCGCCGACGTGATCGTGACCTGGATGGCCGCGGGTCTCGCCGCACGTGAACGCGGCGTGCCGCTGGTGAACATCGCGCAGCCCTTCGCCACGGGCGGTCTGCAGCTGACCTGCCTCAAATCCACAGGCGTCGAGACGCCCGAGGATTTCCCGGGCCGCACGCTGGGTGTGTGGTTCTTCGGCAATGAATATCCCTTCTACGCCTGGATGGCGCAGCTGGGCGTCGACACCGATGGCGCGGACGAGGATGGCGTCACGGTCCTGAAGCAGGCCTTCAACGTCGATCCCCTGCTGCAGGGGCAGGCCGATTGCATCTCGACCATGACCTATAACGAATACGGTCAGGTGCTCGATGCGGGTTACGCGCCCGAGGAGCTTGCGAATTTCAACTATCTCGAACAGGGCGTCGGCATGCTCGAAGACGGGCTCTACGTGCTCGAGGAAAACCTCGAGGATCCCGAATTCGAAGACAAGATGGTCCGCTTCGTGCGCGCCTCGATGAAGGGCTGGAAATACGCCGAGGAAAACCCCGAGGAAGCCGCGCAGATTGTTGTCGACAACGACATGACCGGCGCGCAGACGCTCGATCACCAGACCTATATGATGGGCGAGGTGGCGAAGCTGACCGCGGGCTCCAACGGTGCGCTCGATCCCGCCGATTACCAGCAGACGGTCGACACGCTTCTGTCGGCCATCTCCGAGGATAACCCCGCGATCACCGCGGAGCCGGAAGGCGCCTGGACCCATGCCATCACGGACAAGGCGCTGAACTGATCGCTTTGGTCTGAACCGACACCGCCGCGCGAGGGGACTTGCGCGGCGGTTTTTCTTTGCGGGAGCCGATCCGTGCGGTCGCGCGCGACCGGGCACCGAAATCCCGCTTTGGGTCGGCATGTTACAGCCCCCTCGCGCGGCTTTGTTGCCGGGGGTCTTGTCATTGGGGCGCGGCTCGCCTCTCGTCTGTCGGACACTTTCGGAGGCATCATGGCCGAGACACGTACTGCCGATATCCTTGCGCGCCGCCTTCACGATGCGGGCTGCCGCCACGCCTTCGGGATGCCGGGCGGCGAGGTTCTGACCCTCCTCGATGCGCTGCGTCAGGCGGGCATCGCCTTTCACCTCGTCAAACATGAAAACGCGGGCGGCTTCATGGCTGAAGGCGTGCATCACGTGGATGGTGCGCCCGCACTTCTGGTGGCCACGGTCGGGCCCGGTGCGCTCAACGCGATAAATGTCGTCGAAAACGCGCGCCAGGACCGGGTGCCGATGATCGTCGTGACGGGCGCCATTGATGCCGACACGGCGGAGCGCTACACCCACCAGGTGCTCGACCAGCGCGCGGTCTTCGGCGCGGTCTGCAAGGCGAGCTTTACCATGACACAAGGCGCGGCAGAGGTCATCGCCGACAAGGCGCTGGCCATCGCCACGGATGGGCAGCCCGGCCCGGTGCATATCGACCTGCCCATCGCTGTGGCCGATGCGCCTGCGACGGCCCAGCCTGCCTTGCGGCGGCGCGCGGCGATGCCGATGGCGCCTGCGCCCGGTGCGGCCCTCGATGCGGCGCGGGCGGCGGTCTTGGGGGCGACGCGTCCCCTGATCGTGGCGGGCGTCGATGCGGTGAACGAAGGCGCGGGCGATGCCATCCGCGCAGCCGCGGAGGCGCTAGGTGCGCCGCTCATCACCGCCTACAAGGGCAAGGGGTTGATCGACGAAGATCACCCGCTGGCCCTGGGCGGCGCGGGGCTGTCGCCCAAGGCGGACACACATCTTCTGCCGCTGGTGCGCGAAGCCGATGTGGTCCTGCTTGCAGGCTATGACCCGATCGAGATGCGGCCCGGCTGGCAGGACGCGTTCGATCCGGACCGTCAGACGGTGATCGATATCGCCGCCGTGCCCAACGCCCATTACATGCATCAGGGCAGCGTGAACGTGCTGGGCCATGTCGCCCCGAGCCTCGCCGTGCTGACCGCAGGCGCACAACCGGCAACCGGCTGGGGTGGGCGCATTGCCGAGGTTCAGGCGGCCCTCGCGGAGGCTTTCGCGCCAGAGCCCGACTGGGGCCCCGGCGTCGTCATCGATACCTGCCGCCGGGTGCTGCCGCGCGAGACCCGTGCCACCGCCGACAGCGGCGCGCACCGGATCCTTCTGTCGCAGATGTGGCGCTGCCACGCCCCGCGCGGGCTCGTGCAATCCTCGGGGCTTTGCACCATGGGTTGCGCCGTGCCGTTGGCCATCGGGCTGAAATTGGCCGACCCAAACGTGCCGGTCGTCAGCTTCTCTGGCGATGCGGGTTTTCTGATGGTCGCAGGCGAGTTGGCCAGTGCGGCGGAGCTGGGCGTCGCGCCGATCTTCGTCGTGTTCGTCGACCGCTCCCTCGCGCTGATCGAGCTGAAGCAGCGTCAGCGGCAGCTTGCCAATACTGGCGTCGATTTTGGCGGCACGGATTTTGCCGGACTTGCCCGTGCCATGGGCGGGCAGGGCGTGCATGTCTCAGACCGCGCCGGGCTGGAGAGGGCATTGCACGCGGCCATGGCCGCAGAGACCTTCACCGTGATCGCGGCAGAGATCGACAGGAGAGCTTATGACGGACGCCTCTGATCCGAAGTCCAATTCGCCCGGCGCGCTGGACGGGCTGATCGTCTGCGACCTTTCGCGCATCCTCGCAGGGCCGACGGCCACGCAGCTTCTGGGCGATCTGGGCGCGACGATCCTGAAGATCGAGAACCCCAAATCCGGCGGCGACGACACTCGCGCCTGGGGGCCGCCCTATGCCGAAACGCGAGACGGGCAGAGCGATCTCTCGGCCTATTTCATGGCCGCCAACCGCAATAAACACAGCATTGCCGCCGACATCTCCACGCCGGAAGGCGCCGCGCTGGTGCGCGAGATCGCGATGCAGGCCGATGTGGTGATCGAGAATTTCAAACCCGGCGGTCTTGAGAAATACGGGCTCGACCATGCCACGCTCTGCGCCGCGCGGCCCGATCTCGTTTACTGCTCGATTTCGGGCTTCGGGCAGACCGGCCCCAACCGGCATCTCGCCGGCTATGATCTGATGGCGCAGGGCTATGGCGGGATCATGTCGCTGACCGGCGAACCTGAAGGCGCGCCCATGAAGGTGGGCGTGGGCATCGCGGACGTGATGTGCGGGATGTACGCGACCGTGGGCATTCTGGCCGCATTGCGCCACCGCGACCGCACGGGCGAGGGTCAGCATATCGATCTGGCGCTCGTCGATGCGCAGATGGCCTGGCTGATCAATGAGGGCACGAATTTCCTCACCTCCGGCAAGGTGCCCGAGCGGCGCGGCAACGCGCATCCCAACATCGCGCCCTATGACGTTTTCGCCTGTGCCGATGGCCACGTGATCCTCGCGGTGGGCAATGACGGGCAGTTTGCGCGCTTTTCCAAGGCAATGGGCCGGGATGAGCTCGCAGCGGATTCCCGCTTTGCAACAAATCAGCTTCGGCTCAAGAATCGCGCGGATCTCACGGCAATTATTACAGAAATTCTCGCGCCAATGGCGCAATGCGACATCCTTGAGCGCCTCGCAGGCGAAACCGTGCCGGCCGGCCCCATCCATAACGTCGCTCAGGCGCTCATGTCGGATCAGGCGCAGGCGCGGGGCGCTGTGGTGGAAATGGTGCATCCGGAATGCGTCAATGAGGCGGTGCAAGTGCTTGGAAACCCGCTTAAATTCTCCAGGACGCCGGTGCGCTACCAGACCCCGCCGCCGCGCATGGGACAGGACAGCGACCGGGTTCTGGAGGTCTTGCGATCGGCCATAACCCGCCGAGACAACCGCTGATTCCCGCTCAAAGCGATTTCACAAATGCGCGTTTTGGCGCGTATGTGACCTGCCGGACGCCCCGCCGACGACTAGGCTGGTCGCGACCGGAATGACAGCGATGCAGGACAGCCCATGAATCTAGATGTTTGCCGCGCGGAGACTGACTTCGACGATCCCGCCGCGCTGGCTGCGTGGAATGCGATGGTCCGTGCCTTCCTCGCGCATGGGCTGAAGGCGCCCGATCACCTGGCCGAGGTCTTGCGCCTTTCGCCCAACTCCGTGCTGGCCCTGTCGGCCAAGGGGTTGTTCTGCCTGATGCTCGGACGGCGTGAGTTGGTGGCGACGGCGCGGGAGGTGTCGCAGCAGGTCAGGACGCTTCTGGACGAGGGCGGCGCGCCAGACCGCGCGCGGGCCTATGCCGACGCGCTTTCGGCCTGGCTTGCGGGGCATCCCTCGGGGGCGGTTTTCCATCTCGACCGGGTGTTGGCGCGCAATCCCGCCGACACGCTGACGCTGAAGATGGCCCATGGCATCCGTTTCATCCTGGGCGACGCGCCCGGCATGCGGCTTTCGGTGGAAAGCGCGCTTGCAGCCCATGACAGCGATCACGCGCTCGCAGGTTACGCGCTGGGCTGTCATGCCTTTGCCCTTGAGGAGACGGGCGCCTATTCCGAAGCTGAGAAAGCGGGGCGCGCAGGCCTGGAGCTTGCAGCCGACGATGCCTGGGGGTTGCACGCGGTCACCCATGTCTTTGACATGACGCATCGGCCCGATTGCGGCATCGCCCTGATCGAGAACAACACAAGCGCCTGGGATCATTGCAACAACTTTCGCTACCATGTCTGGTGGCACAAGGCGCTTCTGCATCTCGACCGCGGCGAGGTGGACCGGGTTCTGGCGCTTTATGATACGCAGATCCGGGCCGACAAGACCGACGATTACCGCGATATCTCCAACGCGACCTCGCTTCTTATGCGGCTGGAGCTTGATGGCGTCGATTGCGGGACGCGCTGGACAGAGCTGGCCGATCTGGCCGAAGCCCGGCTGAGCGATGGCTGCCTCGTCTTTGCGGATATGCATTACATGCTGGCCTTGTCGGGCGATCAGCGCCCCGGCGCCGCACGACAGCTTGCAGCGCGCATCGCGGGCAGCGGGGCCGCAACGCCCGAGACCGCGCGCATCGCATCCCATCCCGGCGAGCGGGCCGCGCGGGGCCTCGCCGCCTTCGGAGAGGGGCAATATGCGCAGGCCTTCGCGGACCTGACTGCCGCCCGGAGCCATATGCGCCAGATCGGCGGCAGCCATGCACAGCGCGATGTCTTCGAACGGATCACCGTCGATGCAGGCATCCGCGCCGGCGCCTTTGTCGCAACCTCCGCCATCCTCGCCGAGCGTACCGCGCTGCGGGCGAGCCGTCCCGACACCTTCGCGGAAAGCCGCATCGAGGCCATTGCCGAGGCGCGCCGCAATGCGGGCCTTTACGCCGCGCAATAACCGGGTCAGGACCCACAGAAAGCCAACATGAGTCTTGCAGACCCCACATTGACCACCGCTGCCCCCGCCACATCGGATGCCAATGCCGCCGCATCGCGGTCCGCCTTGCGCGACCCCCGGCTCGATTTCTTCCGCGGTATCGCGATGTTCATCATCCTGATCGCGCATGTGCCGGGCAATTGGCTGGCCATGTGGATCCCCGCGCGGTTCGGCTTTTCCGATGCGACGGAGATCTTCGTCTTCTGCTCTGGCATGGCCTCGGCCATCGCCTTCGGGAAGGTCTTCGCCACGCGAGGCTGGGCCTTGGGGGCGGCCCGCGTCGCGTTTCGCTGCTGGCAGGTCTACTGGGCGCATATCGGCCTCTTTCTGGCCATTGCCGCCACCATGGCCGCGCTCAATGCCAGCGGGGCGCTGGAGCGCGACTATATCGGCCAGCTCAACCTCCACCCGTTCTTCAACAATCCCGAGCGCAATCTCATGGCGCTCATGACGCTGACCTATGTGCCGAACTATTTCGACATCCTGCCCATGTATCTGGTGATCCTGGCGATGATGCCGTTTTTCGTGGCGCTCGTCTGGGTGCATCGCGGATTGGCGGCGCTGGTGGTCGTGACGGTCTGGGCCTTTGCGCAGGCGGATCTGGTGTATTTGCCCGCGGAGCCCTGGTCGGCGCGGGAATGGTTCTTCAATCCATTCGGCTGGCAATTGATCTTCTTCACGGGCTTTGCGTTCATGGCAGGCTGGCTGCCCGCGCCGCCGGTGGATCGGCGCCTCGTTCTGGTGGCGCTGGCCATCGTCCTGCTGACCTTGCCCTTTGCCTATTTCCGTCTGATCGGGGCGTGGGACTATGCCCGCGAATGGCGCTCCGACTATGCGCTTCTGATCGCCAAGACCGATTTCGGCCTCTTGCGCTACGTGCACTTCCTGTCCCTTGCCTATCTGGCGTGGGTCGCGGTCGGACCGCGCGGGGTGCGCCTGATCCCGTCCGACACGGCGGGCCTTGCGGCAGAGGCCTGGCGGCGGGTTCTCGCCGTCATCATGAAGGTCGGTCAGCAATCTCTCGCCGTTTTCATCACCTCGATGTTCCTGGCGCGGATCATGGGCACCGTTCTTGACGTCACCGGCCGGAACCACTTGTCGATGCTGCTTGTTAATGCCGCAGGTGCATTGCTGCTCGTGGCAGTGGCCTACGGAGCGGGTTGGTTCAAATCCCAACCCTGGCGCAAGTCGAAGGGATAAATGGCAATGCTGCGGCGCGAACTCATTCAGGGGCTTCTGGCCCTGTCGGCTCTGCCTGCCACGAACGCGTTCGCCGCCACGGAAGAGGCGGTTGAGCCCGGCCTGCAACTGGGCGAGGGGCGGCCTTTCACGCCTGCGGATGTGCGCGCGATGGCTGAACGCATGGCCTCCGAGGCGTATCAGCCCCCCACGCGGATTCCCGACGCTTGGACCGAGATCAGCTACGATCAGTACCGCAAGATCTGGTTCGATGCCCGCAACGCGCTTTGGGAGGGCGAGGAGGGCACGCCCGTCCGCGTCGATGTCTTCGCACCGGGGCTCTATTTCCCGACGCCGATCCGCCTTGAGGTGGTGGAAGCGGGGCAGGCGCGCCCCGTGCTGTTCGACATGGGCGTGTTCGATACGACCGACAAGTTCCCCGATCTTCCCGTCGACGAGACGCTTGGCTATTCCGGTTTCCGCCTGCGCGCAGAACTGGAACGGCAGGACATCTACACCGAATTCGCGGTCTTCCAGGGCGCCAGCTATTTCCGGGGTATCGGTGCTGGTCAAACGTACGGGCTGTCCGCGCGGGGGCTCGCCATCGACACCGCGTCGCCCGATGGCGAGGAATTTCCCGAGTTCCGGCATTTCTGGCTCGAGCGGCCGGAGGTCGAATCCGACCGGATCGTGGTTCATGCGCTCATGGACAGCCCGTCCGTGACCGGCGCGTACCGGTTCGAGATCATCCCCGGCGATACGCTCGAGATCGGGGTCGAGGCCGAGGTGTTCGCGCGCGAGCGTGTGACGAATATGGGCATCGCGCCGCTGACCTCGATGTTCCAGTTCGACGAGACGAACCGCGACCGGTTCTCCGACTTCCGCTCTGCCATCCACGACTCGGACGGGCTTTCCATCGTCAATGGCGGCGGAGAGACGATCTGGCGTCCGCTGGCCAATCCCCGCACGCTCCAGATCAGCGGTTTTCTCGACAACAACCCCAAGGGCTTCGGCCTGATGCAGCGTGCGCGGAACTTCGAGGATTTCGGCGATCTGCAGGCGCTTTATCACCGCCGTCCATCTCTCTGGATTGCCCCCCGCGAGGGCTGGGGCGCGGGTGAGGTCACGTTGGTGGAAATTCCCACCGATGACGAGATCTACGACAATATCGTCGCCTATTGGCGGCCCGCATCGCCGCTGGAGCCCGGGCAGTCGCGCGCCTTCTCCTACGACATGACGTGGGGTGCGCGCACCGAATACGGCACCGGTCTCAAGGTCGCCAATACCCGTGCCGGCGCGGATCGGGGGGGCGGGCTCCGCTTCACCATCGATTTCGCCCACGAAGAAAGCATGGCCGTCGCCCGCGACGAAATCACTCCCTTGGTGCGCGCCTCGGACGGCACAATTGTTGCGCCCATCGTGGAAGACAATCCGCAGACGGGCGGGCTGCGGCTCGGCTTCAAGCTCGAACCCGGCGATGCCGACCTCA
Organism: Roseivivax sp. THAF197b; assembly: GCF_009363255.1. Taxonomy (NCBI): domain Bacteria; kingdom Pseudomonadati; phylum Pseudomonadota; class Alphaproteobacteria; order Rhodobacterales; family Roseobacteraceae; genus Roseivivax; species Roseivivax sp. THAF197b. The sequence goes on along the minus strand of NZ_CP045318.1, from coordinate 2,362,389 downwards.
TCGAGATGCGCGCGCAGCTGCGTGCAGGCGACGGACCCTTATCCGAAGTTTGGCTATACAGGTGGACACGATGACACGGCCGCTCGATCCCATGATGCCGCCGCGCGCGCCGCTCGATCTCGCGCCGCAACGCTTCGACCGGGCCGACACGCCCGTGCATTCCCTTCCGCGCCGCAGGCTGCGTGATCTGGCTTGGCGCGTCGGTGCCTTCGGCCCGGCCATCGCGATCACGCTGTCGCTGATCGTGGGCCTAGTGCGCTGGTTCGACACGGGCGGCTTCACCTGGGGCGAGGCGCTGGCCACGCTGCTCATCGGTCTGACCTTCGTCTGGGTGTCGCTGTCAGTCTCGGCCGTTGTGATGGCGGTGATCCGGCTTTGGCTCGGTCGGGGACGCGAGGCCCGGGCGCGCGGCCCGGAGCAGAAGATCGCGCTTCTCGTGCCCGTCTATAACGAGACGCCGTCGGACGTGATGGGCAATGTCGCCGCCATGCGCCGCGAGCTTGAACGGGGCCGTCGCCGCGACAGCTACGCGTTCTTCATCCTGTCCGACACGCAGGATTCCGAAATCGCCGCCGAGGAATGGCGCGCGGTGCAGCATCTGCGCGCCGAAGAGGCCCGGCAGATCGACGTCTATTACCGCCGCCGCAACGCCAATACCGACAAGAAGGTCGGGAACATCAACGGCTGGATTGCGGAATATGGCGCGGCCTGGGATGCGATGATCGTGCTCGATGCCGACAGCCTGATGACCGGTGCCGCGATCCGCAGGCTCTCCGACGCATTGGCCCGCGATCCCGATGCCGGCCTGATCCAGTCCTTCCCGGTGCTGATCTCCGCCGAGACGCTGTTTGGCCGGATGCAGCAATTCGCCACCTCCGTCTATGGCTGGCTCGCCGCAGAAGGCCTGTCGATCTGGTCCCAGAAAGAAGGCAATTACTGGGGCCATAACGCGATCATCCGGACCCGTGCCTTCGCCGCGAGCGCCCAGCTGCCGCATCTGCCGGGGCGCAACGGGCAATCCGAATTGATCCTGAGCCATGATTTCGTGGAGGCCGGCATGCTGCGCCGCGCAGGCTGGTCCGTGCGCTTCCTGCCCCACGCAGGCGGCTCGTTCGAGGAGACGCCCGCCTCGCTGATCGATTACGTGCTGCGCGACCGGCGCTGGTGTCGGGGCAACCTCCAGCATCTGCGTCTTTTGGCGGCCCGCGGCTTCCATCCCATCACGCGCTTCCATCTTCTGCAGGGCGCGTTCGCCTATCTTCTGTCGCCCGCCTGGTTCGCGCTTCTGGTCCTGTGGTCGGCCTTCCTGCCGATGAGCGCGGTCGAGCCCAGCTATTTCAGCCCGGCCAACCCGTTCTACCCGGTCTGGCCCACTGTGAGCCGCATCGACGGGGTCTGGTTCCTGGCCTTCATCTACACGATGCTTCTGTTGCCCAAGATCGTGGCGGCAGCCCTTCTCGCGGCCTCGCCGGGGGTCGTGCGGCTTTATGGCGGGATCGGACGGTTCGCGGCCACCACCTGTGTCGAGATTGCGCTCGCAATCCTGTATGCGCCGATCCTGATGGTGCAGCAGAGCCTTGCGGTCCTGGCCTCCTTCTCGGGCAAGGCCGCGACCTGGGCTCCGCAGGCACGCGGCACGCAGCGCCATTCCTGGCCGGTTCTTCTGCGCTTTCACGCCGCCGAGACGGTGCTGGGCATCGTTATGATCGCTGGCATGGCCGCAGGGGTGCTGTCGCTCTGGCTGGCCCCGGTCGCGCTCAGCCTGGCCTTCGCGACGGTGCTGTCGCGGCTCTCCTCGCTGGAAGTTTCGAAGCTGCGGTTCCGTCCGCTCCGCCTCGATACGCCTCTGTCCCTGCGTGAGCCGCGCGTGCAGATGCATGCCCGTGCCGAGCGTGCGCGCCTGCGGGCCGCACTCGATGCGCCGGAGGCGGCCCCCATGGCCGCGGAGTGATCGTGCGTTAGGTTGCAGCCCGGATCGCAATGAAAGGGTCTGTCATGCGAGGTCTCGCGGCTCTGCTTGTCGTTTTTCTGTCTGCGCTTCCCCTGACCGCGAAGGCGGGCTGCGGCGATGCGCCGGGCCCCTGTGCGCTGCCGGGGGGCGGGACCTATCACATCGAATTGCCGACGGAGCCGCGCGCGGACGGGGCGGCGTTGATGTTCCTGCACGGATGGGGTTCTAGCGGGCAGGGCACGCTGAGCATGCGCGGCGTGGTCGAGACGGCGCTCGGCCGCGGATACGCCGTGATCGCGCCCGACGGCATTCCGCGTGAGGGTCGCAACGGACGCACCTGGGCTTTCAATCCCGAGCGCGCCGCGCCGCGGGACGAGGTCGCTTTTCTGCAATCGGTGCGCGATGCCGCCGCAGACCGGTTCGGCCTGTCTCCCGATGCGATGCTCCTGTCAGGCTTTTCCATAGGCGGTTCGATGGCGAGCTATCTGGCCTGCGCCGCCCCTGACACCTTTGCCGCTTACGCGCCGGTGGCAGGCAGTTTCTGGCGACCACACCCCGCGTCCTGTGAGGGGCCTGTGCGCCTGTTGCACACCCATGGCTGGCGCGATCAGGTCGTGCCGCTGGAAGGGCGGCTGTTGCGCGGCGCTGCCCCGGACGCGCCCGGTGCGGTGGCGCAGGGTGATGTCTGGTACGCGATGGATGTCTGGCGCCGGGCCAATGGATGCCCGCTGATGGCGGACCGGTTCGCAACCGACGCCACCTATATGCGCCGTACATGGGATGGATGCGGTCCGGGGGCTGCACTGGAATTCGCGCTTTTCGATGGCGGCCACGCTGTGCCCGAGGGCTGGGCCGCGATGGCGCTCGATTGGTTCGAAGGTCTCGACTTGGCGACGGACGCGGACGCGGTGGAGTGACCCCATACCTTTTGACGCGATGCGGCTGTCACTGGCTGGGCGTTTTCCTTCGGTCTTTCCCCGAGAGACGACCCCGTCCTTGAGGGCCCGCTCGAGGCATAGTAGGCCCCGCGCCAAAGCTGCCATTCCAGAGGGAAAAGCCCGCGATGACCCGAACTCTTCCGCGCTGCGACATTGACACAACAAGGCCCGCTGGCGGGAGGGTGGCGGCATGAGCGTCACAGATTGGATCGCCGTCGATTGGGGCATGACGCATCTCAGCGCCTGGCTGATCGGCGCGGATGGCAGCATTCTGGATCGCCGCAGTTCTGATCAGGGCGTGGACAGAGTGCCGCGCGACGGGTTCGAGGCGGCCTTGCTCGACCTCGTTGGCGATGCGCTTCCTTTGGATGGCCGCGTGATGATCGTGATATGTGGTGCTGCCGGATCACGGGACGGCTGGGCCGAGGCACCCTATCGCGCGGTGCCTTCTGCGCCGCCCGGCATGGCGCAGGCGATGCGTGCGCTGACCCTCGATCCGCGCCTTGACGTCCGCATCCTGCCGGGGCTCAAGCAGGACAAGCCCGTCGATCTCATGCGCGGGGAGGAGACGCAGATCGCGGGCGTTTTCGCCGCGCAGCCCAATTTCGACGGGGTGATCTGCCTGCCCGGCACGCATACGAAATGGGCGCAGGTCTCGGCCCGCGAAGTGGTGTCGTTCCGGACCTATCTGACAGGCGAACTCATCGACCTGCTCGCCGAGCATTCGGTGCTGCGGCATGCGGTGGGCGGCGATGGCTGGGACGAGGCGGCCTTCCTCGACGCGGTGAGCGAGGGCATGTCGCGCCCCGCACCGATGGGGGCCAACCTCTTCTCGCTCCGTGCCGAGGCGCTTTTGTCGGGCCTCGATCCGGCCACGGCCCGGGCGCGCCTCTGCGGGCTACTGATCGGCATGGAGCTTGCGGGCGCGCGCGCCTATTGGCTGGGACAGCAGGTCCTGATCGTGGGTGAGGGGACTCTGGCGCAGGCCTATCGCGCGGCCCTCGCGGCGCAGGGCGCCCCGGCCCGGATCATCGATGCCGAGGCGGCCACGCTGGGGGGGCTCGTTGCCGCGCGGGCCGGGATGACCGGGGGCGCATCATGAGCCGGGAGATCATCGCCATTCTGCGCGGCATCACGCCTGCAGAGGCCGCCCCCGTCACCGAAGCGCTGATCGCGGCGGGGATCACGAAGATCGAGGTGCCGCTCAACGTGCCGGATGCCTGGCAAAGCATCGCGGCCATGGTCGAGGTGGCGCAGGACCGCGCGATTATCGGCGGAGGCACGGTCCTCGATCCGGGCGACGTGTTGCGCTTGCGCGATATGGGCGCGCGGATGGTCGTGTCGCCGGATTGCAATCCGCGCGTGATCGTCGCGACCAAACAGGCTGGCCTGCTGTCCTATCCCGGTGTTTTCACCGCCACCGAATGCGTGGCAGCCCTGCGCAATGGCGCGGACGGGCTCAAGCTGTTTCCGGCCTTCAAGCTGGGCCCCGACGGGTTCAAGGCGCTGTCGGCCATCCTGCCGCCCGATGCGCGCAGCTATGCGGTGGGTGGCGTGGCGCCTGCGGATTTCGCGGATTGGCACGCTGTGGGCATCAGCGGTTTCGGTCTTGGAACGGCGCTTTATGAGCCGGGCTTGCCTGCAGATGCGGTCAGCGACCGTGCGGCGCAGGTCGTGGCCGCATGGGACGCGCTGTCATGGTCGCGGGATCAGGCGGTCTGATCAGGTCGCCGTCCTCTTGCACCTGCGGGTCCGGCTGTCACACTGCACCGCAACAGAAACGTAAGGATGCGACACATGAGACAAACAGACCGAGCCGTTATCGTCACAGGCGCCGCGCAGGGGCTGGGCTTGGCCTGTGCCGAACGCTTCATTGCCGATGGCGATCGGGTGTTCATGGTGGATATCAAGGAGGAGGCGCTCCTTGCCGCCGCCGACCGTTTGGGCGACCGGGCCGTCGCGCATGTGGCCGACCTTGCCGCACTGGGCGCGGACGGCGCGGCGGGCATCGTTGCGGCCTGTGTGGATGCATTCGGCCAAGTCGATGTGCTGATCAACAATGCGGGCATCATCGTGCAGGCCGATTTTCTCGACTTTCCGGAGGATGGCTTCGACAAGACCATGGCCGTGAACCTCAAGGCGCCGTTCCTTCTGGGGCAGGCCGTCGGTCGGCAGATGAAGGCGCAGGGCGAAGGTGGCGCGATCATCAACATGTCGTCCGTCAATGCCGAACTCGCGATCCCCAACACCGTGGCCTATGCCTGCTCCAAGGGTGGCATGAAGCAGCTGACTGCGGTCATGGCCGTGGGGCTCATTCCGCACGGGATCCGCGTCAATGCCATCGGGCCGGGCACGATCCTGACCGACATGGTGCGCCAGTCGGTCATGCAATCCGACGCCGCGCGTCAGACGATCCTGTCGCGCACGCCCGCGGGCCGCTGCGGGGAGCCGTCAGAGATCGCCGCTGTCGCCGCCTTCCTCGCCGGGCCCGATGCCTCCTACATGGTCGGGCAGACGATCTACCCCGATGGCGGGCGGATGGTGCTGAACTACACGGTGCCCGTTCCCGACTGAGCCCGACCGTTGCGGTCTGCCCTTGCAAGCCGCGGCTGCATGCCGTTCCCTGAGGGCCAAACATGCGCATGGAGGGCAAGATGGCGGTCACGCGGGTCGATCTGAATTCGGATATGGGCGAGGGCTTCGGCGCCTACCAATCGGGCGATGACGAGGCGATCCTCGGCATCGTCTCCTCGGCCAACGTGGCTTGCGGCTTTCACGCAGGCGATCCGGAAATCATGGCCCGCGTCTTCGCCATGGCCAAGGAGCGCGGCGTGGCCATCGGCGCGCATCCGGGCTTTCCCGACCTCTGGGGCTTCGGTCGGCGCAACATTCCCTTCTCCACCGGAGAGATCGAGCGGCTCGTGGCCTACCAGGTCGGCGCGGCGCAGGCCCTCGCGGCCTATGCGGGCTACAAGATCACTTACGTCAAACCGCATGGCGCGCTGGGCAATCTCGGCTCGCAGAACCGCGAGGTGGGCGAGGCCGTGACCCGCGCCATCAAGGCGGTGGACCCGAGCCTCGTGTCGCTCTCCATAGCGCTTGGTCATCAGGAACGCGCCGCGCGCGAGGCCGGGCTGACCGTCGCGTCGGAGATCTTCGCGGATCGCGCCTATGAGGAAGACGGCACGCTGGTCAATCGCAAGAAGCCCGGTGCGGTGATCCATGACCCGGAGATTGCAGCCGCCCGCGTGGCGCAGATGGTGGCCGAGGGGGCGATTGAGACAGTGTCGGGCAAGAAGCTTGAAACGCCCATCGACTCCATCTGCGTGCATTCCGATACACCTGACGCCGTGGCGCTGGCGCAGAAGGTGAAAAACGGGCTGGAAGCCGCTGGAATTGCAGTGAAACCTTTTGCCTGATCATGTCGTCGTCGTCGGCGGGGCTGCCATGGGCAGCTTCACGGCGCTGTCCTTGCGCGAGGCGGGCTTCACCGGCCCCATCACGGTGATCGAGCGCGATCTGAGCTATGCACGCTCCTCCACGGCGCTGTCCGCCGCCTCGATCCGCACGCAATTCGACACGGCACTCCTTGTGGAGATGTCTCTTTACGGCGCGGCCTTCCTGCGCGCGCGAGCTGCGGAGATGGCGTTTCGCGAAGGTGGCTACCTCGTGTTGTCGGCGGCCGATGCGGCAGAGGACCGTGCGCGTCTTGTCGCGATGCAAAATGCGGCCGGGGCCGAGGTTGCACTGCTGGACCGGCGGGCCTTGTCCGCCCGGTTTCCCTTTCTGAACACCGAAGACTTAGCCTGCGGGTCGTTCGGAACCCGGCATGAGGGCTGGTTCGACGCCTGGTCGCTACTGAGCCACGCGCGCGCCGGTGCGAAAGCCGCGGGCGTGACCTACCTTGTGGGCGAGGTGGCAGGGCTTTGCGTCCGGGGCGAGGCCGTTGACGCGGTGCAACTCGCAGATGGCACGCGCCTTGCCTGCGATTGGTGCGTGATCGCGGCAGGCGCCCTGTCCGCGCCTCTGGTGGCCGCAATCGGGATCGACCTGCCCGTGGTGCCGAAGAAACGCACGGCGTTCGCGTTCGATGCGCTGGTCCCGGGGGCGGGTGTTCCGATGATCTTCGATACGTCCGGGCTGTGGGTCCGACCGGAAGGCCGGGGCTTCATCGGGGGGATCCAGCCGCCGCCCGAGCGCGATTGCCATGCGCCCGACGATCTCGACCCCGATCACGATCTGCTGCTGGAGGCTTTCTGGCCACCGCTCGCCCATCGCATCCCGGCCATGGAGGAGTTGCGCGTAAGCCGCGCCTGGGCCGGGCATTACGAGATGTGCACGCTCGACCAGAACGCGGTGATCGGGCCGCATGATCGCTACGGCAACCTTCTCTTCTGCACAGGCTTTTCCGGCCACGGCATCCAGCACGCGCCTGCTGCGGGCCGGGGCGTGGCGGAGTGGATCGCCCACGGCGCCTATCGCACGCTCGACCTCGCGCCGCTTGGATGGGCGCGCATCGCGCAAGGGCGACCGCTGCTGGAAGGGATGGTGTTTTAGTTGAGGGGGCGGAGACCTGACCCGCACGGCGCAGCACTCAATCGGCCACCCGGTTCGGCGGCGCGGTGCGGTTCGTGCTCAGCGCGTCGGGCCAGCCGATCCAGCGCTCCACGGCGTATAGCGCAAGGCAGGCGGCGATGATCGCCAGCATGAATTTGACCTGCTTCTCGCTCTTGGGGTTCTGCGCCCAGAGCCGCATCCGCATGAGCATCCGCATATCAGGCCTATTCGGTGAAGCGGACTTTGCCGATATGCGGCAGGTTGCGATCCCGCTGGGCGTAATCGATGCCATATCCCACGACAAATTCATCCGGGATGTCGAAGCCGATCCAGTCGGCGCGCACCTCGACCTCACGCCGCGACGGCTTGTCCAGAAGTGCAATGGTGCGCAGCTTGTGCGGATTGCGACTTTGCAGCAGGCGGATCACGTGGCTGAGCGTGTAGCCGGTATCGACGATATCTTCGACCACGAGCACGTCGCGCCCTTCAATGCCGGTCCGCAAGTCCTTGAGAATGCGCACTTCCCGGCTGCTCTCCATCGCGTCACCGTAGGAGGAGACCTCAAGGAAATCGACCTCGACCGGCAGGCGCAGTTCGCGCACGAGATCGGCAATGAAAACGAAGGAGCCCCGCAACAGCCCCACGACGACCAGCTTGTCGGTGGCGTCGAATTCCGCTTCGATCTTGCGCGCGAGCGCCTCGATCCGGGCGGCGATCGACTTTGCTGATATCATCTCATCGATGACATAGGCCGGTTGCGTGCGCGGTTGTGTGGCAGGCTGAGACATCCCGATCCCTTGATTTCCCCGTGCCTCTATACGACATCTTTGCGCAGTGTCACCACCGGACCGGAGCCTCATGACCACGCATTCCGAGACGAAGAAGCTGCCTTACACGGCGGATCAGATGTATTCGCTTGTGGCGGATGTCGGGAAATATCCCGAATTCCTGCCATGGTGCGCGGCAGCACGGGTCCGTTCGACCGAAGACAAAGGTGACCGCACAGAAATGCTGGCCGATCTGGTGATCTCGTTCAAAGTGTTCCGCGAACGGTTTGGCAGCCGCGTGACGCTTTGGCCCGAAAAAGGCCAGATCGATACCGAATACCTCGACGGGCCATTCCGATACATGGAAAGCCGCTGGAATTTCAGGAATGTGGAAGGCGGGTGCGAAGTCTCCTTCTTCGTGGATTTTGAGTTCAAGAACCGCATCCTGCAAGGCGCGGCCGGCATGTTCTTCTATGAGGCAATGCAGCGAATCGTACGCGCATTTGAGCGGCGGGCCGCAGCACTTTACGGCTAGAGACGTTAACCCTTCCCTATCATGTCGGCGATTTTCCCGAATTTCGCCCGATTGCCGCGTCAGACCCTGCGTGCATTTTGCACGAGACGGGTCATGGACAGGCAAGACGACAGGAAAACGGATCAGCTCTTGCTCCCACCACCGGCCCCACAGCCGCACAGCGAGGCGCCTGTCAGGCCTTTGGGTCGGGAGGCGGCAAATGGCTACCTGATCGGGCAGATCGCAAGCCTCCCGCCCGAGGCAGGCCGCGTCGACACAACCTCGTAAGGCGTGTCGCGACCTACACGGTCAACGCATCGAGCAGCATTTGCAGGGCGTGGCCCCGTGTGTTCGCCCGGACCTGCGCCCGTCCAATCGCGCCGAATTCGACGGTTTCGCTGGAAATCCCGTCTTTAGTTGCCAGGGCAAAGCAGACCCGGCCTTCGGGCTTGTGCTCCGACCCGCCGGGGCCTGCGATGCCGGTGACCGCGACGGCGAGATCCGCGCGCGCCGCGTCTTTTGCGCCCTGCGCCATCTCGCGCGCGACCTCTTCGGAGACGGCGCCATGGGCGGCAAGCGTCGCCTCGGACACGCCCAACATCTCCGTCTTCGCGGCATTGGAGTAGGTGACGAAGCCGCGCTCGAACACCGCGGAGGAGCCCGCGATATCCGTGATCGCCGCGGAAATCATGCCGCCCGTACAGCTTTCGGCCGTGGTGATCGTGACCCCGCGCGCCTGGGCTGCCTTGAGCAGGTTTCCTGCCAGCGCGCTCACAGGAAGACCACGTGCCAGAGGGCACCCAGCACGAAGGTCGCCAGCGCCGCGAAAGCGCCGGCGATCAGGTCGTCAAGCATGACGCCCCAGGCCGTGCCCATGCGATCGGCCCGGCCCACCAGCCAGGGTTTCCAGATGTCGAACAGGCGGAAGAAGACGAAGCCTGCGACCCAGCCTGGCCACAGGGCGATGATGTCGCTTCCGGTGAAGTGCGCGCCGTAAGCCACTGTCAGCAAAGCAATCCATTGCCCTGCGACCTCGTCGATCACGATCTCGGACGGGTCATGATCGCTCTTGCCTCTGGTTTCGGCGGCAATGGCCCACGTGCCGAGCGCCGTGACAACTGCAATGGCCAGCAGTGTGCCGAAAAAGCCGACAAGCTCATACAGGCCCCAGAAAAGCGGCAGCGCGGCAAGCGAGCCCCAGGTGCCCGGCGCCGGGCGCAGATAGCCAACGCCGAGGACGGTCGCGATCATCCGGGTCATGGCGCCACCAAGGCAGCCGTTGCGATCGTCGCGATGCCTTCCTCGCGCCCTGTGAATCCGAGCTGTTCGGAGGTGGTGGCCTTGATCGAGACGCGCGACGGGTCAAGCTCCATGATCGAAGCCATTTTTGCAATCATGTCCGATGCGTGCGGGGTCACCTTGGGTGTTTCGCAAATAATCGTCACATCTATGTTCGATATCGTAAAGCCGCGCGTCTTGGCCAATGCCATGGCATGGCGCAGAAAGATGTCGCTGGCAGCGCCCTTCCACTGAGGGTCGGAGGGCGGGAAATGACGTCCGATATCACCCTCGGCCAAGGCGCCGTAGATCGCATCCGTGACCGCGTGCATGGCGACATCCGCATCGGAATGACCGTCGAGGCGGCTGTGATGCGGAATGTTCACGCCACACAGCGTGACGTGGTCGCCGGGGGCGAAGCGATGCACGTCGAACCCGTTGCCGAGCCTAATGTCCATTCTGTCTCTCCAGGATCGCGGCTGCGCGGGCAAAATCCGCGGGGCCGGTGATTTTCAGATTGTCTTCAGAGCCTTCGACGATGGCGACAGGCAGGCCTGCGGCCAATGCGACCGCAACATCGTCAGCCGCGTCGGGGCTGGCGCTTGCGTGAGCGGCAAGGATGGCGGGATAGTGAAAGCCCTGCGGTGTTTGTGCACGGAAAAGCCCGTCGCGGGGCGTGATCCCCGCAACCTGTCCATCCCGCCCGGACCACAGCGCATCGGTCACCGGTAACGCTGGAGCTGCGCCTGCGAAATTATCAAGCGCAGTCAGAACGTTGTCGATGACAGTTGATGTGATGCAGGGCCGGGCGACATCGTGGATGAGGACGCGCTCCGGGGCGTTGTCGACCAGCGCGTCGAGCCCCGCACGCACCGAGGCAGCACGGCTCGCTCCGCCTGTCACCACACGGATGTCCGGGGTGGTGGCGAACTGGCGGGCATGCTCCATGTCGCTTTCGTTGACGACGAGGATGCGCGTCGTGGCGCCTGCGAACCGCTCAAGCGTCCAGGCCGCGACAGGGCGGCCCGCAACGTCCTGCCATTGCTTGGGCACTTGGCCACCGGCGCGGGTGCCCCGACCGGCAGCGACAATGATCGCGGCATAGCGCAAAATCTGGTCCTTCATCTGACGCAGGTATCCTTAGAAGAGCGGCTGAATGGGCGCAATCTTTGCGGTGTCTGCCTAAAATTTACGCAACTGCCCGGAGGCGGTGCCGCGTAAACCCCGTATGGCGTTGATTGATCGCAGGCTGCGGAGTAGCTGGAAGCATCTGCACACCAAATAGGCGTTTTCGAGTGAAACTCGGCGGCACTGCCATTTCCACCCCGGTCTTTCTCGCGCCTCTGGCGGGAATCACGGATCTGCCCTTTCGAAACCTCGTGTCGCGGTTCGGCGCGGGGCTGGTGGTGAGCGAGATGGTCGCAAGCCAGGAACTCGTGCAGGGCAAATGGGCGACGCGCGAGAAAGCCGAGCTTGGCTTCGGGATCGAGAACACGTCGGTGCAGCTTGCAGGCCGCGATCCCTACTGGATGGGGGAGGCCGCGCGGGTCGTGGAAGCCTCCGGCGCGCGGGTGATCGATATCAACATGGGCTGCCCTGCAAAAAAGGTGACGGGTGGCTATTCGGGCTCTGCCTTGATGCGCGATCCCGACCATGCGCTGCGGCTGATCGAGGCCGTGGTGGGCGCGGTATCCGTGCCTGTGACGCTGAAAACGCGGCTCGGCTGGGACGATGGCTGCCTGAACGCGCCTGATCTTGCGCGCCGGGCGGAGGGTGCAGGCGTACAGATGGTGGTGATCCACGGACGCACGCGCTGCCAGTTCTACAAGGGCCGGGCGGATTGGGCCGCGATCCGACGCGTGACAGACGCGGTCGGCATTCCGGTCATCGCGAATGGCGATATCGTCGATCCGGCAAGTGCGGCCCAGGCGCTGAGCCGCTCCGGTGCGGCAGGTGTCATGGTCGGGCGCGGCGCGCAGGGTGCGCCCTGGCGGCTGGCCGAGATCGCGGCCGGCTTGGGATATGGACCCGCGCCCGACATCCCCACCGGAAACGCCTTTCTGGACATGGTTTCAGCGCATTACGAGGCGATGCTCGCGTTCTACGGCGCCGAGCTCGGTCTCAAAGTCGCGCGCAAACACCTTGGCTGGTACATGGATGAGGCAGGCACGCCTTCCGCGTTGCGGCGCGAGGTTCTGACCGCCAGATCGCCGGAGGACGTGTTGCGCCTTCTGCCCGCCGCGCTGATCGGAGCGGAGGTGGTCGCCGCATGAACACCGCGCTTGCGCTCTCGCTCTGGTCATCGCTGCCGATCCCGGCGCTGCTGATCGACGCCTCGGACAATATCGCCGACATGAACCCCGCCGCGGAAGGGTTCATGAACAACTCGGCCAAGTGGATCACCGGCCAGCCCATCTGGGACCGTCTCGCCGTCGATGCGCCCATCGAGGAGAGTTTCGCCAAGGCGCGCGCCAACGGGACGCCGCTTTTCGTCAATGATGTCGATGTCGGCACGGGTTCGCGCCCGCCGCGGATCTGCTCGCTGCATATCTCGCCGCTGCAAGGCCAGATGGACTGGATGATCGTCCTGGTCTCGCCGCGCGAGCTGGCCGGGCGCATGACGCAGAACAATTCGGTGAAGGCGGCGGCGAAATCGGCCATCGGCATGGCCGAGATGCTCGCGCACGAGATCAAGAACCCGCTCGCGGGGATCGCGGGCGCGGCGCAGCTTCTCTCCATGGGGCTCAGCAAGGACGACCTTGAGCTGACCGACCTGATCGTCAGCGAGACTCGGCGCATCGTGAAGCTGCTCGAGCAGGTGGAGCAATTCGGAAACCTCTCCGCGCCCGAGCGCAAACCGGTGAATATCCACGACGTTCTGGACCGCGCCCGCCGCTCGGCACTTCTGGGCTTCGGCGCGCATATGACCATGATCGAGGATTACGACCCGTCGCTGCCCTTGGCGCATGGGGATCCCGACCAGTTGCTGCAGGTGGTGCTCAACCTTCTGAAGAATGCCTCGGAAGCGGCGGATCAGAAGGAGGGGGGCAGGATCCGCCTGCACACCTTCTACGAGCACAGCTTCAAGCTGCGCCGCGCGGACGGCTCCGGCCAGACGTTGCCCTTGCAGATCGAGATCATCGATGACGGGCCGGGCCTGCCCGAGGATATCCGGGGCGACGTGTTCGAGCCGTTTGTTTCGGGACGCGAAAACGGCACGGGGCTCGGCCTCGCGCTCGTCTCGAAGATCATATCCGACCATGACGGCTGGATTTCCGTCGACAGCGTGCCGGGGCGGACCGTGTTCCGCATCTCGCTGCCGCTGGCGCCCAAAGACGCGAAGGAGAATGAGTGATGGATGGCACGGTACTGGTTGCAGATGACGACCGCACGATCCGCACGGTCCTGACCCAGGCGCTGACGCGGGCAGGGTGCAAGGTGCATGCTACTTCGTCGCTCACGACGCTCATGCGCTGGGTCGGCGAGGGCAAGGGCGACGTGGTCATATCGGACGTGGTCATGCCCGATGGCAACGGTCTGGAAATGCTTCCGAAAATCCAGCAGGACCGGCCCGACCTGCCGGTGATCGTGATCTCGGCGCAGAACACGATCATGACCGCGATCCAGGCCGCCGAGGCGGAGGCCTACGACTACCTGCCCAAGCCCTTCGATCTGCCGGATCTGATGAAACGGACGGCCCGCGCGCTGGAAAACCGCAACCGTGCGCCGCGCCGCGACGAGCCCGTTGAACATGCGGACGGCCCCGAGGAATTGCCGCTTGTGGGCAAGACGCCCGCGATGCAGGCGCTCTACCGTTTAGTGGCGAAGGTGATGAACACCGATCTGCCGGTCCTGATTTCGGGCGAGTCCGGCACGGGCAAGAGCCTGATCGCGCGGGCCATTCACGATTTCTCCGACCGCCGCACGCTGCCATTCGTCATGGTGACGGGCTCCGAACTGGCAGATCTCGAAGGTCCGTCGCGCATCCTCGCACGGGTTAAGGGCGGGACGCTTCTGATCGAGGAAGTGGGCGATATCGACGAGGAAGTGCAGGCCCGGATCGTGCGCATGATGGATGTGCCGGGCGAGCATGTGCCGCGCTTCATGGCGACGTCGCAGGGGGAATTGTCCATCGCGATGGAGGAAGGCCGCGTGCGCCGCGACCTCTATTACCGTTTGTCGGGAGCCACGATCCAGGTGCCGTCCCTGCGCGAGCGAGTCGATGACATCGCCCTTCTGACGGAGCATTTCCTGATGCGGATCGACCGCGAGGGCGGCTCGGCACGCTGGCTTTCCAAGGAAGCGGCAGAGTTGTTCCGCGCCTATTCCTGGCCGGGCAATGTGCGTCAGCTTGAAAACGCGCTGCGCCGCCTGTCCCTGACCGCCCGGACCGAGGAAATATCCCGTTCCGAGGTGGAGGCCGTGCTCGGCAACCAGCCCGAGACAGGCCCGATCCTGCGCGGCGGCGATACGGAAAAGCTGGGCACCTCGGTCGCGCGGCATCTGCGGCGATATTTCGATCTGCATGGCAACATGCTGCCGCCGCCGGGCCTATACACCCGGATCCTGCGCGAAGTGGAGGCGCCGCTGATCGAAATTGCCCTCGATGCGACGGGCGGAAACCAGGCCAAATGCGCCGATTTGCTTGGAATCAACCGAAATACGCTTCGGAAAAAGATCACAGACCTCGATATCCGCGTGACACGACGCCGCAAATTGATGTAAAACCGCAACATAACCGTGGCCCCGTTGCCCAGAGCAGCGGCGAGACCACAACATATGGCGGTTGGTCGCATCACGCGATCGCAGATAACGAGGGTCGGCTGTGGCCACTCGGGCACGGAATTGGTCGTGGGCGCGCATTGCGCAGCTCAGACGCATGCGGCGCGTACAGAATGCCGCCACCCTGGGACTTGTCCTTCTCGGGCCTGTTTTGGCGATCGCGACTTATCTTGTCCTCGGACCCTTGCAGGGGGCGGAGCGGACAGACCTGAGCCTGCGGCTGATCCTTCTGGCCGATCTTGTTTACGTCCTGCTGATTGCGGCGCTCGTCCTGTCGCGTGTCGCGGGGCTTGTCGCGGCGCGACGGGCGAAATCCGCAGGCTCGCGGCTGCATTTGCGCCTGACGGGGGTCTTCGCCCTTATGGCGCTCTTGCCCACGATCACCGTCGCGGTATTCGCGGTCCTGACCATCAATATCGGGCTTGAGACTTGGTTCTCGACCCGCGTGCAGAACGTTGTGGGCGCGTCCCTGTCTGCCGCAGAAGCCTATGAGGAAGAGCACCGCGCGGACCTTATCGAGGATGCAGGCGCGCTTGCGCGGTTCCTCGATGCGACGCGGCGCGCGCAGCCCCTGATGAATGACGGCGAGCTGCGCCAGCTTCTGGGCAGCGGACAGGCGCAGATCCAGCGCGGCCTGCGCGAGGCCTATGTGATCGACAGCGATCGGGAGATCCGGGCGCGCGGCGAACGGTCCTATCTTTTCGACTACGAGCGTCCGTCCCGGGCGCAGATGACGACGGCGCGCAATGAGGGCGTCGCCATCATCGAGGATTGGGACAACAACGAGTTTCGTGCCCTCGTACCGCTGCAGGCCTTCGTGGACCGCTACCTTTATGTCAGCCGCGAGGTGGATGGCGGCATCCTCAACCTGCTCGACGACACGCAGGAAACCGCGCGTTTCTACCAGCAACAGGAAAGCGAACGGGGCAGGCGGCTTTTCGACTTCGCGCTGCTTTATCTGGGCTTTGCCGTCCTGCTGATCCTGGCGGCCGTCTGGCTGGGCCTGTGGTTCGCGGAACGGCTTTCGCGCCCCGTGGGCCGTCTCACCGGGGCGGCGCAGCGCGTGGGCGCCGGCGATCTGGACGTGCAGGTCAAGGAGGACGTGGGCGACGACGAAATCGCCATGTTGGGGCGGTATTTCAACCAGATGACGCGGCAGCTGAAAGGCCAGCGCGAACGCCTGCTGGAAAATACCCGCCAGATCGAGCGGCGTCAGCGTCTGTTCGATTCCGTGCTGACCTCGGTCACCTCGGGCGTCGCGGGGCTCGATGCGGAGGGGCGGGTGACCTTCGTGAACCGCTCCGCAGAGCGGCTTTTGGGCATTGGTGCGACGCGCGCGGATCATCCCATTCACGTGGTGGTGCCTGAATTCGGGCCGCTCTTCGACCGCCTGATCGAGACCGGCGCGGAGGTCGCGCAGGAAGAGGTGAAGGTCAGCCGCAACGGACAACTCGAGAACCTGCTCGTGCGCATGTCGACCCGGCGCCGCGACGATGGCGGGCTTGAAGGCTACGTGGTGGCCTTCGACGATGTGACCGACCTTGTCTCCGCACAACGGATGGCCGCCTGGGGCGATGTCGCGCGCCGCATCGCGCATGAGATCAAGAACCCGCTCACGCCCATTCAGCTTTCGGCAGAACGCATCAAGCGCAAGTTCGGCCGCGCGCTGCCCGAGGACGATGCCGAGAAGCTCGACCAGATGACCGGCGTGATCATCCGCCAGACCGGGGATCTGCGGCGCATCGTCGATGAATTCTCGAAATTCGCCCGCATGCCCGAGCCAGAGCGCAAGCCCGAGGATCTGCGCGATCTGGTGCAGGGCGTGGTCCTCCTGCAGGAGGCGGGGCAACCGGATGTGCGCTTCGAGACGTCATTGCCGGACGGGCCGGTCGCCGCGGAGCTCGATGCGACGATGATCAGCCAGGCGCTGACCAACCTCGTGAAAAATGCGGGCGAGGCGACGACCAGCCTCATAGAGGCGGACCAGGCGCCCGACAGCTACAGTCCCGAAATTCGCATCGCCCTGACGATGATCGACGGGGACCGGGCCGAGATCACGATTGCGGATAACGGCATCGGCCTGCCCGAAGACCGCGCCCGCCTGTTCGAGCCTTACGTGACCACGCGCGACAAGGGCACCGGCCTCGGCCTGCCCATCGTCAAGAAGATCATCGAGGAACATGGCGGCACGCTCACGCTCGAAGATGCGCCATGCTTCGGCGAGACCCCGCATTACGGCGCCATGGCGGTGATCCGCCTTCCCGCCACACCGGGCCCCCTGGGACAGCCGCCCGAGGCCCGCAAGACAGAAACGGTTTGAGAGAGAGGTTTGAGACATGAGTGACATTCTGATCGTCGACGATGAACGCGACATTCGTGAGCTGATCGGGGACATCCTCGAGGATGAAGGCTTCACCATCCGTCTGGCAGGCAATTCCAACGAAGCCATGTCGCAAATCAACGGCGAGCCGCCCGCGCTCATCATCCTCGATATCTGGCTGAAGGACAGCAAGATGGACGGGATCGACATTCTCAAGACCGTCAAGCGCGACAATCCCGACATTCCCGTGGTCATCATTTCGGGCCATGGCAATATCGAGATCGCGGTCGCGGCCATCCGTCAGGGCGCGTATGATTTCATCGAGAAGCCCTTCAACATCGACCAGCTTCTGGTGGTGATCCGCCGCGCGATGGAGACTTCGCGCCTGCGCCGGGAAAATCACAAGCTCAAGCGCCGCGAGGCCGATGTGGCCGAAATGATCGGCGAAAGCCCGGTCTTCCGCAATCTCGTGAGCCAGCTCGACAAGGTCACCAAGTCGAACGGTCGGGTGATGCTGACGGGGCCTGCGGGCTGCGGCAAGGAGGTGGCCGCGCGCTACATCCATGCCAATTCCGGCCGCGCTTCCGGGCCTTTCGTGACCGTGAATTGCGCAGGTGTGACGCCCGAAAGCATGGAAGAGGTACTCTTCGGCCGCGAGACCGCCGATCGGGGAATCGAGCCCGGTCTTCTCGAACAGGGCCATGGCGGCATCGTCTATTTCGACGAGGTGGCCGACATGCCGCTCGGCACCCAGTCGAAGATCCTGCGCGTGCTGGTTGATCAGCAATTCACCCGTGTCGGCGGGCAGGACAAGGTGCGCGTGGATCTGCGGGTGATCTCCTCGACCAATCGCGATCTCGCGACGGAGATCGAGGCGGGCCGCTTCCGGCAGGAACTGTATCACCGGCTGAACGTGGTTCCGATCGCCGTGCCGTCGCTCGAGGACCGGCGCGAGGACATCGCGCTTCTGGCGGATCACTTCATCGCGCTCTGCCACAAGGGGCAGGGTCTGCCGAACCGCGCCCTGTCCGAGGATGCGATTGCGCTTCTTCAGACGATGATCTGGCCCGGCAATGTGCGCCAGTTGAAGAACCTGATCGAACGCGTGCTGATCCTGGGTGACAGCTCCGATCCCATCGAAGCCGAAGAGCTGCCGCAGGAAACCGCGCGTGGCGGCGACGGCGAGGGGCGCGTCGTGCTGTCCGGCACGCTGGCCACGATGCCCCTGCGTGAAGCGCGCGAGGCCTTCGAACGCGAATACCTCCTCACCCAGATCAACCGTTTCGGGGGCAATATCAGCCGGACCGCGAATTTCGTCGGGATGGAGCGCTCGGCCCTGCACCGCAAACTCAAATCGCTGGGGGTGGTCACCTCCGCGAAGGGCGGTGCCCGCATCGCCCATGTGGATGAGGACGAGGCCGAGCCGGAACGCCAGACCGCCTGACGGCCCGGTCGCCACGGCGCGCTCCGCAATCCCAGAATGACGTCGGAACGGCTCGGCGTCCTTTGACGGTTCGGACCCGGTCTTATCCGGCCAGCCCGAGGCATCGAAATCCCGGGCGAGACCCTTTCGTGCTTCACCTTTCCCGAAAACCGCCGGGAGTGAATTGGCCGCTTGCGGCCAAGAGAGGGCAGGGCCCTCTGACCGCCGGGACCGCCCAAAAGGGCGGATCCGGCCAGACATGCGCGCGGGGGCGCAAGACCCCGCGCCCCACCGGATCAAGACACACCGGATCAAAACCCGCTGGATCATGGCACAAAGATCAACGCCCCGCGCTGACGGGGTGGCACGGCGCAGGCTCAGATTGACGGCCCGGGCGCCCCGTGTCAGACCGAAGTACCGACCAAAGGCGCAGGGACAGCCATGAAGATCATCATCTGCGGTGCGGGCCAGGTCGGCTGGCAGATCGCCCGGCATCTCTCGGGCGAGCGGAACGATGTCACCGTTGTCGACAGCAATGCCGATCTTGTGCGCCGCGCGACCGAGGCGCTCGATGTGCAGGGCATCGCGGGCTTTGCCTCCTATCCGGACGTTCTGCAACGCGCCGGCGCGTCCGATGCCGAGATGATCATCGCCGCCACTCACTCCGACGAGGTCAACATGGTCACCTGCCAGGTGGCCCATTCGATCTTCTCGATTCCGCGCAAGATCGCGCGGCTGCGCGCGCAAAGCTATCTCGACGCTATCTATTCCGATCTTTACCGCCGCGATCACCTGCCCATCGACGTGGTGATCTCGCCCGAGCGCGAAGTGGCCGATGCGGCCCTCCAGCGGCTCGAGGCGCCCGCGGCCTTCGACACCGAAACCTTCCTCGATGGCGGCGCGCAGCTTCTGGGCCTCACGATCGAGGAGGATTGCGCGGTGGTGAACACGCCGCTGCGCCAGCTCACCGATCTCTTCTCGACCCTGCGCGCCGTGGTCGTGGGGGTGCGCCGCGAAGGCACGCTCTTTGCGCCGGAGCCACGTGACCAGGTCTTCATCGGCGACAGCGTCTACGTGATGGTCCATGCCGATGACGTGGCCCGCGCGCTGGAGATCTTCGGCAAGCCCAATCGCAAGCAGGAGCGTGTCGTCCTGATCGGGGGCGGCAATGTCGGCCTGATGGTCGCGCGCGCGCTCGAGGACCGCGAGGACCGGATCCGCGCCAAGGTGATCGAGAAGAACCGCAAATGCGCCGAACGCGCCGCCGAGGAGCTTGAAAAGACCATCGTGCTGCATGGCGACGGGCTCGATACCGCGCTTCTGGCGGAGGCCAATATCGGCCGCGCCGATGCGGTGCTCTGCGTGACCGATGACGACAAGACCAACATGCTGGCCGCGGTGCGCGCCAAGAACCAGGGCTGTCCGATGGCCATCGCGCTGATCAACGATCCCACCCTGTCGCCCTTGATGGCGCCCCTCGGAATCGATGCCTACATCAACCCGCGCGCCACCACCGTCTCGTCGATCCTGCGGCATATCCGGCACGGGCGGGTGCGGGCGGTCTATTCCATCGGCGATGCCGAGGCGGAGGTGATCGAGGCGGAGGTTCTCTCGACCTCGCCCATTTCGGGCCAGAAGATCCGCGACATCGATTTCCCGGAAGGCGTTCTCGTGGGCGCGCTGCGCAAGGCGGGCAAGGTGGTCAAGATCTCCGGCTCCACCCGGGTCGAGGAAGGCGACCAGGTCGTGATCTTCACGCTGTCGAAGGATGTGGCGGCGGTCGAGACGCTCCTGCAGGTCTCCATCGACTTCTTCTGAGCGATGGCGCGCCTTCTCTCCATCCCTTTGCTCATCCTCCTTGCCGGCGCGGCCGCGCTGGCGATGCTGGCCCCTGCCGGTCTGGCACTGGCTTACGGCGAGTATCACGACGCGCGCAGCTTTTTTCACTCGGCCCTCCTGGGGTTTCTGATCGCGAGCCTTTTGGGCATCGCCCGCGCGGGCCTGCCCAACAACCGCAACGATCTGCGCCAGCTTTTCGCGCTGCTTCTGGCCTTCATCCTGCTGCCCGCGATGCTGGCCGTGCCGTTTCACCAGGCGGTGCGCACCACGAGCTTTCTCAATGCCTATGTCGAGATGGTCTCGGCGCTGACCACGACGGGGGCCACGCTTTTCGCGCCGGACCGGCTGTCGATGGCCGAACATCTCTGGCGCGCCCAGGTGGGCTGGATGGGCGGTCTTCTCATGTGGATTGCGGCGGCAGCGATCCTCGCGCCGCTGACCCTTGGCGGTTTCGAGGTCACCGCTGTCAGCGAACCCGGCCAAAGCATGGCGCCCGGGGCCGCGCATCGCGACAAGGCCGATCCGCGCTTCCGGCTCGCCCGGGCCGTCCACGGGCTGGTGCCGATCTATCTCGGGCTGACCCTTGCGCTGTGGCTCTTGCTGATGGTGACAGGCGACCGGCCTTTTGTCGCGTTGTGTCACGCGATGTCGACCATGGCGACCTCCGGCATCTCGCCCATCGGCGGCCTCGCGCAGGCGGAATCGGGCATTTGGGGCGAGGCGGTGGTCTTCTGCTTTCTGTTCTTCGCGCTGTCGCGGCTGACCTTTTCCAACGACACATCCGCGGCCCGGCGGCAGGGCCTGATGAACGATCCCGAGTTCCGCATCGGCCTTGCCATCGTCGCAGCCGTGCCGCTGATCCTGTTCGCGCGGCATTGGGTGGCCTCCTTCGATGTCGGCACCGAGGAGAACATCGTTCTGGGATTGCGCGCCTTTTGGGGGGCGGCCTTCACCACGCTCTCCTTCCTGACCACGACCGGCTTTGAAAGCGCGGACTGGACGCAGGCGCAGGGCTGGTCGGGGCTCGACACGCCGGGCCTGATCCTGATGGGCCTTGCCATCATCGGCGGCGGGGTCGCGACCACGGCAG
This sequence comes from Roseivivax sp. THAF197b, assembly GCF_009363255.1. Lineage (NCBI taxonomy): Bacteria > Pseudomonadati > Pseudomonadota > Alphaproteobacteria > Rhodobacterales > Roseobacteraceae > Roseivivax > Roseivivax sp. THAF197b. The sequence goes on along the minus strand of NZ_CP045318.1, from coordinate 2,340,930 downwards.
GCGGGGTGAAGCTTCTGCGGGTCTTCATCCTCTATCTCAACGGCAAACGCGAGCTGGAGCGTCTGATCCATCCGAACTCGGTCGGACGCTCGGGCCTTCTGAGCCGCCGGACCCGCCGCGAGGGCGCGTTCATCGCATGGGTCTTCTTCATGATCTTCGCGCTCACCATCGCGGTGATGGTCCTGGCCTTCTCGATCCAGGGCATCCCCTTCGAAGGCGCCTTCGTGATGACCATCGCGGCACTCACGAATACCGGACCGCTCGTGGCCCTGGCCACGGAGATGCCCTTGCCGCTGACCCAATATGCCCCATCGGTGAAGGCGACGCTGGCGCTCGCGATGATCCTGGGCCGCCTCGAGGTGCTGGCGATTGTGGTGATGCTGTCGCCGGATTTGTGGCGCGATTAGCGGCAGGCGAGGAACGGGTCGACGGAAATTCCCGATTTGCTCTGGAAACTCGGCACTTGGCAGACCATACTGCCCTGCGGCGAGGGGCGTCATTTTCTGTGGCGCATACAAGAATAAAAGGCTTTTCAATGGCTTCCGACAGACAGAATCTCCAAGATGCATTTCTTAACCATGTTCGGAAAACAAAGGTCCCGGTGACCGTTTTCCTGATCAACGGCGTCAAATTGCAGGGCGTCATCACCTGGTTCGACAACTTCTGCGTGCTTCTACGCCGTGACGGTCAGTCGCAGCTTGTCTACAAGCATGCGATCAGCACGATCATGCCTGCGCAGCCGATCAACCTCTATGACGGTGACGGCGAGGGGTCTTGAACGAACACGACCCGCACGTCACCCGCGCCTGGGTTCTCCACCCTGACATCAAAAGCGACCGCGAGCGGCGCGATGCCGAGATCGGCCTTGCGGAAGCGGTCTCTCTGGCCGTGGCCTTGCCCGACCTAGAAGTCGTGGGCCAGTCCATCGTGCCGCTGCCGAAACCCCATCCGGGCGAATTGTTCGGCTCGGGCAAGATTGCCGAACTGAAGGAGCTGTTTCACGAGCACGAGGTCGAACTCGTTCTTGTGGACGGCCCCGTCACGCCCGTGCAGCAGCGCAATCTCGAACGGGCCTGGAAGGTGAAGCTTCTGGACCGGACGGGGCTTATCCTAGAGATTTTCTCGGACCGGGCGGCGACGCGCGAAGGCGTCTTGCAGGTCGAAATGGCGCATCTGAGCTACCAGCGCACGCGCCTTGTCCGGGCATGGACGCACCTCGAACGACAGCGCGGCGGGCTCGGCTTCGTGGGCGGTCCGGGCGAGACCCAGATCGAGGCCGACCGCCGCGCCATCGACGAACAGCTCGTGCGCCTGCGCCGCCAGCTCGACAAGGTCGTCAAGACCCGCACGCTTCACCGCGCCGCGCGCGCCAAGGTGCCGTATCCGATCGTGGCGCTCGTGGGCTACACCAATGCCGGCAAGTCGACGCTGTTCAACCGGCTGACCGGGGCCGAGGTGATGGCCAAGGACATGCTTTTCGCCACGCTCGATCCGACCATGCGCGGGGTCCGGCTGGCCTCGGGGCCCGAGGTCATCCTGTCCGACACGGTGGGCTTCATCTCGGACCTGCCGACCGAACTGGTCGCGGCGTTTCGTGCCACGCTGGAGGAAGTGACGGCGGCGGACCTGATCGTGCATGTGCGCGATATCTCGCATCCGAATACCGAGGAACAGGCCGCCGACGTGCAGGCGATCATCGCATCCCTCGGGGTGCTGGAGACGACACCCCAGATCGAGGTCTGGAACAAGATCGACCTTCTGGACCCCGAGGCGCGCGAGGGCTTTGCCGCGCGGGCATCGCGCGAAGAGGACATCTTCGCGCTGTCGGCCTGGACCGGGGAGGGGATGGAGGCGCTTCTCGAAGCGATCGCCCACCGTCTCGAGGGCGAGACGCGCGAAGATCACCTTCGGCTCGGTTTCGACGAGGGCCGCAAACGTGCATGGCTCTTTGATCGCGGACTTGTGGAAGACGAGAGGCAGGACGAGGACGGCTACGCGCTGACCGTCCGCTGGTCGGCCAAGGATGCCGCGCAGTTCGAAAAGCTCTGAGGCGTCGCGCGCGGCATCGGTCAGATTTCAACGAATGTGGCGGTAGATACCGCAGAGCAGCGGGCGTTCGTTCCGCGTGGTGGCCGGACCCCGTGGGGATGCAGGGCCCGGCCTGTTGCTCAGCGGCGGAGCCGTCCGCCGCCCAGCATGTCACCGATCAGATTGCATTGCGGAGAGTTGCATTGGCAATTGTTCGGCGTGTTCGCGATCCCGCCTGCGATGACTTCGCGCAAGGCTGCTGCATCGCCGGCGTCGACCGCCGCCGTCAGACGCAGGTTCCAAAGCTGCATCTGACCTGCGACGAGCGCCTCTTTCGCCTTCGAGGCAGCTGTCAGCTGATGCCTGGAAAGCATCGCATTTACCGACGGACCAAGCCGCCGGGATTGACGAGCGCGCCGGGCCCTTCCTGAAGGGCGCCGCACTGGACGTTGCATCCGCAATTGTTGATGTCGTCCTCGACCGAGGCGCCGATGCGTTCCATCACCGCCTTGCCATCGCCGGTGTCGACCGCCGCCTGGAGCCGCAGGTTCCAGAGCTGGGTCTGCGCCGTCAGCTTGGCCTCCTTGGCCTGTGTGACGGTCTTGAGCTGTTCTTTCGTGAAAGCCATTGTTCCGCTCCTTACCGCCGCGTGATGCCGGGATTGACGAGACCGCCAAGATCTGCGTCCTGCAGCGCGCCGCATTGGACGTTGCAGCCGCAATTGTCGATCTTGTCTTCGACTGGGCTCGACAGATGATCGAGGACGGAGGAGAGATCGCCCGCCTCCACCAGCGCCTCAAGCCGCGTGTTCCAGAGCGTCATCTGTGCGTCGACGATCTGTTTTCGCGCGGCCATGGCCTCGGTCGCGATTTTCTTGGTATCCATAACATATTCCTTTCAAATCAATTTGGGTTGGGTCGGGCGGTTCATCCGCCCCGGGGATCCCCGGTGATCAGGCCGGAGATGGCTGGCGCGCCTCCTGTAATTGGTGCGCGGCAACAGTGACCATGCGTTCGTAATCCGCAGGGGTGAACGGGCAGGGCGGTTCGCCCTGATCCATCGCGGCAAGCGGGCAGGCCCGGCTCTGGCAGGCCGCCGAGAAGGAGCAGGTGCCGCACTTGCCCGAGGGCGAATGGGGCTCGGTCCAGGCGCGCCACTTGTCGCGGTCGATCTCGAGCGTGCCATCTGGATAAAGCTGTCCGACCTTGTTGCGGTCATCCTCGAAGGCGACGGTGCATTTGTAGATCGTCCCGTCCGAGCCCACGACCATCGACGACGCCTTGCCCGCATAACATGCCGCCCCGTGCGGCTTCAGCGCATCAAGCGCCGAGGTCGCGGGAAAGCCGTGGCACGTGGCCTGATCGATCAATCCGAGGCGGGCTTCGGCCGCACTTTGTTCCTCGACCACGGCCATGACCTGATCGTTCGGCCCGCCCCAGCGCCCCACCGCGTGGAAATCGAGGAAGAAGCGCGGATCGTCTGCGAGATGCGGCGCGGCCTCCTTCAGGAAATCGTCGATGGTGCGGATGGTGAGCGGGTTGAAATTCACCCGCACGGCCACGCTGAAATCGCGCTCCTGTTCGGTCATGCGCACGAGGTTCTGGAAGATGCGCCGGTAGGTGGGCTGGCCGCCGCGCAGGCGGCGCACGGTGTCGTGCGCCTCTTCGGAGCCGTCGATTGTGATCTGAAAATGCTGAATGCCCGCGTCGAGCAGACGTCCGACCGTGACCTCGTCCAGGAAATATCCGTTGGTGGTGATCGCAGCGCGGTACTTGATCCCGGCATTTTCGCAAAGCGACTGAAATTCCGCGGAGAGATCGTAGATCACATCCCGCGCGAGGCAGGGCTCGCCGCCGAACCAGCCCACGTTCAGAAGTCGGATATTGGGCATCTCGCGGGCAATGTAGGATTTCAGGCCCGCGACGATCTCGGGGCTCATCTTGCCGCGCTCGAAGCTCTCGTAGCAGTAGGTACACCGGAAGTTGCAATCCTCATGCGGCAGGATGATGAGATGGGTGCCGTAATCGCGCTCCCGGCTCAGAAGGTCCTCGGCGCGTGTTTCTTCCTGCAGGGACTCGTCCACCACGAAGCCCTGGCGGTGCATTTCCTGCGCGAAGGCGTCCCGCGCGGTCAGGACGGGCTGAATGTCCCGGTTCTTGGCACGCAGACGTTCGAGCCACGGGGCAAGGCTGCGCCCGATATCGGACGGCACGACCATCAGGGCCCCCATGAAGGAATTGTGCAGGAAGCCGCCTCCATCACTGGTGTCGGGAATGAAACGGCAATAGCGGGACGCCCGCCAAACGGAATGCGCTTGGGTCATAAATTTCTCCAGGAAATCAAAATTTGAACAATTGGGAATCAACTAATGGCTCAACTATACCATAAGTTGTGCAGCTTCCGTATTACGGAAAACCTGACCGGCCAGATCCCGCGCAGAAATCCGCGGTGTTCGGCGCCCTGAGATGGCTTATGTCATTCGGGCGCAGGAACCAGGTTGGTGATGCCGACAGCCGCCGCGCGGGCGAGGTCAGGATCAAGCGACATGGGGATATATTCCCCCCGCCGCCAGAGCTGTCCCAGATCGTCGTAATGCCGCGAAAGGAAGTGCCCGGACTGCCCGGTCGAGGTGATGAACACCGACGAATCCGGATCCGCGAAGTCGTAGACCCCGCGATAGCCCGCACCATGCACGTTGAGGAACGGGTTGGGCCCGCGTCCGCGCGTGGCCCCGCGCTGCAGGGTGAAATCGCCGCCCGAGGTCGATTGGCGAATATTCACGAAGGCCTGCAGCACAGGCACTTCGCCCAGCACCTGGTGGTCATGCGTGGCTTCATGCGCGTCGCCCCAGCGGAGCGAGGCGAGGGTGGTGTTGTAGGTCTCCTCGATCCAGATCAGCGCATCGTCGAGGGCAAGCCGAGCGAGGTCGGAGCAGCTTTCCTCCACGGCGGAGCGGGTCACGTCGCACCAGGCCGCAGCCCCGTCCACGTCGCGATAGACGCGTTCCAGAAAGAGCGGCTCGATCCGGGTGAACTCATCGGCAAGCGGGCCCAGATCGTCGCGGATCAGCCGGTCCTGCAGGAAGCGCAGCCAGGCGGCGTAGATCAGCGGTTCGGGCAGATGCTCGCTCATCTCGCCGTTCCATTCGGCCAGCAGATCGAGCGCGTCGCGGCGGCGCCGTTCAGGCGTGCCTTCGGGGGCGGCCTCTCCGGTGAACCACAGATCGGCGCCCACGAGCGGCAAAAGCGTGCGCGCGGCCTCTGACACGGTATCGAGCTGAAACTCGATGAAACTGTCGCGCGTATGCACTTCGCGGCCCTGCATCAGGTCGCGCCAGCGCTGGATGCGCTGACTGTCGCCCCATTTGTAGCTCACATGCAGCGGGAAGGGCCGGTCGAGCACCTTGTTGTTGGTATTGCCGACGATACCGCCGACCGGGTCGGTGAAGCTGGGATTGGCGCTGTAGGGCAGGTTGCCCTGCCAGCGATTGGCAGCGATCCATCCCGGCGCGGGCATCCGGCCCTGGCTTTGGTGCTCGGCGTCGCGCTCGGGCATCGCGCCGATAAGCTGCATCGCGACCTCCTGACCATCGGTCAGCGTCAGCATCTGCGCGGGTGCCACATAGGCTTCGCTTTGCGCGATCGCCGTGTCGATCGTATCGGCGAACATCAGCCCCACCGCCGCACTCATCGAGGTGTCGGAGCCCGACAGCGCCGTCCAGGACAGGGCCATCACGTGGCCCGGGGGGGTAATGGTGCCGAGGTCGAACTGCGTGCCGGGCAGAACGGGGCCATTGTCGGTCCAGCGCAGGGTGACGGTGACAGGCGGGGCGTCCTTGATGTCGATGATGGACCGGCGCGTCTCGAAGCGCTGCCATCCGTCGATGCCCTGATACTGGTTGGAATCCTCGGGGTTGAGCTTTTCGAGAAAGAGGTCCTGATCGTCGAGATAGGCCGATGTCAGACCCCAGCCCAGCGTCTCGGACCGGCCCACCATGATCGCGGGGATGCCGGGGATCGAGCCGCCGATCACGCCGCCCGAGGACAGCTCCATCCGCGCGAGATACCAGATCGCGGGCGCGGTGAAGCCGAGATGCGGATCATTGGCAAGAAGCGCGCCGCCCGAGGCCGACCGCGTCGGATCAGCCGCCCAGGCGTTCGAGGCGCCTGCAAGGCCGGGCTCGGGCACGGGCCAAAGAGCGCCCCGCGGGGCGGCGGCGATGCGTGTCTGACCCGTGGCGCCGGGGGCGAGGCTCGAATATTCGGGCAGGGCCGCAACGCCGGTGCCGGGTGCGTCCGGCAGTATGTCGGCCAGCCGTTCCCCGTCTTCGAGAGCCAGTGAGGTGCGCGCGCGCAAGACCTCGTTCGAGAGGTGGCCCGAAAGCTGCAGCGCCATGAGCTTGATGATCGAGAGCGAATCCGCAGGTTGCCACGGGGCGAGTTCCGCGCCGAACAGGAAAAACTCCGGCGCGCCCCGGCCGAGGCTGTCGGAATTGATCTCCTCGATGCGGGCATTCACGCCGGCCGCATAGGCCCGCAAAGCGGACTTGGTGCGGTCGTCCTGCGCGGCAAAGCTTTCCCGGGCGCGGGTGTAAAGGTCGAGACGGCGCAAGAGCTTGTCGGTCTCGACCGTGCGCGTGCCGAAGACCTCGGAAAGGCGGCCCTGGGCGGTTCGGCGCATCAGCGTCATCTGCCAAAGGCGGTCCTGCGCATGCACATATCCCAGCCCGAAAAAGGCATCCGCGTCGTCGCTGGCCATGATGTGGGGCACGTTGGAATTGTCGCGCACGATCTCGACCGGCGCGTTGAGGCCTGCCAGCTCCAGCTCCTTGTCGTAATCCGGCAGCGACCGCGCGCCGAGATAATAGACCAGCATGACAGCCAATGCGCCAAGGATCAGCGCGGTGCCCACAAGACGGACCAGCCAGCGAAAGATAACCCGCATATCGCCCTCTCTTCGCGCGCGCCGACGCTGGCGCGCTCCGTCTCGGGCACTAAACCCAATGCCAGTGCTTGCCAAGTCGCGGGCAGGGGGCGACAAAGCGCGCCGACACAGGAATTGAGAACAAGGGAGAGAGATCATGGCGAAATGCGCATTTCTGGGACTGGGCGTGATGGGCTACCCGATGGCGGGGCACCTTCAGGCCAAGGGGCACGACGTCACGGTCTACAACCGCACCTTCGCCAAGGCCGAGGCCTGGGCCAAAGAGCATGGAGGGACGGCGTGCGAGACCCCGCGCGAGGCGGCCCAAGGCATGGATTTCGTCATGGCCTGCGTGGGCAACGACGACGACCTGCGCTCCGTCTGCCTCGGTGAGGATGGCGCGTTCGCAGGCATGAAAGAGGGGGCGATCTTCGTCGATCACACCACCGTCTCGGCCGAAGTGACCGCCGAATTGTACGCCGCCGCCAAGGAAAAGGGTGTGTCCTTCGTCGATGCGCCGATCTCGGGCGGGCAGGCCGGGGCCGAGAACGGCGCGCTGTCGGTGATGTGCGGCGGGGACGAGGATGCCTATGCCAAGGCGGAGCCCGTGATCGACGCCTACGCGAAACTCTGCCGCCGGATCGGCGCATCTGGCGCGGGCCAGATGACGAAGATGTGTAACCAGATCGCCATTGCAGGGCTGGTGCAGGGCCTGTCCGAGGCGTTGCATTTCGCCGAGAAGGCAGGCCTCGATGGCCGCGCGGTGGTCGAGGTCATCAGCCAGGGCGCCGCCGGGTCCTGGCAGATGCAGAACCGTTACGAGACCATGCTCGACGACAAGTTCGATCACGGCTTCGCAGTCGACTGGATGCGCAAGGATCTGGGTATTTGCCTGAAGACCGGGGACGAGGTGGGCGCCTCGCTGCCCGTGACGGCGCTGGTCGATCAGTTCTACAAGGACGTCCAGAAGATGGGCGGCGCGCGCTGGGACACGTCCAGCCTGATCAAGCGGCTGCGCGCGGCGGGCTGAGGCGGCGTTGCGTCGTGCTGGAATATATCCTTGAAATCATATACCGTAAAACGTATATTGTGACCGTGGCAGGCGGTCTTGTCGCCTGTCATGCGTAAGGTTGCGCCTGTGCCCGCACGATACGAGGCGGTGTTGGACGAATTCCGCGCGCTGTCGCCGCGATGCGTCGCCGGGGCGGATTTCCTGCTCGAGGAGCTGGAAAGCGCCGATCCCGATCTCGACGAGCGCTGCGGCCTGCTGGAGGATCGCTATGAGATCTACACGATCGCCATTCCGGATTGCCGGGGCTCCGTGCTCGCGGTCGCGCTCGATACCGGGCGGCGCCCGCCCTGGCCCTGCCTCCTGCTGGGCATCCTGCCGCGGCGGGGCGCTGTCTGTGATGCCGCCCGCCTGCGTGCTGCGCAACATCTGTCCCTGATCGATCCAAGCTGGGAGCCTGCCCATGGCTAGAAAGAGTTTCCGATCCGACTTGAACCGCGCCCGGCCCGATATCGCCGAGGCGACGCGCGGTCACGAGATGAAGCGCAAGTTGGCCCTCGCGCTGCGCGCCCTGCGCAAGGAAAAGGGTCTCACGCAGAAGGATATCGAGGCCCGATCGGACCTCACGCAGCCGATGATCTCGCGGCTGGAACAGCCCACCGGCGCGCTTCCCAACTGGGACACGGTGACCCGCTATGTCGAGGCCTGCGGCGGGCACATGCTGATCAGTTTTTCCGGCGCCAAGGTGGACGAGACGGCCTTTCTCGATGCACAGCCCCCACGAGCCGAGACGGTCGCGGCCATCGCGGTTTGATGGATCCTGCCGATCTGCATTGGTGGCTCAACCTCGCATCGGCAGCGGGCATCGCGGTGCTGTCCGTGCCGGTCTGGTCGCTCAATGCCCGCAAGAAAAAGCTCCAGGCGGTGCAGGACGCGCTGCCGCAAGATCCGCAGAGCTTCCGCGACAACGTGAAGGGCATTCTGGGCGAGAAATGGCAGCGCGACGTGGCCGCCTGGCGTCGCCTCGATGAGCTGTGCCTCGCAGCCGGATATCTGCTGCTTCTGGGCAGCGCTGTTGCGCGCCTTTTCGTACCCCTCGCATGATCTGGTGCCTGCATGAGGTGCCGCGCGCGATATCGGGCCGAACCGCAGGCGGCGATATCTGCCCCGCGATTGGACGGCGCCGCTTTTGCCCATTGTCTTTTGACGCTTTTCCCGCGTAAGGTGCAAATGTTGGCGCGCTTTGTCGCGCCCCCGAATTCGCTGAACGGACAGGGGCTTCAGAACCGAACCGGTTCCTCCCGTCCCGACAGACCGATGCGGCCACATGGCCACTCCACTCCGCCCAGGCTGCAAGATTGGCAGTGCCGGGTTTTCAAATCGGCGACGTATCCGGACCAACGTTCGGCGCGCGCCAGGGACCAAATGCGATGATCCGAACGATCGAGACGAGGCAGGACAGGCGGGACACGAACGTGTCCGCATGCGGCCCGCTCGGCTGGTCATCGCTCAGACAAGACACAGGCTCATCAGGCCTCCGCTCCGACAGGGGCGGGGGCTTCAGGCCGTGCAAACGGACAATATGGCAAAGAAGATGCTCATCGACGCCACCCACGCGGAAGAGACCCGCGTTGTGGTGGTTGACGGAAACAAGGTTGAGGAATTCGACTTCGAGTCGGAAAACAAGCGGCAACTTGCAGGCAATATCTACCTCGCAAAGGTAACCCGGGTCGAACCCTCTCTGCAGGCGGCCTTCGTCGATTACGGCGGCAACCGCCACGGTTTCCTCGCTTTCTCGGAAATTCATCCCGATTATTACCAGATCCCCGTCGCCGACCGTCAGGCTCTGATGGAGGAAGAAGAAGCCCAGGCCCGCGCCGAGGCCGAGGACGAACAACCCAAGCCAAAATCGCGCCGCCGCTCCCGGTCGCGCAAGCCCGAGGCCGAGAAGGCCGTGTCGGACGACGCGGTGGCGACGAAGTCCGCCGATGGCCCTGCGGGCATGGAAACCATCGATCTCAGCGATGAGGATGCGGGCGAGGTCAGCGACGACAGCGAAGGTCTGTCGCCGATGGAGACCGTCGCCGAAACGCCGGTCGAAGAGCCCGAGGCAGACACGCCCTCCGACGACGATGCGGGCGGCGAGGCCGGTGCTGACAAGGCCGAGGCCGCCTACGATGGCGAAGAAGGGGACGAGGATGCCCGCTCTGACGCGACATCGCGCGACGAATCCATCGAATCCGTCGCCGATGACGACACCGAGGAAGACATCCGCCCGGCCCGCAAGCCCCGGCCGCGGCGCTACAAGATCCAGGAAGTCATCAAGGTTCGCCAGATCCTGCTGGTACAGGTCGTCAAGGAAGAGCGCGGCAACAAGGGTGCTGCACTGACCACCTACCTGTCGCTTGCGGGGCGCTATTGTGTGCTCATGCCGAATACCGCGCGCGGTGGCGGCATCTCCCGCAAGATCACCAATGCGGCCGACCGTTCCAAGCTCAAGGAAATCGCGGGCACGATCGAGGTGCCGAAAGGCGCGGGCCTCATCATCCGCACGGCGGGCGCCAAGCGCACCAAGACCGAGATCAAGCGCGACTATGAATACCTGCAGCGCCTCTGGGAGCAGATCCGCGAGCTGACGCTGAAATCCATAGCACCCGCGAAGATCTACGAGGAGGGCGATCTGATCAAACGCTCGATCCGCGACCTCTATAATCGCGAGATCGACGAGGTCTTCGTCGAGGGCGAGCGCGGCTATCGCATCGCCAAGGACTTCATGAAGATGATCATGCCGTCCCATGCCAAGAACGTGAAACTCTACAACGACCAGATGCCGCTTTTCGCGCGCTACCAGGTGGAATCCTACCTGTCGTCGATGTTCAACCCGACGGTTCAGCTGAAATCGGGCGGCTACATTGTGATCGGCGTGACCGAGGCGCTGGTGGCCATCGACGTTAACTCCGGCCGCGCCACCAAGGAAGGCTCGATCGAGGAGACCGCGACCAAGACCAACCTCGAGGCGGCCGAAGAGGTGGCGCGCCAATTGCGTCTGCGCGATCTCGCGGGCCTCATCGTGATCGACTTCATCGACATGGACGAGCGCAAGAACAACGCGGCCGTCGAGAAGAAGATCAAGGAAAAGCTGAAAACCGACCGTGCGCGCATCCAGGTGGGCCGCATCTCGGGCTTCGGACTGATGGAAATGTCGCGCCAGCGTCTGCGCCCCGGCATGATCGAGGCGACGACAGCGCCGTGCCCGTCCTGCCATGGCACGGGACTCATCCGTTCGGACGATAACATGGCGCTGCAGATCCTGCGCCAGATCGAGGAAGAAGGCACGCGCCGCCGCTCCAAGGAGGTCTGCGTCAAGGCGCCTGTGGGCATCGCCAACTTCCTGATGAACCAGAAGCGCGAGCACATCGCCCAGATCGAGGCGCGCTACGGCATGGCCGTGCAGATCGAAGGCGATCCGTCGCTGGTCTCGCCCGATTTCTCGATGGAGAAGTTCAAGACCGCCTCGCGCACCGTGCCCGAAGCGATGGCCCCGGTCGTATCGGTGGACACGTCGATCATGGACGCGATCGACGCCGATGAAGCAGCCGCCGCCAGCGAAGAGCCCGATCCGAGCGAGGCACCGCCCGCGCCCGGAGCAGACGCCGCTCCTGCACCGGCCGCTGCCTCGGAAGACGGGGAACAGAAGCCGAAAAAACGCCGCCGCCGTCGCCGTCGGAGCAAGAAGTCCGGCAATGGCGAGGGGCAGGAGAACGGTCAGGATAATGGCCAGGACAACGGTCAGGACCACGCCGCTGGGGCCGATGGAAACGCCGCGCCTCAGAATGGCGGGTCCGAGGGATCGGATGCAAAGACCGAGCCCGAGGCCGCCGATGTGAAAGAGGCCGCTCCGGCTGCCGACGCCACGGCGGAGGCCGAGACCCCGCCCGAGAAGCCCAAGCGCACCCGGACGCGTAGCCGCAAGAAGGCGGCCTCTGCGCCGGTCGACGGAGCGGAGGCCGCGGCGAGCGCGCCGTCTGAGCCCGTGGCCGACAATCCCGAGGAGCCGGTGGCAGAGGAGGCGCCCAAGCCCAAGCCGAAGCGCCGGTCGCCCAGCCGCAAGAAGGCGCCCGAGCCTGCCTTGGCGGACGAGGCCTCCGATGCGGTGGCCGAGACGACGCCCGATCCCGAGCCGCAGCCCGAGGCTGTGCCGGTCGATGCCAAGATCGAAGACGCGCCTGCCGCGCCGGAACCGGCCGCCGTGGAGACCGGCACCGCGCCTGAACCTGCGCCTGCGCCCGAGGAGACAGCGACAGCGGTCGAGCCCACGCCTGCGCCCGAAGAGGCTGCTGCGTCGGCCGTCGAACCCACGCCTGCGCCCGAGGAGACTGCGTCAGCGGTCGAGGAGGTGCGCTCGCTCGAGCCCGCGGACGCCACGACAGAGACCGCAGACGAAGAAGAAGCCGCCAAGCCCAAGAAGCGCGGCTGGTGGAACCTCGGTCGTTGAGCCTGCGCTGACGAGGTGCTGAAATAGGAAAGGCCCCGGGATCCAGATCAGGATGCCGGGGCCTTTTTCATTGGAAGGTCATGAGAAGAGCGCCGTTGCGCCGGGCTCAGCGCTTTTCGATGACCCAATGCATCGCAGACCCTTCTGCGCGCTGCTCGACCAGCGCATGCCCGCTTTCCTGGCAGTAATGCGGCATGTCGACGATGGCCGCCGGATCATCGGTCGTGACGGCGATCCGCTCGCCCACGTCCAAGGCGGAGAGTCTCTTGCGGGTTTTCAGAACGGGCAGGGGGCAAAGCAGGCCCCGGGCATCGAGCTCATGTATCATGAGACCTGAGCTAGGCGCTCGCCCCACGGCTGTCCAGCGCGATATTTCAATCATACCACGGCCATGTGACGCAGGCGGACGTGACGCCGACGCGCCGATAGCCTAGGTCTTGGGCCATGTTTGGAATCGAACTCATCGACGCGGGGCTTCTGCCCGCCATGATCGTCGCGCTCATCGCGGGCGGGCTGTCCTTCCTCAGCCCCTGCGTCCTGCCCATCGTGCCGCCCTACCTGGCCTACATGTCGGGCGTCAGCGTGTCTGACATGCAGGGCGGCGGATCGGCCCGCGCGCGCGCGGGCATGGCCGCGCTTTTCTTCGTGCTGGGTCTGTCCACGGTCTTCGTTCTGCTGGGCTTCACCGCGTCCTGGCTCGGCTCGCTCTTCCTGCAGCATCAGGTGCTTCTCGCGCGGATATCAGGCCTTGTGGTCATCGTGTTCGGTCTGCATTTCCTCGGGCTGTTCCGCATTCCCTTCCTCGACCGGGAGGCGCGGATCGATGCGGGAGATAGCGGCGGATCGGCGTTCGGCGCCTACGTGCTGGGTCTCGCCTTCGCCTTCGGATGGACGCCCTGCATCGGCCCGCAGCTGGGGGCGATCCTGTCTCTTGCGGCCTCGGAGGCCAATGCGACGCGCGGTGCGCTTCTGCTGGCGATCTACGCGGCGGGCCTGGGTATTCCGTTCCTGCTGGCGGCGATCTTCCTGACCCGCGCGATGGGGCTGATGAACCGCATCAAACGGCACATGGCGCTGATCGAGAAGGTCATGGGCGCGCTTCTCGTGGCGGTGGGCCTCGCGCTGGTGACAGGCGCGTTCACGGCCTTCTCCTTCTGGCTGCTCGAGACATTCCCGGCGCTTGCAGCGCTTGGTTGAGCAATGTGGCGCGCGGCGCGACTTTCGCGGACCAATCGCCAAATCGTGCATAAATCGCCTTAAACGCGCCGCGAAGCCGCGTTAGCCTTGGCGCGCGGTATGGAGGACAGACCATGGGCGGCAGCCGGGGCGAGCAGAGGGCAGAGGTGGCGCGGCGCCGGGTGTTCTACATCCCGGGCTACGATCCCATTCATCCCCGCCGCTACCGCGAGCTTTATCGCAAGGAAGGCGCCGCGCAGGCGGAGATCTCGGGCTACGAGATCGCGCTGACCCCCAAGACCACGAAGGGGCCTTATGGCTGGCATGTGGAGACCGTGATCGACGGCCATGCAGCCTCCGCCGATTTAGAGGTTCTGGTCTGGTCGGATATTGTGCGCGGCTCCATGTCCACTTCGATCCCGGCGACCTATCTGAGCCTGGTGCGTACGGCCTGGACCTATATTGCCTCCGGCGCGCTTCGGCGTCTGATGCGGCTGCGCAAGGGGCCGGTGATCGCGGCGCTCTACCCGATCGGGATGCTGCTCTTGCAAGCGCTGATCGCCCTGGCGGCGTTCTGGGGCATTTACGCGGCCGCGCAGCTCATCGGTCCGTTGCCGGACCTCCTCGCCCGGATCGTGGGCGGCGTCTTGGGCCTTGCCGCGGGGATTGCAATTCTGCGGTGGTTCAAGGCCAAGGACGGCAAGTTCTTTGCATATTACCTCATGCATGATTATTCCTATTCAGCCCGGCACAAGGGCGCCAACCCGCCCGATCTCGAAGCGCGAATGGCTACCTTCGCCGACCGGATCGCCGAGGCCCTGCGCGAGGATGTGGACGAGGTGCTGGTTGTCGGCCACTCCTCGGGCGCGCATCTGGGCGTGTCGATTTTGGCTGACCTCATTCGTGCAAAGCGTGTGCCCTCAGATGGACCGCAGCTTGCATTTCTGTCGCTGGGGCAGGTGGTACCGATGGTGTCCTTCCTGCCTGACGCGCACCGGTTGCGCGCTGATCTGCACTATCTTTCGGCCCGCGAGGAGCTGACATGGGTCGATGTGACGGCACCCGGTGACGGCTGCGCCTTCGCGCTCTGCGATCCGGTGGCCGTCTCGGGCGTGGCCCCCGCGAACAAGCGCTGGCCGCTCGTCTTTTCCGCGCAATTCACCCGGTCGCTCAGCCCCGAACGCTGGAAGGAATTGCGCTGGCGGTTCTTCCGGCTGCACTTCCAGTATCTCTGCGCCTTCGACCGCCCGCGCGATTACGATTACTTCCAGATCACGGCGGGACCGGTCAGCCTTGCCACGCGCTACGCGGATCGCCCCCCTTCGGCCAGCCGGATCGACGTGCCCGTGTCGAAATTCACGTCCATGGCGGCATGACGCCACCGAAGCCCCGATCCCGACCGGACCGCGTGTCGCTCTGGCGTTATGCGCGCCTTTTTCGCGAGGACATCCTGTCCGCGCAGCCCGCACGGCTTTATCGCGCGTGGATGGCGGAGTTTCGCACGCCCTTTTTCCGGTCCTATCTGCTGAACCAGCCCGATCTGGTGAAGACGGTGCTGAAGGACCGTCCGCGCGATTTCCCGAAATCGGACCGTGTGGGCGAAGGGCTGCGCCCGCTTCTGGGCGACAGCGTCTTTCTGACCAATGGCGCCACCTGGGAGCGGCAGCGCCGGATCATCGATCCCGCCTTCGAGGGCGGGCGGCTGCGCGACACCTGGGGGCCGATGTGGGCGGCGGGGCAGCGCGCCGTGTCGCGCCTGCAAGACCGCGCGGGCGCGCCCGTGGAGATCGAGGCCGAGACCAGCCACGCCGCGGCGGATGTGATCTTTCGTACGCTCTTCTCCATCCCGATCGAGGATGAGATCGCGCAGGCGGTCTTTCGCGAATTCCGTACCTATCAGCGCAGCCAGCCCATTCTGAACATAGCGGCCTTCATCCCGCTGCCGCGCTGGCTTCCACGCTTTTTCCGCGCGGACACGAAAGCCGCCGCGACGCGCATTCGCAGCCTGATCCGGCAATTGACCGAGCGGCGCATGGCCGAGATCGCGGCAGGCACGGCGCCTGACGATCTGGCCACGAAGATCATGACCACGCCCGATCCCGAAACGGGCCAGACCTTCAGCACCGAAGAGATGGTCGACCAGGTCGCGATCTTCTTCCTGGCGGGGCATGAGACATCGGCCTCGGCCTTGGCCTGGGCGCTTTATCTCTTGGCCACGCATCCCGAATGGCAGACGCGCGTGGTCGAGGAGGCCGCCGCTCTCTCGGGCGATTTCTCGGAGATGAGCCGCCTCAAGGTCAGCCGCGACGTGTTCCGCGAGACGCTCCGGCTTTATCCGCCGGTGCCGATGATGGTGCGGGAGGCGCGCTGCCCGGAACGCTTCCGGGACCGGGAGATCCGGCGCGGCGCGCAACTTGTCCTGAGCCCGTGGCATCTGCACCGGCACGAGCGGTTATGGGAGATACCCGACGCATTCGACCCGGCCCGATGGGCGACCGAGAACGGCAGGACCTGCGCCCGCGAGGCCTACATTCCGTTCTCCGCAGGCGCGCGGGTCTGTCCCGGGGCGGGGTTTGCCATGGTCGAGGGGCCGCTTTTGCTGTCGCTGATCGCGCGGGCCTTCGAAATCACGCCCGCGCCGGGGGATATCCCCGAGCCCGTGGCGCATCTGACGGTCCGCGCGCGGGACGGCATCCACCTGATCCTGCGCCCGAGGGGCAGATAGCGCCGCGCCAAATCAAGGGTTTAGCGCTAAACTTAGCGCTAACGCTCGCCTCCTCTCTCTATCCTTGGCCGCTCGGTTGTCGTATCCCTAGGGCAGATTTTTTCCGATAGAGGATGACGCGCATGGCCCCGAACCCTGAAATCTTTGCTGCCCAGAAGGCCCGTATGATCGAGGGGCAGGGGTTCATTGCCGCGCTCGACCAATCGGGCGGTTCGACCCCGAAGGCGCTGCGTCTCTACGGCGTCGAGGAAGACGAATACGATGGTGAAGACGCGATGTTCGCGGAGATCCACCAGATGCGGTCCCGGATCATCACCGCCGCGCCGTTTTCGTCGGAGAAGGTGCTGGGCGCGATCCTGTTCGAGAAGACCATGCGCGGCGTGGTGGACGGCAAGCCCACCGCAGAGACGCTTTGGCACGGGCTCGGCATCGTGCCGTTCCTGAAGATCGACAAGGGGCTCGAGGAGAAGGCAAACGGCGTGCAGCTGATGAAGCCGATGCCAGGTCTCGACGGGCTTCTGGGCGAAGCGGCGGGCCTTGGCATTTTCGGCACGAAGGAACGCTCGGTCATCCACGAGGCCAATGCCGACGGGATCGAGGCCATCGTCGCCCAGCAATTCGAGGTGGCCCGGCAGGTGATCGCCGCGGGCCTCGTGCCGATCCTGGAGCCCGAAATCGACATCCATTCCCCCACGAAAGAGGCCGCGGAGGACATGCTGCTGGCCTCGATCCTGCGGCATCTGGAGACGCTGGAGGATGGACAGGACATCATGCTGAAGCTGACGATCCCGTCCAAGCCGGGCCATTACGATGCCGCGGCAGATCATCCGCGTGTGCTTCGGGTGGTGGCGCTGTCGGGAGGCTATTCGACGGACGAGGCCTGCGAGCGGCTGTCTAAAAACCCCAAGATGATCGCGAGCTTCAGCCGAGCGCTGACCGAAGGTCTGTCGAAGAAGCAATCGGACGAGGAATTCACCGCGGCACTCGGCTCGAATATCGACAAGATCCACGCAGCGTCCGCCGCCTGATCCAGCGGGGCGGAGGCCGGATCGGCCTCCGCGCATGTCATGTAAAAAGCGCCCCCGAAATCGGGGGCGCTTTTTACGTGTCTGGTCTGCGTGAAGTGCGCGGCGCTCAGTTCTGCAGGGAGTAGAGATAGGCCAGAAGGTTGGCGCGGTCGCCGTCATCCTTCACGCCGGGATAGCTCATCGAGGTGCCGGACGCGTATTCGCGCGGATTGAGAAGCCAAGCGTCGAGCTCCTCGGGCGTCCATTGATTGCCCTGCAACTCCTGCAAGGCGGAGGAGTAGCGGAAGCCGTCGATCGAGGCGATATCGCGCCCGACAATGCCCACGAGATGCGGGCCGACGCGGTTCTGTTCCTGCTCGGCCACGTGGCACGCGCGGCATTGGTTCCAGACGCGGCTGCCGGCATCGGCATCCCCATCGAGATAGGCCATCTGTGCTTCGGGCCAGGCTGCATCGCCCTCGGCGGAGGCGGTTTCCTCGGTGGCTTCTTCTTCGGCGGGGGCTTCGGCGGTGTCCTCGGAGGTCTCTTCCTCGGCGGGGGCTTCAGCGGTGTCCTCGGAGGTCTCTTCCTCGGCGGGGGCTTCAGCGGTGTCCTCGGAGGCCTCTTCCTCGGCGGGGGCTTCTGCAGTCTCCTCGGAGGTCTCTTCCTCGGCGGTGTCCTCGGAGGTCTCTTCCTCGGCGGGGGCTTCTGCGGTGTCCTCGGAGGCCTCTTCCTCGGCGGGGGCTTCAGCGGTGTCCTCGGAGGCCTCTTCCTCGGCGGGGGCTTCTGCAGTTTCCTCGGAGGTCTCTTCCTCGGCGGGGGCTTCAGCGGTGTCCTCGGAGGTCTCTTCCTCGGCAGGGGCTTCTGCGGTGTCCTCGGAGGCCTCTTCCTCGGCGGGGGCTTCTGCGGTTTCCTCTGGAGCCTCTTCCTCGGCAGGCGCTTCGGCGGTCTCGTCCGGGGTTTCCGTCTCCGTGCCCTCAGCCATCTCCGCGGGCGCGTCTTCCTCGGCGGGTGCGTCTGCGGTCTCCGCAGGCTTTTCCGGTGCGCTCATTTCGGCGGGTGCGTCCGCGGTCTGCGGGTCGGGCACGACAAGCGCGTGCCAGGCTGCCAGAAGCACGAGGCCGCCGCCGAAGACGGCAATCCCGCCCAGGATGGCCTGGTCGAACGGATCCTTATCTTTGAACATGGGGTGATCTCCTTACTGTCCTACGAAGGAGATGGAGCAATCCGGCGCGTTGGAAAGGTTTGAGGCGCAACCTTCAAGATGCAGGCCGATCTCCGCCAGCCGTGCCGGAGGATTCGATGGGAGACGCTGCGGCACGGTCCCCCGCGCCGCAGCGCTGCTTTTAGCTGCCCGCGCGGGCCAAGGCCTGATCGAGATCCGCGATCAGATCCTCCGCATCCTCGATCCCGATGGAGATCCGCACGACATTCGGGGCCGCCCCGGCTGCGACCTGCTGCTCTTCGGTCAGCTGACGGTGCGTGGTGGAGGCCGAATGGATCACGAGGCTGCGGGTATCGCCGAGATTGGCGACATGGCTGAAGAGCTCAAGACTGTCGACGAAGGTCTTGCAGGCTTCGTAGCCGCCTTTCAGTGTCACAGTGAAAAGCCCGCCCGCCCCCTTGGGACAGATCCGCGGCACCCGGTCGTAATAGGGCGAGGAGGGCAGGCCCGCATAGGTCACGGCCTCGACGGCGTCGTGGTTTTCAAGCCAGCCCGCTACGGCCTCGGCGTTTTCCACATGCTTTTTCATGCGCAGGCTGAGTGTCTCGATGCCCATCAGCGTGTAATGCGCGGCCTGCGGGTTCAGCGTCATCCCGAGATCGCGCAAGCCCACGGCGATGCCGTGGAAGGTGAAGGCGAGGTTGCCGAAGGTCTCGTGGAACTTCAGGCCGTGATAGGCGGGCTCGGGCTCTGACAGAGACGGGAACTTGTCCGAGGCCGACCAGTCGAACTTGCCCGAATCGACCACGACGCCGCCCGTGACCGTGCCGTTGCCGGTCAGGAACTTGGTCATGGAATGCACGACCAGCGTCGCGCCATGCTCGATCGGACGGCAGAGATAGGGCGTGGCGGAGGTGTTATCGACGATGAGCGGCAGGCCCGCCGCGTCCGCGACCTTGGCGGCGGCATCGAGATCGGTGATGTAGCCGCCGGGATTGGCGATGCTCTCGCAGAAGACCGCGCGCGTGTCGTCGTCGATGGCCGCCGCAACGGCGTCCATGTCGTTGAAATCGACGAATTTCGCCGACCAGCCGAAGCGCTTGATGGTCTGGCTGAACTGCGTGACCGAGCCGCCGTAAAGCCGTGTCGAGACGACGATGTTCTTGCCCGGACCCATCAGCGGGAAAAGCGCCATGATCTGCGCCGCGTGCCCCGACGAGCAGCAGACGGCGCCCACGCCGCCTTCAAGCATCGCCATCTTCTCCTGCAAAACCGCCACCGTGGGGTTCGTGAGGCGGGAATAGATGAAGCCCACCTCCTGAAGGTTGAAGAGTGCGGCGGCGTGATCGGCGTCGCGGAAGACGTAAGCCGTGGTCTGGTAGATCGGCGTCTGGCGCGCGCCGGTGGCCGGGTCGGGCCGGGCGCCCGCGTGGATCAGCAGCGTGTCGAAGCCGTATTGCGGTTGATCGGTCATGTCATGGGTCTCCAATTTCCCTCTCCGAGGCGCACGCTAGGAGATCGTACAGGGGGAGGAAAGAGCCACGATGCGGGATTGGCGCGGCATCGCCGTCCTTATGTGGTAGTATGAAGAGTGATTGAGGCGGTCTGCACAGCCGGGAACTATCCCATTCGGAGGGCGTCCCATGATCATGCGAGTATTCCAGGTTCAGATCCGGCCCGGCAAGGAAGCGGCCTTTGAACGCTTCTTCCGCGACACGGCCATCCCCCTGATGAAATCAACCGACGGTCTGGTCGAAATCCTGCCCGGGGCGGCCCGCGCGGATACCCCGCGGAATTTCTGCTTCGTGATGATCTGGCGCGATCTGGACGCGCTTCGGGATTTCGTCGGGGATGACACCAACAGTCCGCATATCGACCCGGCCGAGGCCGAGTTGGTGGAGCACAGGATGATCCGCCATTACGACCTGGTGCAGGTCTGACGCGTCAGCGCATCCAGAAGCCGTTGCGTTTGATCTTGTTGCGGATGGCCTGTTCCTTGCGGGGCAGGTCGTTCTGATCGAAGAGCGCGCGGACCTTGGCGCCGCGGCCCTGGTAGATCATGCGCTTGATGGGCTCGTATTCCTTGAGCACCTTCTTGACCTTGTTGGGGGCGGTGATCGCCTCCAGCGTGTCGATCACGCTTTGATCTTCACGCGCATAGAGCATGGGGAGCATGCGGTAATGGCAGGTCGTCCGCCCATCGAGCCATCCGGGCTCCAGCGCGTCGCGCCCGCCGCCAAGCCCGTGGATCACAAGCGGCAGGGCCACCTGATCGAGCCAGGGATCGAGGCTCTGGCAGATGAGCTCGGCGGGCGGGTCGTCGCGTATCGTCAGGGCGTAATCTAGGAACCGTTCGGCGAAGGGGCGGGCGGCCTTGTAGTAGAAGAAACCCGCATTGAAATAGAGATAGCGCTGCCAATACTCGTCGGGCTGGCTGAGATCGAGCGAGCTGTCGAAATCGAGGCCGAAGCGGTCGTAGAGGCTTTTCCAGATGGCGCTGTAGCCCGGCCCGTAAAGCTCGATCTCGGGCCAGGTGCCTTCGCGCTTCATGGACGCCGTCGGCTTGGCGTAATCGATCGGCACCTCCGACAGATCGCCGGTGATAAGCGTGTCGGTGTCGAAGAAGAGGAACGGCTCCTTTTCGGGCAGGGCGAACAGCGCCTCGATCTTGTTGCCGTAAGGATAGGCATGGCCGAAATGGCGGCTCTCGAAAGGCAGGAAGGTCGCGCCCTGATCCTCCAGCAGCGCGCGCAGCTCGGGCGACTGGATGCGCGGGTCGTGATGCCAGAGGGGGCCGGGCTGCGGCTCCGCGATATAAAGGCGGAACCGGTCGCCCGTGGTGTGGGCATTGAGCGACAGCGCAAAGAGCGCGGCCTCATAGCCGAGCCGCCCTTCCTGTCCAACGATCAGAAGATTGACCCGGCTGGGCGGGGCTTTCCTGCGTGCCATCTCGACTGCTCTTGCCGTTTTGGCGGCACACTAGCCGGGATGGCGCGGGCGGCAAAGAGCCGGTTTTGCAATTGGCCGCCCGCTGTGGCCGATCAGAGCGTGATGGGCGTCATCACCTCGGGCTCGATCACGTTCACGCCCGGAAGGCCCGCCTTCAGCGCGTCCGCCGATTGCTCCAGCGCGGGGAAGGTCTTGTAATGGCAGGGAATGACCGTCTTGAAGTTGAAGAAGGTCTTGGCCGCATAAGCCGCGCGTTTCATGTCCATGGTGAAATGCCCGCCCGCGCAAAGGATGCCCGTGTCGGGCGCGTGCAGATCGTTGAAGACCTTCATGTCAGCCATCACGTCCGTATCGCCCGAGACATAGACCGTGTGCCCGTCCGCTTCGATCATGTAGCCGCATTCGGAGCCCGTCGCGACCGGACCGGCCTCGGTATTGAAGGTCGAGGAATGGGTGGCATGGACCATCGTGACCTTGACGCCCGCAAGATCGACCGTCCCGCCCTTGTTGAAGCCCATGGTCTCGAGGCCTTGGCTGCCGAGATATCCGGCCAGATCGGCAATGGCCACGACCGGCGCGCCGGTGTCGCGAGCGATATCCATGACCTCGTCGGCGTGATCGAAATGCGCATGCGTCAGCAGGATATGCGTGGCGCCTTCGAGGGCCGCCGCGCGCTGGTCATCGGGGAAAGCCGGGTTCCCGGCGAGCCAGGGATCGAGCAGGATGACGGCATCTGCGGCCTCGATGCGGAAGGACGCATGGCCGAGGAAGGTGATTTTCATGGGAGTCTCCTCTTGGTCGCGTGGATTGCTGCGAAGCATAGCGTGTCTGCGCCCTGTGACGAGGGGGGCATGGAGCCCGGACCGGCCGGGGCATTGAGCCCCGTCCGCCCCGGACGAGAGGCCGGCCTCTCGTGCTCTCCGACGTTTTCGGGAAAGGTGAAGCACGGGCAGGGGCTGCGATGGGTAGGTGGCGCGGGCCCCTGCTGCGGGGGCCGCTGCCGGGCAAACAAGTCGCGTCATGGGGCGGTTGCGCGACCCCTTGGGAGAAAGCCGCGCATTTGATCTTGAGGGCGGCTTGCGGGGCGGCGGTGCGGGCGATAAACGCACAGCAACATTCCGCATAGCAAAGAGGTCGTCGCCCATGTCGATCGACGAAAAGACCGCCGCCCATGTGGCCAAGCTTGCCCGGATCCAGGTGGATGCGGCGCGGCTTCCCGAATTGGCGCAGGAATTCAACACGATCCTCGGCTTCATCGAGCAGCTCTCGGAAGTGGATGTCGAGGGGGTCGAGCCGATGGTTTCTGTCGAGCCGATGCGCCTCAAGCGGCGCGAGGATGCGGTAACGGATGGCAATCAACAGGCCAAGGTCCTGTCGAACGCGCCCGATGCGCGCGAAGGCTTTTTCGCGGTCCCGAAGGTGGTGGAATAATGTCCGAGCTGACGAAAATGACGATTGCGGGCGCGCGCGACGCGATGGCCAAGGGCGACGTGACGAGTGCGGAGCTGACCGAGGCCTGCCTGTCGGCCATCGACGGCGCGGATGCGCTGGGGGCCTTCGTGCACAAGACGCCGGATCTGGCGCGCGAGATGGCGTCTGCCGCCGATCAGCGCATCAAGGCGGGCGAGGCCGACAAGCTCACCGGCATTCCGCTGGGTATCAAGGATCTCTTCTGCACCAGGAGCGTGCCTTCCCAGGCGGCGAGCCGCATCCTCGAAGGCTTCAAGCCGGAATACGAATCGACCGTGAGCGGCAAGCTCTTCGATGCGGGCGCGGTCATGCTGGGCAAGCTCAACATGGACGAGTTCGCCATGGGCTCTTCGAACGAGACCTCGGTCTATGGCAATGCGGTGAACCCCTGGCGCGTGGACGGCCAGGACCTGACGCCCGGCGGCTCCTCGGGCGGATCGGCGGCGGCGGTCGCGGCCGATCTCTGCCTCGGCGCCACGGGCACCGATACGGGCGGCTCGATCCGCCAGCCCGCGGCCTTCACCGGCATCACCGGGCTGAAGCCCACCTACGGGCGCTGCTCGCGTTGGGGGATCGTGGCCTTTGCCTCCTCGCTCGATCAGGCGGGCCCGATGGCAAAGGATGTGCGCGACTGCGCCATCATGCTCGAGGCGATGTGCGGGCATGACCCCAAGGATTCCACCTCCGCCGATCTGGCCGTGCCGGATTTCGAGGCGATGCTGACCGGCGATATCCGCGGCAAGACCATCGGTATCCCGCGCGAATACCGCATGGACGGGATGCCCGACGAGATCGAAGCGCTTTGGGCCGAGGGCCGCAAGATGCTGGAGGATGCGGGCGCGAAGATCGTCGATATCTCGCTGCCGCACACCAAGTACGCGCTGCCCACCTATTACGTGATCGCGCCTGCGGAGGCGTCGTCGAACCTCGCGCGTTACGATGGCGTGCGGTTTGGCCATCGCGCGAAGCTCGCCCAGGGCGACGGCATCACCGAGATGTACGAAAAGACCCGCGCCGAAGGCTTCGGTCCCGAGGTGCAGCGCCGCGTGATGGTCGGCACCTACGTGCTGTCCGCGGGCTTCTATGACGCCTATTACAATCGCGCGCGCAAGGTCCGGACCCTGATCAAGCGCGACTTCGAGGAGGTCTTCGCGCAAGGCGTCGATGCCATCCTGACGCCCGCGACGCCGTCGGCGGCCTTCCCGCTGGGCCAGGCCGACGATGCCGATCCGGTCGCGATGTATCTCAATGATGTGTTCACCGTGACCGTGAACCTTGCGGGACTTCCGGGTATATCCGTGCCTGCGGGCAAGGATGCCAAGGGTTTGCCGCTGGGCCTGCAGCTGATCGGACGGCCCTGGGAAGAGGGCGATCTGCTCAATACCGCCTATGCGCTGGAAGCGGCGGCAGGCTCCGTGGGCAAGCCCGAGAAATGGTGGTAAGGCCCGGGCCATTCCCCGAGAGGAGCGACGCGAAACCATGCGCAACCTGATCCTGATTCCCGCGGCTCTGGCCGCCCTCGCGGCCTGCAGCCCGTCCATCCCCGATAGCGGCGCGGGCGTGGGCTTTGACAATTACGACAATTACGACGCCAATCAGCGCGCCGCGGTCGATGCGCAGCTGCAGGGCCGCACCAATATCCAGCCGCCCGCGCAAGGCACTGAAACCGGCGGCGGCGATGACGTGGCCGAAATGGCCGCACGCGCACTCGGCTCGGAGACGAATTCCGGCCAGACGCCGCTCGAGGCCTCGCCCTCGAACCCCTCGCCGCAAGTGGTCTCCAACGCGGCCGGCATCTCCGGCGAGCAGGATTTCGACGCCGTTTCGGGCGAACGCTCCATCGAACAGGATGCGGCGCTGATCGCGCAGAACCGCGCGCAATACCAGGTCGTCCAACCCGGCGCGGTGCCGCAGCGGGAAGGTAATGAAGGGCCGAATATCGTGGCCTATGCGTTGCAGACCACCAATGCGGTGGGTCAGCCGCTTTACCGTCGCGGGGCCTTCAGCTCCAAGGAGAAGGAGCAGCGCAATTGCCGCCGCTTTGCCTCCGACGATCTGGCGCAGGAGGCATTCCTTGCCGCCGGCGGGCCCGAGCGTGATCGCGAAGGCCTCGATGCCGATGGTGACGGCTTTGCCTGCCGGTGGAACCCGGCGGTCTTCCGTTCGGTGCGCGGCTGATCCCCGAACAGCACGCTTCACCCAATCACGGGCCCCGGCGCGATGGCGCCCGGCCCGACCATGTGGTCTTGCATTATACCGCCATGCAAAGCGCCGAGGCCGCGCTGAAGCGCCTCTGCCTGCCCGAGGCGGAGGTCTCGGCGCATTATCTCATCGCCGAAGACGGGCGCGTCTGGCAGATGGTCGACGAGACGGCGCGCGCCTGGCATGCGGGGGCCGGCTGCTGGCGCGGCATTTCGGACATGAACTCCCGCTCCATCGGCATCGAGCTTGCCAATACCGGCGCGCAGCCCTTCGCGGAGCCGCAGATGACCGCGCTCGAAGCGCTCCTGCCCGGGATCATGACGCGCTGGGACATCGCACCCGAAGCGGTCATTGGCCATTCGGACATGGCCTTGGGCCGCAAGATCGATCCCGGCTCCCGCTTCGATTGGCGACGGCTGGCACGGCGGGGCCTCTCGATCTGGCCCGACCCGGCCGATCCGGGCGATTTCCACCAAGACGCCGCGCGCTTCGGCTATCACTGGAACGCGGGCCAGGAGGACGCGCTCCTCGCCGCTTTTCGCGCCCGTTTCCGTCCCGGCGCGACCGGCCCGCTTTCAGATCACGACCGCGCCATCATGGCAGGCCTTGCGGCGACCTGGCCCGCCGCTCCCTGACGCGCCACGCCCTGTTACGACCGGACGATAAATACCTCCGGAGGTCTGGAGGCAGAGCCTCCAGCGGATCCGATGCCAGGGGCATCGGATCAGATCAGGGCTCGCAAAGGCTCACTCCACCTCGTAGGGCAGCACGCCGCGATGATCCGGCGCGATGGACAGGGACCGCTCCAGCGGCGGGACCGAGCGTTGATGACACATCTTCCGCTCACAGATCCGGCAGGAAATCCCGATCGGCTCGAAGGCCTCGGCGCGGTTCACATCGAGCCCGTCCGCATAAACGAGCGCGCCCGCATGCGCCACTTCGCATCCCAGCGCGATGGCGTAGCGCCGCACCGGCGCGCCGAAATGCCCGCCCGGCTTCGAGACGTCCCGCGCAAGACTGATATACCGTACGCCGTCGGGCGTCTCCGCCAGCTGCCGCAAGAACCGCCCCGGCGTCTCGAAGGCGCGATGCACGTTCCACAGGGGGCACGCCCCGCCGAAACGCGCGAATTGCAGCCGTGTGGCCGAGTGGCGCTTGGTGATGGTGCCCGCCTGGTCCACGCGCACGAAGAAGAACGGGATGCCCTTGGCGCCCGGGCGCTGCAGGGTCGACAGCCTGTGCGCGACCTGCTCCACGGACGCATGAAACCGCGCGGATAGAAGCTCCAGGTCGTGCCGGACCTCTTGGGCCGCTGCGAGGAATGCCCGATAGGGCATGAGGGCAGCGCCTGCGAAGTAATTGGCCAGCCCGATCTTCGCGATCGCCCGCGCGCTCTCCGATTGAAATCGCGCGAGATCGAGCGTGGCCTCCAGAAGCTTGTCATGCTGGATCAGCGCGACCTGAAGCAGCAACTGGAAGGTCTGCGTCTCCGGCGGCACCAGCGCCGAGATGCTGAGCCGCCGCAAGGCGGGATCGTAATCCCTGAGCGTGGTCTCGCGCAGGAACCGCGTCTCGATCCCGAGGCCCGCGAAATGCTGCACGAGGGCGCGGCGCGGATCCTCCCCCGCTTGCAGCAATTTCGATGCGTGCTCCGCCGCGCGGTCCACCGCATCGATGTAATTGTCGCAATAGTGGAAGAAATCCCGCACCTCTTCCCAAGGCGAGGGCGCAAGCTGCGCGCCTTCGCGTCCCAAGGCCTCGTCGAGGGAGGCCAGCCGTTCATGGGTCTGCCGGTAGGCGCGGTGCAATTCCAGAAAGGCGCGCGCGAAGGATGGCGCGTTCGACGCCGTCAGCCGCAAATCCGCCAGCGGGGCCGCGTCGGTGAAGACCGGATCGGCCAGCGCCTCGCGCATGTCGGTGATCAACCGCTCGGCATCGCCCTGGCCCAACTCGGTCACGTCGAAGCCGAATTCCTGCGCCAGCGCCAGCATCACCGTCGAGGAGACGGGGCGATTGTTGTTCTCCATCTGATTGAGATAGGGCAGCGACACGCCCAGCTTGGCAGCGAAATCCTTCTGGGTCAGGCTCAGCCGCTGACGCAGCTCGCGCAATTTCGCGCCTGCATAGAGTTTCTGTTGGGCCATGGACCTGTCGCCTTTGCAAATGCACTGGCGTCAGTTTGCAAAAAGATCAGGCCGGGTCCAGCCGGTTGATTTGCCGCTCGCGCCGGATCACCACCAGGATCGACAGCACGCCAAGACAGGCGGTTCCCATCTGCAGCCAAAGAAGCGGCCAGGCCCCCGTGCCGGGTTGCAGAAGCGCTCCCGCAAGCGCCGACAGGGCCGCGCCGAGCCCGATCATGATCGCCCCCGAAAGCCCCGAGGCGGTGCCCGCCAGATGCGGGCGCACCGACAGCGCGCCTGCCGTGGCGTTGGGGATCGTCATGCCATTGCCCAGGCCCACGAAACACATGAAGCCGAAGAACGAGAGGGCCGATCCATATCCCAGCGCGAAGACCAGCATCGAGGCCGCGATGCCGAGACCGTTGATCATCGCCCCCATCAGGACCATGCGGTTCACACCCACATCCTGGCTGAACCGGCCCGACGCGAAATTTCCCAGGAAATACCCCACCGCAGGCGCGCCGAAATAGAGGCCTAGTTCGGCGGGCGTGAGGCCGAACACCTCGGAGCCCACGAAGGGCGCGCCACCGAGATAGGAGAAGAACGCCCCCGACGACATGCCCGCGGCCAGCGCGTATCCCCAAAAACGGGGCGAGCGAAAGAGCTCGGGATATTCGCGGAATTGCTGGAGCAGCGTCAGGCCGGAGGGGCGCGAGGTCTCGCCCAGATCCCGCCAGGACAGCCAGAAGAGGGCAAGGCCGAGGATCAGCAGCAGCCAGAAATTGGCCTGCCAGCCGAAGACCTGATCCAGAACGCCGCCGATTGCGGGGCCGATCATCGGCACCACGGCCATGCCCATGGTCACATAGCCGATCATCGAGGCCGCCTGGTCTTGCGGCACCATGTCCCGGACGACCGCGCGGCTGAGCACCATGGCGGTCACGATGGCCGCCTGTATCATGCGGAAACTCAGGAAGACCCAGATATTGGTGGAGAGCACGCAGCCCAAGGTTGCGAGGCAGAAGATCGCGATGCCGCCCAGGATGACGGGCCGCCGTCCGATCTTGTCCGAGATCGGGCCGACAAGGATCTGCAACACGGCATTCACGGCGAGATAGACCGCGACCGACAGCTGGATGAGGCGGTATTCGGTATCGAAAAACTCTGTCATCTGCGGCAGGCTGGGCAGGAAAATGTTCATGGCCAGCGCGGAGATGCCCGCAAGCAGGATCAGCGTCGCGATATGAGGAGGCGTGCTGCGGTCGAGAAACCGGACGGGTTTGTGGTGGTCCATCCCTTGCGATTTAGGCAAGGCACGCTCCGAAGTCCATCGCGCCAAGGGGCTGGAAAAGCGTCCTTGCAAAAACCGGGACTGGTCGGACGTTCTTAACGCCAGTCACTTTGCTGAATTGCAATTAGCGCATCGTCCGTTTTCCAATATTTGCAAATTTGCGGTATTTTCCTTGTCGCACGCGCCGCCTTTTGGCAAAGCAAACCAACCGGACATGGGAGCGGGCGATGAAAGACATCCTTCAGGAACTCGAGCATCGGCGCGCAGAGGCGCGTCTCGGCGGCGGCGAAAAGCGCATCGATGCGCAGCATGCCAAGGGCAAGCTGACCGCGCGCGAGCGCATCGAGCTTCTGCTCGACGAGGGCTCGTTTGAGGAATTCGACATGTTCGTCGCCCATCGCTGCACCGATTTCGGCATGGAGAAGCAGCGCCCCTATGGTGATGGCGTCATCACCGGCTGGGGCACGATCAACGGCCGTATGGTCTATGTCTTCAGCCAGGATTTCACCGTCTTTGGCGGCTCGCTCTCGGAAACGCACGCCCAGAAGATCTGCAAGATCATGGACATGGCGATGCAGAACGGCGCGCCCGTGATCGGGCTCAACGATTCGGGCGGCGCGCGCATCCAGGAGGGCGTGGCCTCGCTCGCGGGCTATGCCGAGGTGTTTCAGCGCAACATCATGGCCTCGGGTGTCATCCCGCAGATCAGCGTCATCATGGGGCCGTGTGCGGGCGGGGCGGTCTATTCGCCTGCCATGACCGACTTCATCTTCATGGTGAAGGATAGCTCATACATGTTCGTCACCGGCCCCGACGTGGTGAAGACCGTCACCAACGAGGTCGTCACCGCCGAAGAGCTGGGCGGCGCTTCCACCCATACCAAGAAATCCTCGGTCGCGGACGGCGCCTTCGAGAACGATGTCGAGGCGCTCGCCGAAGTGCGGCGTCTGGTCGATTACCTGCCGCTCAACAATCGCGAAAAGCCGCCCGTCCGTCCCTTCTTCGACGAGCCGGGCCGCATCGAGACCTCGCTCGACACGCTGGTGCCCGAGAATGCGAACACCCCCTACGACATGAAGGAGCTGATCCTGAAAGTCGCGGACGAGGCCGATTTCTACGAGATCCAGGAGGATTTCGCGAAGAACATCATCACCGGGTTCATCCGTCTCGAGGGGCAGACCGTGGGCGTCGTCGCCAACCAGCCGATGGTCCTGGCGGGCTGTCTTGATATCGACAGCTCGCGCAAGGCGGCGCGCTTCGTGCGGTTCTGCGATGCCTTCGAAATCCCGATCCTGACCTTCGTCGACGTGCCGGGCTTCCTGCCGGGCACGGGGCAGGAGCTGGGCGGCGTCATCAAGCACGGCGCGAAACTGCTCTTTGCCTATGGGGAGGCGACGGTGCCGAAGGTCACGGTCATCACCCGCAAGGCCTATGGCGGCGCCTATGACGTGATGGCCTCCAAGCATCTGCGCGGCGATTTCAACTATGCCTGGCCCACCGCCGAGATCGCGGTGATGGGCGCCAAGGGCGCCACCGAGATCATCCACCGCGCGGATCTGGGCGATGCGGAGAAGATCGCGGCCCATACCGCGAGCTACGAGGACCGGTTCGCCAATCCCTTCGTCGCCGCCGAGCGGGGGTTCATCGACGAGGTGATCCAGCCGCATTCCACGCGCCGCCGGGTCAGCCGGGCCTTTGCGTCACTCAGGGGCAAGAAGCTGCAGAACCCGTGGAAGAAGCACGACAATATTCCGCTGTAGGCCGATTCGCCGCACGTCGCGCATTTGCGCGGATTTTTGCCACGATTCCGGGGTTTTGAGAGCTTTATGACCGCCTATCACGGAAAACGCCGAAAAATCGGGCTTGATGTGCCGACCTGCATTGGTCAGTCTCCCGGCAAACGCCCAAAGCCTCGGCAGAACGATTGCGATCCGGGGTTTCGACAGGACGCCCAAGTGGCGATCTGTCCCGCGGGCGTACAGGATGCGGGTTCGTCCCGCCATTCGGCAGCCTCGGCGGGAGGAGCCCGGAAACGGGGTCGGGGCTGCCACCTATCCATCCATCGTGACAACCGGACAATACTGGGTGCGTTCGCCCTGCTTGCGGCTGCCGCATCTCCGGCCATGGCCTTGGAAGACCCGATTGCGCTGCCCTCGGGCCTTGTGGCCGATTTCCAGGAATTGCGCATCGAGGCGCGAGACGGGCAGGGGGCGCTGGCCCGCTTCCGTTTTGTCTCGGAGGATCTTGGCACCGTCGCGCCCGATCTCGACGTGTTGGCCGCCGATATGGATTACCTTTGCGACGAGGTGGCCTTGCCCGCGATCCCCGTCGAATTTCCCGACCCTGGCCGGATCGTCATCTCCATCGGTGCCACAGCAACCGAGTTCGGAACCGCACGCCCGGATATTCTGCAAGTCTTCGAGGCCTACCGCGTCGAAGATGATCGCTGCATGTGGGAGGCTTTCTGATGGCCGCACAATATCTTGTTTGTCCTCAGGGCCTTGCGCCGGGTTTTGCGGCTTTCCGACCACAAGTGGCGGAGGATCGCCAACCGCCGTGTATTTGCGTCAGCAATTCGGCTATTCTCGCCCGCGGTTGCCTCCAAGTAACCAGAACCAAGACTAAACACGGGCCGATGGCTGAGGCAGCGTTACGCCCGTACACCGGAAACAGGAGACAGAAATGTCCAAGAGCATCAAGCTTCTCGCCCTCTTCGGCTTCGTCACCACGCTGGCCGCATGCGGTCAGCAGTCGACCGAAGAAGAGTTCATCATTGTCGAGCCGGAGCCGATTTCGACCGAGCCCGTCTACACCGGCAAGTACAAGTAAGTACGTTCGGGGGCGGGCTTTCGAGGCCGCCCCCAACCCCGCCGCCTGCATTCCGGGCCGCTTCGTTCCAACGGGTGCTTTGACATTCGCAGAGACGGAGGCGGGACGATGATCAAGCATCGCGGCTTCCCGGGGCGTCTTCCCGGCACCGATTTCCAGTTCACCCTGCGCCGCGCCAACCCCAAGGGCGCCACGCCGATCATCCGTCGCGAACGGTTCGCCGACCGGCGTCCGCCCGACAAGCGCGCGGATCTGTGGTTCATGGCGGCCCTTTGGGACCATTTCGGGACCGAACCCTTCGAGCGCGGCAATCTCGATGCGGGGCGCCTTTCATGGCTTTTCGGGCGCGAAGTGCTGCCGCTCGACGATCCGTTCGACCCAAAGGATTACGAAGCGCGCCTCATCATCGACGAGCGCGCCGCCCGTGCGGCCTTCCCCGAGGCCATCGATGGGGATCTCTGGGCATGAATATGCCGATCGCCATACAATTTTGGCGGGAACGAGCCGATTTCCGCGCACGGGATTTTCGGCGCTTTTCAGACGTGATTCTCCGTGGCAGCGTACACATGTCCCCTAAGGGGTCGCACCCGGTGAGGCGTTCTTGCACGCTTTCATATCACCGTTACCCTTCCCCTGCCGGGCGGTTCAGTCCATCCCCGAACTGGCCGCCCGGTTTTTTCTTCCGCAGGACACGCTCCGGTTGTATGGCTGCGCTGGAAACCGCCCACGTGCGGCGCTTTGACGTTTTTCGGTGGAACTCCGCCGACGACGCGTGTGTTACTCTGTCGTATAGAAAAAATCTGTCTCAGAGGGAGCATACAGAATGCGTAATCTTGCAAAAATCACCGCCGTCCTTGCGCTTACAGGTCTTGCCGCATGCGGTGACACGCTTGGCGAACAGGCACTCATCGGTGGCGCCGTTGGCGCAGGCACGTCGGCAGCCGTGGATGGCGATGTCACGACCGGCGCCGTGGTCGGCGCGGCAGGCAACATCGCGTATTGCCGGACCTATCCGGAGCGCTGCTGATCTGACATCCCGGGATGCCACGCGCATCCCGACGCAGACGACTTTCAAGACCATCCGGGCACATCGCCCGGGTGGTCTTTTTCGTGGGACATATCCCGGCGAGGCCTTGCTTCGCACGGGCAGCTGAAAGGGACAGCCATGTTCAAGAAGATCCTGATCGCCAATCGCGGGGAAATTGCCTGCCGGGTCATCAAAACCGCGCGGGCCATGGGCATCCAGACGGTCGCCGTCTATTCCGATGCGGACAAGAACGCGTTGCACGTGGAGATGGCGGACGAGGCGGTCCATATCGGCCCGCCGCAGGCCAACCAATCCTACATCGTGATCGACAAGATCATGGAGGCCATCCGCCAGACCGGCGCCGAGGCCGTGCATCCGGGGTATGGCTTCTTGTCGGAGAACCCGAAATTCGCCGAGGCGCTCGAGGCCGCGGGTGTCGCGTTCATCGGCCCGCCCAAAAAGGCCATCGAGGCGATGGGCGACAAGATCACCTCCAAGAAGATCGCCCAGGAGGCGGGGGTGAGTACCGTGCCCGGCTATATGGGCCTGATCGAGGATGCCGAGGAAGCGGTGAAGATCTCCAACGAGATCGGCTACCCGGTGATGATCAAGGCCTCGGCAGGCGGCGGCGGCAAGGGCATGCGCATCGCCTGGACCGACGAGGAGGCGCGCGAGGGCTTCCAGTCGTCCAAGAACGAGGCCGCGAACAGCTTCGGCGACGACCGCATCTTCATCGAAAAATTCGTCACCCAGCCACGCCATATCGAGATCCAGGTGCTGGCGGATGCCCATGGCAATTGCCTCTATCTCAATGAACGCGAATGCTCGATCCAGCGGCGCAACCAGAAGGTCGTGGAAGAGGCGCCGTCGCCCTTCCTCGACGAAGCGACGCGCAAAGCCATGGGCGAGCAATCCTGCGCGCTGGCCCAGGCGGTGGGCTACACCTCCGCAGGCACGGTCGAATTCATCGTCGATGGCGACAAGAACTTCTACTTCCTCGAGATGAACACCCGCCTGCAGGTGGAACATCCCGTGACCGAGCTGATCACCGGCATCGACCTGGTGGAGCAGATGATCCGCGTGGCGAATGGCGAGGCACTGACGCTGAAGCAATCCGATATCGGCATCAATGGCTGGGCCATCGAAAACCGCCTTTACGCCGAGGATCCCTATCGCGGCTTCCTGCCGTCGATCGGGCGTCTGACCCGCTACCGCCCGCCCGCTGAAGGTCCGTTGGGTGACGGGATCGTGCGCAACGACACCGGCGTCTTCGAGGGCGGCGAAATCTCGATGTATTACGACCCGATGATCGCCAAGCTCTGCACCTGGGGGCCGGACCGCGCGACCGCGATCGAGACGATGCGCAATGCGCTCGACAGTTTCGAGGTGGAGGGGATCGGCCATAACCTGCCCTTCGTGGCAGCGGTGATGGATCATCCCAAATTCGTCTCCGGCGACATGACCACCGCCTTCATCGAGGAGGAATATCCCGGCGGTTTCGAGGGCGTGAGCCTGAGTGACGCCGAACAACGCCGGGTCGCGGCGGCTGCCGCCGCGATGAACCGGGTCGCCGAGATCCGCCGGGCGCGCATCTCCGGCACGCTCGACAACCATGAGCGTAAGGTCGGCGACAACTGGAACGTCGCGCTGCAAGGCGTTGATTTCGATCTGACAATCGCGGCCGACCCGCAAGGTGCAACGGTGCGCTTCCCCGACGGGACCGAACACCGGATCACGGGCGACTGGACGCCGGGCGACCAGCTTGCGCGCATGGATGTGGATGGCGCGCCCCTGGTGATGAAGGTGGGCAAGATCTCGGGCGGGTTCCGCATCCGCACGCGCGGCGCGGATATGAAAGTGCATGTGCGCACGCCGCGTCAGGCCGAACTCGCGCGCCTCATGCCCGAGAAGGAAGCCCCTGATACCTCCAAGATGCTGCTTTGCCCGATGCCGGGCCTCATCGTGAAGGTGAACGTCTCCGAGGGTGACGAGGTGCAGGAGGGGCAGGCGCTCTGCACCGTCGAGGCGATGAAGATGGAGAACATCCTGCGCGCCGAACGCAAGGGCGTGGTCTCTAAGGTCAATGCCGGTCCCGGCGACAGCCTCGCCGTGGATGACGTGATCATGGAGTTCGAGTGATCCGATGACCGCGCAGGCCGCATATCCGCAAGACCGCGTGGGCCCGCCCGCGCGGGTCTACCTGTCGGGCGTGCCTGTCCGGTCGCGGATTTCCTGCTGCCGCGCGGGCAGCTTGTCGATGGAGCGCGAGAGCTCGCGCACATCCCAAGGAAACGGTTTGCGCAGCACCCGGGTGCCATCCTTGGCAATCAGCACCATCATAAAGCCGCGTGGGCGCAATTCGGTCCGGATCGCACCGCGTGCCGCGGGGTCCGTGTCGGTCAGCACGATCACGTCCCGATCCTCGAGTGCATCCATCCGGTCGGTGATGAACTGCATCTGCTGGACGTATCGCGGATCGGCGGCGTTGTCGGCGAACACGACAAGCGGGCGCTTCAGCCAGAGAAACTCGTCAAGCGTGCGTCCCTCGGCACTCTGGATCAGGCCGGGCGGTTCGGTCTCCGCGCCGTCGGCGGCATGGGCCGGAAGGGCAGTCAGCGCGGGCAGCGCCGCGATCAGGGCGAGCGTCGTGAATAATCTGTTCATGTTGTCAGATATATGCGGAACGCCGCGCATTTCTAAGGATGCATTGCCGCGGGCGTTCAAAAAATCGGCAATTAATCAGGAGATAACGCCTGTGGCCCTATTGTGCCGCCCGATCGGCAACGCAAGGACGGGCGCGCAACATGGACATCATCCTGCATCTCGGGGCGCATCGCACCGCCTCGACGAGCTTTCAGCGCTATATGCGCAGCGTGAGCGATGCGCTGGCGGCGGGCGGGACCGGCTTTTGGGGGCCGGGGCGGACGCGGAAGGGGCTCTTTCACCGCGTCGGCACGCGCGAGGCGCGGGATCGCGACCGGGGCCGCGTGCAACTGGCCCTCAATGGCGCGGCGCGGCACGGTGTCGCGCGACTGGTGATCTCGGACGAGAACATGATCGGCAATGTGCGTCGGAATATCGCGCAGGCCGATCTTTATCCCGATATCGGCGAACGTCTGGCGCGGTTTCGCGCGGCCTTCGGGCCGGTGGCGCGGGCGCATCTGCAGATCCGGGCGCTGGATCTCTATTGGGCCTCGTCCATGGCGTTCTGTCTACCGCGGGGGATGCCGCTGCCCCGGCCAGATGGTCTGGCGGTGATGACGCGTCATGCGCGCGGCTGGCGCGGCGTGATAGAGGATGTGGCCTCGGCACTGCCGGAAACCTCGATCACCGTCACCCCGTTCGAACGCTTCGCGGATCAGCCCGACCGGCTTCTGGCGGAGATGACGGGCCTGAGCCGGGTGCCGCGCAATATCCTTCGGCCCTGGGTCAACATGTCTCCGGATTTGCCCGCGTTGCGGCAGGTTCTGGAAGATCGCGGCGAGCCTGCCATTGCATTGGGCGCGGGGCCCGGGCGCTGGATGCCTTTCCTGTCCGATCAGGCCGCGGCGCTGCGCGAGACCTATCAGGACGATATCTACTGGCTGCGTGCCGGGGCCGGGGGCCTCGCGCGCTACGAGGACGCGCCCGACAGGGCCGATCCGGCGAAGACCGGGCGGCCTGCGGCGCAAGCAAGAGGACCGACCGATGAAACCGACCACCAACGATTGGCGGGCGCTGGCTGAGAAGGAGCTTAAGGGAAAAAGCCTCGACAGCCTGACCTGGAACACGCTCGAAGGCATCGACATCAAGCCCCTCTACACCGAGGAGGATGTGAAGGACCTGCCCCATATGGGCACCATGCCGGGGCTGGAGCCGTTCACCCGGGGCGTGAAGGCCACGATGTATGCGGGCCGTCCCTGGACCATCCGGCAATATGCGGGCTTCTCCACGGCGGAGGAGAGCAATCGCTTCTATCGCCGCGCGCTCGATGCAGGCCAACAGGGCGTCTCCGTCGCCTTCGATCTGGCCACCCATCGCGGCTACGACAGCGACCACCCCCGCGTCGTGGGGGATGTAGGCAAGGCGGGCGTCGCCATCGACTCGGTCGAGGACATGAAGGTGCTCTTCGATGGTATCCCGCTCGATCAGGTGTCCGTGTCGATGACCATGAACGGTGCGGTGATCCCGGTGCTCGCCAGCTTCATCGCCACCGGCGAGGAGCAGGGCCATGACAAATCGCTCCTGTCGGGCACGATCCAGAACGACATCCTGAAGGAGTTCATGGTCCGCAACACCTATATCTATCCGCCCGAGCCTTCGATGCGGATCATCGCGGATATCATCGAATATACCTCTGCCGAGATGCCGAAGTTCAACTCGATTTCGATCTCGGGCTATCACATGCAGGAGGCCGGCGCGAACCTCGTCCAAGAGCTCGCCTTCACGCTGGCCGATGGCAAGGAATACGTGAAGGCCGCGGTGGATCGTGGCATGGATATCGACAAGTTCGCGGGTCGGCTTTCGTTCTTCTTCGCCATCGGCAAGAACTTCTTCATGGAAGCCGCGAAACTGCGCGCGGCGCGCATGCTCTGGCACCGGATCATGACCGATCTCGGCGCGCAGAACCCGCGCTCGAAGATGCTGCGCACCCATTGCCAGACGAGCGGCGTCAGCCTTGCCGAACAGGACCCTTACAACAACGTCATCCGCACCGCTTACGAGGCGATGTCGGCGGTCCTGGGCGGCACGCAGTCGCTGCACACCAACGCGCTTGACGAGGCGATCGCGCTGCCCACCGATTTCTCGGCCCGGATCGCGCGGAACACCCAGCTGATCCTGCAAGAAGAGACGGGCGTGACCAATGTCGTTGATCCGCTGGCGGGCTCTTACTACGTCGAGAAACTGACCCATGACCTGGCGGAGGCCGCCTGGGCCATGATCGAGGAGGTGGACGAGATGGGCGGCATGACCAAGGCCGTGGAGTCGGGCATGCCCAAACTGCGGATCGAGGAGGCCGCCGCCCAGCGTCAGGCCAAGATCGACCGGGGCGAGGACGTGATCGTCGGCGTGAACAAGTACCGGCTCGCGAAGGAAGACGATCTCGACATCCTCGATATCGACAATGCCAAGGTCCGCGACGGCCAGGTCGCCGCGCTGGAGCGGATCCGCGCCAACCGCGATCAGGCGGCCTGCGACGCCGCCCTGTCGGAACTGGAACGCCGCGCTCAAGAGGGTGGCAACCTTCTGGAAGCCGCGGTTGAGGCGGCGCGCGCACGCGCCAGCGTAGGGGAGATCTCGATGGCCATGGAAAAGGTGTTCGGACGCCATCGCGCCGAGGTGAAGACGCTGGCCGGTGTCTATGGCGCGGCCTATGAGGGCGACGAGGGCTTCGCCGCGATCCAGAAATCGGTGGAGGATTTCGCGGAAACAGAAGGCCGTCGCCCGCGCATGCTGGTCGTGAAGATGGGCCAGGACGGCCATGACCGCGGCGCCAAGGTGATCGCCACGGCCTTCGCCGATATCGGCTTCGACGTGGATGTGGGGCCCCTGTTCCAGACGCCCGAGGAGGCCGCGCAGGACGCCATCGACAACGATGTGCACGTCATCGGCATCTCGTCCCAGGCCGCGGGCCACAAGACGCTCGCGCCCCAGCTGATCGAGGCGCTGAAGGCCGAAGGCGCGGGCGAGATCCTCGTGATCTGTGGCGGCGTGATCCCGCAGCAGGATTACGACTTCCTGAAGAAAGCGGGGGTGAAGGCGATCTTCGGGCCGGGGACCAACATTCCCGAGGCCGCGCAGGATATCCTGCGCCTCATCCGCGAAGCGCGCGCCTGAGGGCGAACATCGATCAAGCGACCGTCACGCCTGTGACGGTCGGTCGCCAAAAGAGCGTTTTTGGGAAAGGTGAAGCGCAAGGGTAGCGCTGTCGGGATCATCGCCGCGCTTGCGTTACGTTCGAGGTCCTCAGCGCCGAAACAAGTCGCGCCGATCTGCCGGTCCACCCCGCACCGTCCGTTCCACCGGGTTCAACGCCGTCTCGAGGGTGGCGCGGGGCTTCACCTTTCGCATGGCGCGGGGCGCCCCCCTGCCATGTATCCCGAGCCTCGCGCAAATTGGTTAAGGCGGGATGAACAGCTTAGGCGCGTTTTGCCTGCCTGGGGATCCCCAAGGCAGGGCCGGGCGCAGCCGCGGAGGGGGGATCCGCCAAGACAGCTTCACCTTTCCCGAAAACCGCCGGGAGTGAATTGGCCGCTTGCGGCCAAGAGAGGGCAGCGCCCTCTCATCCGTCCGGTGAAGCAAAGCTTCATTGGACATGACAAGCGCGGGCGCTCGGCGCCCGCACCGCCGGATCAGGGAATGATGCGGGTGTACTTGGACCCTTCGAGGGTCGCGCCCAGCCGCAGCCCTGCCTGACCGAAGACCACGGCGATCACGGGCGCTGTTGAGGTCAGCGTTTCGGCGGCCAGCGTCTCGCCGCCCTCGGGAATGGCGTATTCCACGTTGGCGCCCGCCGACCAGCCGGGCGAACGGCGGAAATTCATCAGCGATTCCTGCGTCATGAAAAATAGAACATGCGCATATTGCTGTGCGCCGATCTGCAGACCGCCCGAGGCCTTGGTGACCGAGTAGTAATCCACCGTCACACCGCCCACGCGCAAGGCGCCGCGACCATATGCGCCGCCAAGTCCGAGACCCGCCTCGGTCACCAGCGGCATCACGATGATGCCCGACGCCTTGTCGCGCAGCTGGGTCGTGCCGGGATAGGTCCGGTACAGGGTGGAAAGCGTGGAATCGACGCGCGCATCGATCACGGCTGCATTGTTCGTGCCAATGCCGT
Source organism: Roseivivax sp. THAF197b (assembly GCF_009363255.1). NCBI lineage: Bacteria > Pseudomonadati > Pseudomonadota > Alphaproteobacteria > Rhodobacterales > Roseobacteraceae > Roseivivax > Roseivivax sp. THAF197b. The sequence goes on along the minus strand of NZ_CP045318.1, from coordinate 2,301,691 downwards.
TATTGCAGGCCGCCGTCAGCCCTGTCGCGCCAAGCGCAAGGGTGAAGCCGCGTCGGGTCAGATGTGTCATTGTACCGCTCTTTGTTTTTTGCCTGGTTTTTGCCTGATATGCCGGGGCCGCGAAGGCCCGGCGCCGGTCTTTCGCCGGTTCATGTGCAAAATATCGCCCATGGGCGAAAATGTCACCCGATATTGGGCGCTTTCGGCGTGAAACCGCTATCCGTTGAGGAGTTTTGCGGCAGCCGGGGCGAAATAGGTCAGGATCCCGTCGCAGCCCGCGCGTCGGAAGGCCATCAGGCTTTCCATCATCACCCGTTCACCGTCGAGCCAGCCGCGCTCCGCAGCCCCTGCGAGCATCGCGTATTCGCCCGACACCTGGTAGGCGAAGATCGGCGCGCCGAAGGCCTCTTTCACCCGCGAACAGATGTCGAGATAGGCCATCCCCGGTTTGACCATGACCATATCCGCGCCCTCGGACAGGTCGCGCGCCACGAGCCGCAGTGCCTCGTCGGTATTGGCCGGGTTCATCTGGTAGGTGGTCTTGTCGCCCTTGAGCGCGCCCGAAGCGCCCACCGCATCGCGGAAGGGCCCGTAGAAGGCCGAGGCATATTTCGCCGCATAGGACAGGATGCAGACCTTGTCGAAGCCCTCGGCCTCCAGCCCTGCGCGCATCGCGCCAATGCGGCCATCCATCATGTCCGAAGGCCCGATGATGTCCGCGCCCGCGCGCGCCTGGCTCAACGTCTGTTTCACCAGCGCCTCGACCGTGCGGTCGTTGACGATCTCGCCATCCTCCACAAAGCCGTCATGGCCGTCGATATTGTAGGGATCGAGCGCCACATCGGTCATAACGGCGATGTCCGGCACCGCCTCCTTGATGGCGCGGGTGGCGCGGTTCGACAGGTTCTCGGGGTTCCAGGCCTCGGCGCAATCGGCGGTCTTGAGGGCTGGATCGGTATAGGGAAAGAGGCAGATCGCCGGGATGCCCAAGGCATGCGCCTCGCGAGCCGCGGCCACGACGCGGTCCACCGACAGACGGTTCACGCCCGGCATGGAGGCGATCGGCTCGACCACATCCTCGCCATCCCGCACGAAGACCGGCCAGATGAAATCGGAGGGCGCGAGCGTCGTCTCGGCCACCAGGGCGCGCAGGGCAGGCGATTTGCGCGTGCGGCGAAACCGTGTGGCGGGGAAGGGGGCGTGGAGCGGCTGCATGGGCGGACTTTCGGTCGTGACGATGTGCCCGCTCTTGATGTCCGGTCTGCCGCGCCAAGTCCAGCCCGCGCCGGGCCTGCGCGGCGGCAACATTCCGGCCCAAGCCGCGCCCGGACCCTCTGGGCAAGCCTTCACCGCCCCGTTAGACAGTCCCCATACTCAAGGTCCGGAGGCCCTGTTTGGACTGGCATCTCAAAGTCTTCGAAGTGATCGACATGCGATCCTTCTCGAATCTGTGGTTCTGGATCGCGCTCGCCGTGATGTGGTCTTCAGCGAGCCATTGGGTGCTGGGCGTGCCCTTCGACATGGTCGGACGGGCGGCCAAGAATGGCGGGCAAGCCGAAAGCGATCTCGAAGATCTCGTGCGCATCAATGCCAATCGTCTGCTCTTCATCGCGGCCGAAGCCGGCTTGTGGCTGACCGGGCTCGGTGCCTTCGTGCTGTCGATGCTGGCGATTTCGGGTTTCGGCTTCGGAGTGGAACTGGCGCAGGCGCTGTTCCTTCTGGGCATGCCGATGTCGATCGTCGCGCTTCTCAGCACGCGCACGGCCCGCATCATCCGCGAGGACGCGCTCCACGGCGCGGGACTGCGTCGTCGCTTGTCGCGGCACCGGGTGGGCGTGCAGGCCATCGGTATGGTGTCGATCTTCGTGACCGCGTTATGGGGCATGTACCAGAACATGGCCGTCGGTCCCTTCGGCGGGTGACTTGACGCGCCGCTGCGGGCGGGCCATTTGCCCATGCCATGGCAGGTAATACGCAGATCAAGATGGGCGGCGCGCCCGAGGGTTTCGACGCGACCCTCTTGTTGCGCGAGGTGGACAAGGCCGAAGGGCCGGTCGTCTTCGTGGCGCGTGACGACAAACGCCTGACGCGCATGGCCGAGGCGCTGGCTTTTTTCGCGCCGGACATGCCGGTCCTGTCCTTCCCGGCCTGGGATTGCCTGCCTTACGATCGTGTCTCGCCCAATGCCGATATCTCGGCCGCGCGCATGGCCACGCTTGCAGGCCTCGTTCATGGCGGCCCGTCGCGCTTCGTTCTGCTGACCACGCTGAACGCGGCGACCCAGCGGCTTCCGGCACGCGACGTGCTGCGCGAGGCCTCCTTCACCGCCAGCGTCGGCGACCGGATCGATGAAGAGGGCTTGCGCAATTTCCTCGTGCGGATGGGCTTCAGCCAGGCGCCCACGGTGATGGAGCCCGGCGATTACGCCATTCGTGGCGGTATCATCGACGTCTTTCCGCCGGGCGAGGGCGGGCCCGTGCGGCTCGATCTTTTCGGCGACGTTCTGGATGGAGCCCGGCGTTTCGATCCGGCCAGCCAGCGCACCACGGACAAGTTGTCGGCGGTGGAATTCGCGCCCGTATCCGAGGTCATTCTGGACGAGGCCGCGATCACGCGCTTCCGGCAGAATTACCGGATCGAGTTCGGCGCGGCAGGCACCGACGATCCGCTCTATGAGGCGGTCAGCGCGGGGCGCAAGCATCAGGGGATCGAGCATTGGTTGCCTTTCTTTCATGAACGGCTGGAGACCCTGTTCGATTACCTGCCGGGCGCGCCTGTTCTGCTGGACGATCAGGCCACGCCCGCGCGGATTGCCCGCTGGGAGCAGATCGCCGATCAATACGAGACGCGGCGGCTGGCCCTGAAGGAGAAAAGCCGCCTCGATTCGGTCTACAAGCCCGCGCCGCCCGAGCTGCTCTATCTCGACGAGGAGGCCTGGGACGCGGCAGTTGCGGATCGCCGTAAGGTGCAATTGTCGCCGCTGCCGCAGGCCACGGGGCCGAACACGGCGGATGCAGGCGGGCGCCTCGGGCGCAACTTCTCGCCTGAGCGGCAACAGGAAAGCATCAGTCTTTTCAAAAGCCTGGCGGATCATGTCAAGAAAAAGCTCGAAGACGGGCCGGTCATCATCGCCTCCTATTCCGAAGGCGCCCGCGAACGTCTGGGCGGGCTCATCGAGGATGAGGGGCTGGGCGAGGCGATCGAGATCGCCAATGGTACGCGGATCGGCAAACGCGGGCTCTACCTCGCCGTCTGGGCGCTGGAGCACGGCTTTGTTGGTCCCTTCGGCGACGGCCACGCGACCTTCATCTCCGAACAGGACGTTCTGGGTGACCGGCTGATCCGGGCACCGAAGAAAAAGCGCCGGGCGGAGAATTTCCTGACCGAGGCGCAATCGCTGGCACCCGGCGATCTGGTCGTGCACGTCGATCACGGCATCGGGCGCTTCCAGGGCATGGAGGTCATCACCGTCGCGGGGGCTGCGCATGAATGCCTGACGCTCGAATACGCCGAGGGCGCGCGGCTTTATCTGCCGGTCGAGAATATCGAGCTACTGTCGCGCTACGGCCATGAAGAAGGCCTTCTTGACAAGCTGGGCGGCGGCGCGTGGCAGGCGAAGAAGGCCAAGCTCAAGGAACGCATCAAGGAGATGGCGGACCGGCTGATCCGCATCGCCGCCGAGCGCGCGCTCCGCAAGGCGCCGGTGCTCGACCCGCCGCCGGGCGCTTGGGACAGTTTCCTTGCGCGCTTCCCCTATCAGGAAACCGACGACCAGATCCGTGCGATCGAGGATGTCGTGAGCGACATGACCAGCGGCCAGCCCATGGATCGTCTGATCTGTGGCGATGTGGGCTTTGGCAAGACGGAAGTGGCGTTGCGCGCCGCGTTCATCGCCGCCATGTCCGGCGTGCAGGTCGCGGTGATCGCGCCCACCACGCTGCTGGCGCGCCAGCATTACAAAAGCTTCGCCGAACGCTTCCGCGGCTTCCCGCTTCAGGTGCGGCCGCTGTCGCGCTTCGTGTCGCAGAAGGACGCCAATGCCACGCGGGAAGGGCTGGCCAAGGGCACCGTCGATATCGTCGTCGGCACCCATGCGCTTCTGTCGAAATCGGTGAAGTTTCAGAACTTGGGTCTCGTCATCGTCGACGAGGAGCAGCATTTCGGCGTCGCTCACAAGGAACGGCTGAAGGCCTTGCGCTCGGACGTGCATATGCTGACGCTGACCGCGACCCCCATCCCGCGCACGCTGCAGCTCTCGCTGTCGGGCGTGCGGGATCTGTCGATCATCGGCACGCCGCCCGTCGACCGGCTCGCAATCCGCACCTATGTGAGCGAGTTCGACGCCGTCACGATCCGCGAGGCGCTTTTGCGCGAGCATTACCGCGGCGGGCAGAGCTTCTATGTCTGCCCGCGGGTCAAGGACCTGCCCGAGATCGAGGAATTCCTGCGCGAGCAATTGCCCGAACTGTCCTACGTCGTAGCCCATGGCCAGATGGCGGCGGGCGAGCTCGACGACAAGATGAATGCCTTTTACGATGGCAAATACGATGTCCTGCTGGCCACGACGATCGTGGAATCCGGCCTCGACATTCCCACGGCGAATACGATGGTCGTGCATCGCGCGGACATGTTTGGACTTGCGCAGCTTTACCAGATCCGGGGCCGGGTGGGCCGTTCCAAGACGCGGGCCTATGCCTATCTGACGACGAAGCCGCGCGCCAAGCTGACCGCCACGGCGGAAAAGCGGCTGCGGGTTCTGTCATCGCTCGACACGCTGGGGGCGGGCTTCACGCTCGCGAGCCAGGACCTCGATATTCGCGGTGCCGGCAATCTTCTGGGCGAAGAGCAATCGGGCCAGATGCGCGATGTGGGCTACGAGCTCTATCAATCGATGCTGGAGGAGGCGATTGCCAAGATCCGCTCCGGCGAGGTCGAGGGCATTCAGGATTTCGACGAGCAATGGTCGCCGCAGATCAATCTGGGCGTGACCGTGATGATCCCCGAGGATTACGTGCCCGATCTCGATGTGCGCCTTGGGCTCTATCGGCGCTTGTCGTCGCTGACCACGAAGGTCGAGCTTGAGGGCTTCGCGGCGGAGTTGATCGACCGTTTCGGCAAATTGCCCAAGGAAGTGAACACGCTCCTGCTGATCGTGCGCATCAAGGCCATGTGCAAACGGGCTGGGATCGCGAAGCTCGACGGGGGCCCCAAGGGGGCGACGATCCAGTTCCACAACGACAAGTTCGCGGCGCCCGAGGGGCTGATGGAGTTCCTGCACGCCCAGAAGGGGCTTGCGAAGATCAAGGAGAACAAGATCGTCGTGCGGCGGGATTGGTCCTCGGACAAGGCAAAGATCGAAGGGGCCTTCGCCATCGCCCGCGACCTTGCGGAAAAGGTGCGCGACGCGAAGAAAGCCAAGAAGGCCGCGAAGGCGAAAGCCAAGGCCTGAGCGAAAAGCCGCAACGTGTCCTTTGGTCCCATTCCGTCGCAGGCGGGGCGGGTGCCAGTCTTCCCTTACGTCAACGTAGGGAGGAATGGAGATGTTGGACACAAGCGCAAGCAATCAGACGCAGGCCGTGCTGGACGACCTCAATGCCGCCTTGGCCCAGGGCGACCCGGCGGCGGTTGCGCGGCTTTTCACCGATGACAGCTTCTGGCGCGACCTTGTCTCGGTTACCTGGAACCTTAAGACCGTCGAGGGTCCGGGCGGTGTCGAGGACATGCTCAAAAGTCAGCTCGACCATGTGAAACTGCGCGATTTCAAGCTGCAGGACGGCGAAATACCCGCCGAGGAGGGCGGCGTGATCACCGCCTGGATCAATTTCGAGACGGCGACGGGGCGTGGCGAAGGTCTGATGCGCATCCGCGACGGCAAGATCTGGACGCTGTTGACGGCGCTCTACGAGCTGAAAGGCTTCGAGGAGCCGAAAGGCCACGGCCGTCCGCTTGGCGCCAAGCACGGCGCGGATCCCGATGAGAAGACATGGCGCGAAAAGCGCGAAGAGGAAATGAAGACGCTGGGCTACGAGACCCAGCCCGACACGCTCATCATCGGCGGCGGGCAGGGCGGCATCGCGCTTGGCGCGCGGCTGCGGCAATTGGGCGTGCCGACTATTATCATCGAGAAGAACGAGCGGCCCGGCGATAGCTGGCGCAACCGCTATAAGTCGCTCTGCCTGCATGATCCCGTGTGGTACGACCATTTGCCCTATATCAAGTTCCCCGAGAACTGGCCGGTCTTTGCGCCGAAGGACAAGATCGGGGACTGGCTCGAGATGTATACCCGCGTGATGGAGCTGAACTACTGGGCCAAGACCGAGGCGAAGTCAGCAACGTACGATGAGGCCAAGGGCGAATGGACCGTTGTGGTTGACCGCGACGGCGAGGAAGTCACGCTTCGCCCCAAGCAGCTGGTTCTCGCGACCGGCATGTCGGGCAAGATGAACAAGCCGTCTTTTCCGGGCGAGGACAGGTTCAAGGGGGAGATCCAGCACAGCTCGGAACATCCCGGCCCCGACGCCTATACCGGCAAGAAATGCGTCGTGGTGGGCTCAAACAATTCCGCCCATGATATCTGCGCGGCGCTTTGGGAAGCGGGCGCCGACGTGACCATGGTCCAGCGCTCCACCACGCATATCGTGCGGTCGGACACGCTGATGGATATTGGTCTTGGCGCGCTTTATTCCGAAGAGGCGGTCGCGGGCGGCGTGACCACCGAGAAGGCGGACATGATCTTCGCCTCCTTGCCCTACCGCATCCTGCACGAGTTCCAGATCCCGCTCTACGAGCAGATGAAGGAGCGCGACAAGGACTTCTATGACGGGCTCGAGAAGGCGGGGTTCCGGCTGGACTGGGGCGCGGATGGCTCGGGCCTGTTCATGAAATACCTGCGGCGCGGCTCCGGCTATTACATCGATGTGGGCGCGAGCCAGCTCATCATCGACGGCAAGATCAAGCTCGCTCATGGGAAAGTGAAGGAATATTCTGAAACCGGCGTGGTGCTGGAGGACGGGACCGAACTGCCCGCCGATTTGGTGGTGCTGGCCACGGGCTACGGCTCGATGAATGGCTGGGCGGCGGACCTGATCAGCCAGGAGGTCGCGGACAAGGTGGGCAAGTGCTGGGGCCTCGGCTCTGACACGCCGAAGGATCCGGGGCCGTGGGAAGGCGAGCAGCGCAACATGTGGAAGCCCACGCAGCAGGAGGCGCTGTGGTTCCATGGCGGCAACCTGCACCAGTCGCGGCATTACTCGCTTTATCTCGCGCTGCAGCTGAAGGCGCGGATGGAGGGGCTGGAGACGCCTGTCTACGCGTTGCAGGACGTGCATCACACCGGGTGATCCCGAAAGGGGTTTCGCCGCGCCGGCGCGCGGCGACCGGCGGGGGGGCTGTCGCCCCCCGTTTTTTTTGCGCTTCACCTCAGGTGGTGCGAGGGGCGGCAGGCCGGGCTGTGCGTTTTTTTGGAAAGGTGAAGGGTAAGGGGCGTTGCGCGTGAGAGGGCAGGGCGCGCGGTCTCTGCGTCGAGGAGCCGAGGGCGGAGAAGGCCGACACCTGGCGGCCCGAGGGCGCGCGGCGGGTGCGGAGTTTACAGGATCAGGGGCATTCGGGCGGCGCAGATCGGCGAGGCCGGTAGCTTGAAAGCGTTGGGCTGCGGAATAGTGGGCGGGCTTCGGGTGGCGGCATGCGGTTCAGGTTTCGCCGCGCTGGCGCGCGGCGACCGGGGCGGGGGCTTGCGCCCCCGCTTTCCAGCTCACGCGCGGCGGCGGCGGCGTCCGCCTGCGCGGCCGCCTTCGGGGGCGGCGCCGGGTACGCGGTTGAACTTGATCCATTCGGCGCCGGACGCGTCATTGTCGGTCAGGAAGTTGGCGGCGCGGATGGCCTCCATCTCCTTGCCCGCACGCGGCTTGGTGGAGCCCAGACCGAAGAGGCGGCAGAAGGTCTCATCGTCCATGCCGTCGGGCAGGGCGATGCCTGCGGCCTCCACCTCGGCACGCTTCTCGGCGATCTTCGAGGCGGGGACCGGCAGGGCGATCGGGTTCATGATCGCGCTGGTCATGCCCGAGGCGATGGCCATGGGCAGGAACGCGTTGTTGATCCCGTGCCGGTTCGGCAGCCCGAAGGAGATGTTCGACGCGCCGCAGGTCGTGTTCACGCCCAGCTCCTCCCGCAGGCGGCGCACCAGCGTGAAGACCTGCAGGCCCGCCGTGCCCATGGCCCCGATCGGCATCACCAGCGGATCGACCACGATGTCATGGGCCGGGATGCCGTAATCGGCGGCGCGTTCGACGATCTTCTTGGCGACCGCGAAGCGCACCTCGGGGTCTTCGGAAATGCCGGTGTCATCGTTCGAGATTGCCACCACCGGCACGTTGTATTTCTTCACGAGCGGCAGGATCTGTTCGAGCCGCTCCTCCTCGCCTGTGACGGAGTTCACCAGCGGGCGGCCATGGGCCACTTCGAGGCCCGCCTCGAGCGCTGCAGGCACGGAGCTGTCGATGCAGAGCGGCACATCGACGAGTCCCTGCACGAGTTCGAGCACCTGGCGCATCAGCGGCGGTTCGGTCTCGTTCGGGTTGGGGTTCGAGTTGTAGACCACGCCCGCATTCACATCGAGCACGGTCGCCCCGGCTTCGACCTGCGCCACGGCGTCTTTCTCGACGGTCGAGAAATCGCCCGCTTCCAGTTCGGCGGCGAGCTTCTTGCGGCCCGTGGGATTGATCCGCTCGCCGATCACGCAGAAGGGCTGGTCGAAGCCGATGATCGCCGTCTTCGTTTTGCTCTCTAGGATGGTGCGGGTCATGAAAGGGAAACTCCTGTTTCGTCTGTGAGGCGCGCGAGGGCATGCTCGAGCGCGGGATCGGTGAAATCGGTCAGTGTCAGATGCGCGCCTGCCTGGCGCAGATCGTGATCGCCCAGGCTGGAGCGGATGCCGACCGTGAAGGCGCCGGAGCCGCGCGCGGCGCGGGCCCCCGAGGGGCTGTCTTCGAAGGCCACGGCGCGGTCGGGCGTGACGCCGAGACGGCGCATCGCCTCTTGGTAGGGTAGGGGATCGGGCTTGGCGCGCGGCAACTCGCCGCCGATCACCAATTCCTGCGCGAACTCGGTCAGGCCGAGCGCGCCCAGCATCGCATCGGCATTGTCGCGGGGCGCGTTCGTGACGATCCCGATGGCCCAGCCTGCGCGCGTCGCGCGTTCCATCAGCGCCAATGCGCCAGGCATGATCGGCGCGTCGATGCGCGCAAGCCTGTCGCGAAAGCGCGCCTCCTTTTCGTCGCCCAGGGCATGGGGGTCCTCGTCGGGAAAGGCCTCGGAGAAGATCGCAACATTCTCGCGGCCATGGATGTGCCGGTAGTAATCCGCAGTCTCGAAGGGCTTGCCGCGCTCACGATAGAGATCGCCGAAGACCTCGACATGGATCGGATCGGAATGGATCAGGGTTCCGTCGAGGTCGAAAAGCAGCGCGGCAGGCATTCGGTCTCCGATCAGAGGGTTGCGCGGGCAGGCGCCGCGGCCAGATGGCCCGCAGCCCAGTCGGCACTGGTCTTGATGCCGCCCAGCGGGAACAGATGCGCCCCCGCGATCAGGCTGTCCGGGTGCGCGGCCTTGTGGCGGGCGAGGTCGGCTGCGACCTCATCGGGCGTGTAGGGCAGCACCAGCTTGGTGACATCCATTGCGCGCTTCTGCAACACGCGCAGGGAGGGGCCTACGCCGCAGGCAATGGCGAACCGGATCAGCGTCTGCAATTTCGCGGGCCCCGCCAGCCCCACGTGAACGGGCAGGTGAATGCCGTTGGCCTGCAGGCGCTCGGTCCAGTCGATGATGGGCTGCGCCTCGAAGGCAAATTGCGTGGCCATGGCCATCTCCGCATCGGTCCGCTCGGAGAAGGCCTGCTTCCAGCGCGCGGCGTCCATGACGGCCTCTTCACCGCCCGAGACATCGATATCGCGATTGCCCTCGGGGTGACCTGCCACATGCAGATGGGTGAAGCCCGTGCGGTCGAACAATCCTGTTTCCAGCAATTGCATGGAGCTGTCGAAGGCGCCCCGCGGCTCGGCCACACCACCGGCGAGAATGAGGCCCTGCGTGACGCCTGCCTCGCCCTGGTAGCGCGCGATCCAGTCGGCGAGCATCGCCTGATCGGCGATGATCCGGGCAGGGAAATGCGGCATGACCGCGAAGCCGTCGCGCGCGAGGCGGGCGGCGGTTGCCACCATGTCCTCGATGGGCGTGCCGTCGATATGGGCGATGTAGATGCGCGTGCCCGGCGCGAAGAGCGTGGTGAAGTCCTCGACCTTTTCAGCGGTGCGCGGCATGACCTCGACCGAATGGCCGGAGAGAAACGCGCCGATATCGCCGCTCAGCGGGGCGGATTTGGTCTTGGTGCGGAAATTGAGCAGGGCCATGAGGAACTCCGTCGCGCGCCCGAGCGGTCTACGCCCGGCCATGGTTGTCGATCAGCGCCTTCAGCCGGGCCTGATCATAATCCGCCTCGATGCGCTGCGCCTCGGACGCGGCCACGTCGGCGGGGATGCCGTCCACGGAATAGGGATCGCCCTTGCGCCATTCTGCAAGATAGGCGTCGGTCTCGGCCGCACCCGACTTCATCGCGGCGCGGTCGATGGCCTGTTCGAACCGTTCGGGAAGCTGCACCTTGTCGGCACGGCGGCCCTTGCCCACGATCACCTGGGCGGGAATGTCGCGCCAATAAACGATGGTGACGTCGGGCATGGTTCGGCGGTTCCTTCTTCTTTCCGTATTGCATCCCTAGCGCGGGAGCCTCGGCGCGCGGCGTCGGTTTTCGACCCTCGATGTCCTGCGCGCGACCTAGGGGAAGAATAGGCCGCCCCCACGGGGATAACCACAGCCCGGGACTGGAAAACCCCTCACCTCAAAGCTGAGGGCTGTTCATGTTGCCGGGGCAAATCCCGGCATCTCCACGCCCGCGAGGTTCGAGATGCGGCGGAGGTCGCGGGCATAGCGCGCGCGCAGAACCTCCGCGTCTTCTGGGCTGAATTCGGCGATGGAGGGCCCGCTCTTGTCGTCGGCATACTCCGCGATCAGCCGACGTGTGGCGCCGACGCCCAGCTTGCGCCCCTCCGCGAAAATCGCCTGCATGGCGCGGCAGGCCGCGTCGGTGGGGCTGACATTGACCTGATCCGAGATGTTGCTGAGCGCTAACCCCTGCGTCTCCGGGATCAGGTGATGCAGCATCTCGATATGGCTGGGCCGGTCCTCCTGGCGCAGCACGACAAGCGCTTCGGGCTCCAGCGCGCGCAGGATGTCCCCGGCAAGATCGAACCAGCCGCGCTTCGATTTCAGCGCGAAAGGCACATAGGCCTCGAACGGGTCGATCAGGCGAAACTCGCAGCGTTTGCGATAGGCGGATTTGAGAAAGCTGTCATAGGAGCGGATGACCAGCAGCACCCGCCGGATGGGGCGCGTCATCTCCCTGCGCATGAAGACCAGACGATCATAGGCCGCGCCGTAAGGCCGGTCGGAGAAGAGCCCCTGAAAGCCCGAGGGGATATTTTCCTCGGAGATGATCGATTTGGGCGCCGCGTTCAGGTGGTGCTTCTCGATCTCCTCAAGCAGGAATTCGCGCCGCTCCTCCAGGTCGTTGCGGCGGAAATGCCGCGGGTCGGGCAGGCGCAGCTTCAGGCTCGACAGCGTCGCGGAATCGCGGTTGGCCACGGCCAGGTTGAAGCCTGCCTCCTCCAGCACCTGCTGGTTCAGCGCGAGGAATTCCTGGAACGACGAGGTGCCCGTACGATGCACCCCGAGGTGGAAAAACAGGCCCGTCCCGGCCTCCTCGGCAGGGGCATCTCGGGGCGAAATTCGGGCGGCGGTGTCATGCATGGGCAGATGATCGGGGTGCGTTCCGCGCACCGCAAGGGCAGGGGCGCGATTGGCCGGATTTTATGCAAGGATGCGGCTGCAGCGTGACATTGGCATTGCCGGAAGCGCCCGGAATGCTTATCGTTATAGACAAGTTGAAATCGAGAAAGGCGCGTAGTCATGGCGCCTGAGCGTCCCGGCGGAGCGGGCGCTTTCCCGAAACCGGTTGAGAGCCTCGCGCCCGCAACCCCAGATCCGGCGGAGCTTTATGCAGCGCTCGATCTGGGCACCAATAGTTGTCGCATGTTGATTGCCCAACCCAAGGGCAGTCAGTTTCACGTGGTCGACAGCTTTTCCAAATCCGTGCAGCTCGGCCAGGGGCTTGAGCGAACGGGCAGATTGTCGCGCAGTTCCATGGGCCGCACGATTGCGGCGCTGCGCGTCTGTCAGCAGAAGATCAAGCGTCACAAGGTCAAGCATATGCGGCTTGTCGCGACGGAGGCGTGCCGTCGCGCGGCCAATTCGCGCGACTTCCTGCGCCGGGTACGGCGCGAGACCGGCCTGCCGCTCGAGATCATCCAGACCGAGGAGGAGGCGCGACTTGCGGTGATTTCCTGCGCGCCCCTCGTCTCGACCCGCACCGAACAGCTTCTGGTGGTCGATATCGGCGGCGGCTCCACGGAGCTTGTCTGGATCGACCTGTCATCGGTGCCGCATCGCGACCGGCCGCGGGCGATCATGCGGCTCCATGCCGGGTTTCACACCACCGACAGTCCGTTTCCGGCGGCAAAGGTCGTCGACTGGATTTCCGTGCCGCTGGGCGTGGCAACCCTCCGGGACCAGTTTTCGGACGTGGAGGATGACGCTGCGCGCTATGCGCTCATGTCCTGGTATTTCGAGGAAAACCTCGCCGAGTTCGCGCCATACAAGGACGAACAGACGCGCGAAGGGTTCCAGATCGTCGGCACCTCGGGGACCGTCACGACCGTCGCCGCCTCGCATCTGGGGCTGCGCCGCTACGACCGGACCAAGGTGGACGGGCTGCGCATGACGTCGGATCAGATCGAGACGGTGATCCAGAATTACCTCGCCATGGGCCCGGACGGGCGACGGCGCGATCCGCGGATCGGGCAGGACCGGCAGGCGCTGATCATGTCCGGTGCGGCGATCCTGCAAGCGCTTCTGCGCTGCTGGCCCACGGACCGGCTGTCCGTGGCCGATCGCGGCCTGCGTGAGGGGTTGCTTTACGCCCAGATGTCGGCGCATGGGGTGCTGGAAGACGCGCCGTACTGAACGGGGCGCGGACAGGGGAAGGGCGATGGCCAAGAAAGTCGAAGACCGCAAAAGCTCGGGCCGGGGGCAGCGCGACCTCAAGGTCAAGGTGAAGTCCGCGCGCGGGCGCAAGCTGTCCTCGACGCGCTGGCTGCAGCGTCAGCTCAACGACCCTTATGTCAAGCGCGCCCAGGCCGAGGGCTATCGCGGGCGCGCGGCCTTCAAGATCCTGGAACTCGACGACAAGTACCGCTTCCTCGTGCCCGGTGCCCGCGTGGTCGATTTGGGCTGCGCGCCTGGCGGCTGGTGTCAGGTCGCCGTGAAGCGCGTCAACGCGCTGGGCGAGAAGGCGGGCAAGGCAACAGGCACCGTCCTGGGCATCGACCTGCAGGAGGTCGATCCGATCCCCGGCGCCGATATCCACGTTCTGGATTTCCTGGAAGACGGGGCGGATGACCGGGTCAAGGAGTGGCTTGGCGGCAAGGCCGATGTGGTCATGTCTGACATGGCCGCCTCCTCCTCGGGTCACAAACAGACCGACCATCTGCGCATCATCACCTTATGTGAAGCCGCAGCCGAACTGGCCTTCGACGTGCTGGAAGAGGGCGGTACCTTCGTCGCCAAGGTGCTGGCGGGCGGCGCGGAAGGATCGCTTCAGGCGCTTCTGAAGCAGCGCTTCTCCAAGGTCGCCAATGTGAAGCCGCCTGCATCCCGCAGCGATTCGTCCGAGAAATTCGTGGTGGCGATGGGCTATCGGCCGCGCAATGACGATCTCTCCGAGGACGAATAGCGCGCGGGGTCGGCCGGGCGGCTACCCGCCGCTTGCAGGCGGGCGCATCAGGCTCGTTCTCGCCCGTTCCCGTAACTTGTAAAGCGCCTCCGCTGTCAGCGGCGCGTCGCCCTCGCGGTCGGCCAGCCCCGTCTGGCGCCAGGCTTGGCGTTGGATCGCGAAGAGCTTGCGCAACTGCACGCTGCGCAGGCTCGGCGGTGTCGGGGTGAAATGGCGCATCGGGCTCTCCAGTCTCAGCGGAGGGCAGGATGCGTGGTTAATGCGGCCAAATCGCGGTGCGGTTGGGGAAAGGTCGGGGAGTTACGCCGCAAGCTCGCGGTTCAGCGCATCCATCACCAGCGCCACCGCCGGGGCCGGATCGACCGCATCGCGGTTGAGCGCGAAACGCAGGTATAGCCCGTCGACCAGCCCTGCGAGCCGTTCTGCCGTCTCGTCCGCACGCGCGCCGATCAGGGGGCGAAGGTCATGCACGAGGTTGGAATGCAGCCGCCGGTGATAGAGCGTCAGCAGGCGCTGCGCCTCGGGCGAGGTCTGCGCCAGCACATAGAAATTGAGCCAGGCGGCGATGGCGCCATCCTCGAACTGCATGTCGGCGAAGTTCTGGTGCAGGATTGCTTCCAGCCGGGCGCGCGGCGTCTCGCATCCTTTCAGGGCGCGCCGGATCTGCCTGCCGTAATCGCGCAGGATGGACCGCATGGCCGCGAGAAAGAGCCGTTCCTTGTCGCCAAAGTAATGAAAGGCCAGTCCCGGCGAGACGCCCGCGCGCTTGGCGATCTGACCCACCGTGACATTGAGCGTGCCTTTCGCGCCGATCTCGCGCAGGGTGGCGGCGATCAGCTGGTGGCGTCGGTCGGCTTCCTTGTTCATCGCGGCGTCTGTGCCTCTTTCCCAAGACTTCGGTTGCAATCTGAGTTTAGGCCGTTATTGATTGACGGGTCAATCAGCTTTTGCGGTGCGTGCCCAAGGCCCGCCGCCCGGAATTCAACAGGAGCGATGCGATGCTCGACTGGCTCACAAGCTACAAGATCCCCGTAGGCGACACCGCCGAGGCGATCTTCGACTGGATCCGTCAGAACTTGGGCTTCATGCTCGATGGTCTGTCCTGGATCATGGAGAATCTCATCGACGGCATCCTGTGGGTGCTGGAAACGCCGCATCCCTTCATCGTCATCGCGGCCTTCGTCGCCATAACCTGGCTGTTGCAGCGCAACTGGAAGACCTGCGCCTTCGTGGCCCTGGGCTTTCTCTTCGTGCTGAACCAGGATTACTGGGAAGAGACGCTGGAAAGCCTGACGCTGATCCTGTCGGCCTGTGTCGTCTGCATGGGGGTGGGGGTGCCCATCGGGATCGCCGCGGCGCATCGGCCCAAGCTTTACACCGCGCTGCGCCCGATCCTCGACCTGATGCAGACGCTGCCCACCTTCGTCTACCTGATCCCCGCCATCGTCTTTTTTGGAATCGGCATGGTGCCGGGCCTCATCGCCACGGTGATCTTCGTGGTGCCCGCCCCCATCCGGCTGACTTACCTTGGCATTGCCTCAACGCCGACTGCGCTGAAAGAGGCGGCGACCGCGTTTGGTGCCACGCCCAGCCAGTTGCTGTGGAAAGTGGAAATGCCCTCGGCCTTCCCGCAGATCATGGCGGGGCTCAACCAGACCATCATGCTGTCGCTGTCGATGGTGGTGATCGCCGCACTCGTAGGTGCGGACGGGCTTGGCGTGCCGGTGGTGCGCGCGCTCAATCAGGTGAACACGTCGCTTGGCTTCGAGTCGGGCTTCGTCATCGTCGTCGTCGCCATCATGCTCGACCGCATTCTCAACATGGGAGACCGCAAATGACGCATGCCGTTGAAATCGACAATGTCTCCATCGTCTTCGGGGACGAGCCGGAAACCGCCCTGCCGCTCATGGATCGCGGGATGGCGCGGCCCGATATTCAGGCCGAGACCGGGCAGGTGCTGGGCGTGCACGATTGCTCCATTGACGTTGAGGAGGGCGAGATCCTCGTGCTCATGGGCCTGTCCGGGTCGGGCAAATCCACGCTTCTGCGCGCGATCAACGGGCTCAACCCGGTGGTGCGCGGCGAGGTGCGGGTGAATGACGGCGGCACGATGGTCGGCGTGTCGGACGCCTCGAAGGACGAGCTGCGCCGCATCCGTCTCAACCGCATCGCCATGGTCTTCCAGCAATTCGGCCTTCTGCCCTGGCGCACCGTGCGCGAAAACGTGGCGCTGGGTCTTGAGCTCGGGGGCATGTCCAAGACCGAGCGCGACGAGAAGGCGAACGAGCAGCTTGGTCTCGTGGGCCTCGACGGTTGGGGCGACCGCAAGGTTGGGGATCTGTCTGGCGGCATGCAGCAGCGCGTGGGTCTTGCGCGCGCCTTTGCGACCGAAGCGCCGATCCTTCTGATGGACGAGCCATTCTCGGCGCTCGATCCGCTTATCCGCAACAAGTTGCAGGACGATCTTCTGGAGCTGCAGCAAAAGCTCAAGCGCACGATCATCTTCGTCTCCCACGACCTCGACGAGGCTTTCAAGATCGGCAACCGCATCGCCATCATGGAAGGCGGGCGGATCGTGCAATGTGGCCGTCCGCAGGAGATTTATTCAAACCCTGCAAATGATTACGTGGCGGAGTTCGTGGCGCACATGAACCCCTTGGGTGTGCTGACAGCACGCGACGTGATGGAGCCTGCCGAAGGCCAGCCCGCGCATACCGTGCCTGCAGAGATGCGCGTGGCCGATGTCATGCAGCATTGCGCCGATGCCGATGCGCCGGTGGGCGTGGAGCGGAACGGCAAGCTGATCGGTCAGGTGAGTGAGACCGGATTGCTGCGCCGTCTGCTTGATCCGCGCGGGCAGGGCTGACGGGCACGGGGTCGCCCGCTAAGGTGGCCCCAAAGCGACCCGCAAAGAGGCCCGAGCAGACATGCAGACCATAGCCGCCGCCGTGACCATGGTCCGGGACGATGCGTTCTTCCTGGACAAATGGCTGCGCTATTACGGCGAGATGTTCGGGCGCGAGAATTGCTACGTCATCAATCACGGGCGCGGCGACACGGTCGCCAAGATGGCTGAGGGCTGCAACGTGATCGGCCTGCCGGGCGATCCGCATCCCGCCTTCGAGCGCAAGCGCTGGCGGCTTCTCAATGCGATGGTCACCGGTCTTCTGGGCTATTACGCGCATGTGGTCGTGGGCGACGTGGATGAACTGGTCGTGGTCGATCCCGACAGCGGGCACACCCTGCTGAGCTGGCTCGAAGCCAAGAAACGGCCCCGCGTCTATACGCCCTTGGGCCTTGACGTGATCCACCGGATCGACCGCGAAGAGGCGGAGATCGGCAGCCATGTGCTGGGTCCGCGGCGTCATGTGAAGCTGCTGCCGCATCATTCCAAACCCTGCATCCTGGGCAAGCCTGCGCAGCTGTCGCGCGGCGGACATTTCGCCAAGGCCGAGAAGCTGAACACGCCCGACGCGCTGTATCTGCTACATCTGAAATTCTGCGATTTCGGCCAATACGTGGAGGCGATGAACCGCCGCAACGCCGTGATCGAGGAGATCGGCGTCGGCGTGCGCGACACCTCGATCGGGCGGCACTGGTTCGCCGAGGCGCGCGGCGAGGATCGTGCGGTCTTCGACGGGTTCGCGCGGATGGAAGAGCGGGATGGCTTCGATCTGGGTTGGCTGCGCGCGGAGATGCAGCAAAGCTGGCAACCGCGCGGCGAGACGGGGTTCTGGCAGTTCGACCGGCCGGATTACGGCCTGCAATATCAATTGCCGGAGCGGTTCTTCGGTCTGATCTGAGCCGCGCGCAGGGCTGTCCCGGCCTGCTTCAGATACTCGCCAGAAACGCCTGCAGCTTCTGCACCGTCTCCTGCGGCGATTGATCCGGAAAGAAGTGCCCGCCTGTCACCGCCGCCGCGCGCATATCCGCAAGCCGGGGCGCCCAGGTTTCGGGCACGTCCATCGCCCGCGCCATGGCACCATCACGTCCGTACAATACCAGCGTCGGGCACCCGACCTGCCGGTCCAGGTCCGCGCGATCATGCGCCAGATCGACATCGATCGCCGCCCGGTAATCGTCGCACATGGCGCGGATCGCCGCCGGATCGCGCCAGGCCCGACGGTACTCCGCCAGAAGCGCCTCGTCGAAATCCGAGAGCGTGGCCCGGCCGAATCCCAGCAGGCAGCGCTCGAAATAGGCGTCGGGATCGTGGCCGATCATCGTCTCGGGAAAGGGGCTGGGCTGGGCCAGGAAGAACCAGTGGTAGTAGGCCCGGGCGACCTCATGGGTCAGGGTGCTCAGCAGATGCTCGGTCGGCACGATGTCCATCACGGTCAGGCTCGCCACCGCGTCCGTCGCATCGAGCGCCATGCGATGCGCGACGCGCGCGCCCCTGTCATGGCCTGCAAGGTGGAAGCGGTCGAAGCCTAGAGCGGCCATGAGCGCGCACATCTCGGCCCCCATGGCACGAAACGACATCGCCTCGACATGCTCGGGTTTCCAGCTTTCGCCATAGCCCCTTAGATCAGCGGCAATCACCGTATGGGTCCGGGCCAGCTCCGGGATCAGAGGGCGCCACATCGCGCGCATCTGCGGAAATCCGTGCAACAGCAGCAGGGGCGGGCCGCTGCCCGCGCGCTCATACGCGATGCGGTGGCCGTCGATGTCGAGAATGTCTGGCAAAGCGCGCTCCTTTTGGAGCGGCAACCTCAGCGCTTACGCCGCAACCTTCAAGATCAATCGGTGATGCCCGAGACGAAGTTCACGTTGGAAATGTTGATGTCCGGGGCGGATATCGCGGGATCGGAGACCATGCCCGCGAGGACCTGACCGGTGCCGAAGACCGCGTTGGCGCTGTCTTGCAGAAGTGCGGGCGGGAGTTGCGTCAGCATCACGGCCCCCAAGGCGCCTGCGAGAAGGCTGCCGGACGCGCCGCGAAAATCGGGCTTCTTGAATAGGAAGCGGAGCAGGTGAAAGCCGAGCGCCACGACCGAGATCACCACAAGACCGGTCAGCGCGTAAAAGACGTAGTCCCGAAACGCGGCCGGGAGCGATCCTTGCGCGAGGCTCGTTTCGAGGTAGGCGCGGTTCTCGGCAATCGAGACCACGAAGAAGATCCAGATGAAGCCGATGATGGTCCAGAGATAGGGACGCTCATTGCGGTTGCGCACGATCGTCTGTGCGTAGCCGTGCTTTGCAAAATGTCCGTCGACGCGCTGAAGGCGCTCCTGGAAATCCTGCTTCCCCAATTTTCTGACATTTCTCTTCATAAGGCTGAAGAAGCCACGCGATTGTGACCAGAAAACGGTAAGCCTTCGGCGGCTCCGTGATTTTGGTTAACGATTCCTTAGGAAGTTTGGCCACAATTGGGGTGACCTTGCGTCAAGTACTATGCGGTCGGCCCGGCCTTGGCGTGTTTGGTGCGGGCGATGCGTTTCAGGCAGCGGCATCGCCCGCGTGATCCCCCGGTCAGATCGTTTTCATCGCATCCAGGATGCGCGCCCAACTGCGCGCGCCCTTGTGGAAGCTCTCGACATCGTACTTTTCATTGGGCGAATGGATGGCGTCGTCATCCTTGGCAAAGCCGATCAGCATCGCCTCCATGCCCAAGATCGTCTTGAAAAGCCCCGCAATCGGGATCGAGCCGCCCATCCCGGCAAAAACCGCCTCGGTGTGCCATTCATCCGACAGCGCCTGGCGCGCGGTTTCGAATTCCGGTCGCGACGTGTCCATGACCGAGGCTTTCGCACCGTCGCCCGCAGGCTCCCACACGACCTCTGCATCTGCAGGGAGCCGCGCCTCCACATGGGCGCGCAGGGCCTTGCGGATATGAGCCGGATCCTGATCGCCCACGAGACGGCAGGTCAGCTTGCAATGCGCTTCGGCGGGAATGACGGTCTTGGTGCCCGCGCCCTGATAGCCGCCCCAGAGGCCGTTGATCTCCAGCGTCGGGCGCGCCCAGACCTGCTCCACCGCGGTGAAGTCCTGCTCGCCATGGGGCTGGACCATGCCGATCCGGCCAAGGAACGCCGCCTCGTCGAACCCGGCCTCCGCCCATTGGCGGCGCAGCTCTTCGGGCAGGTCCGGCACACCGTCATAAAAGCCATCGACCGCGACCCGGCCCGCCTCGTCGTGGAAGGTCGCGATGATCTTCGAGATTTCGCGCAAGGGGTTCAGCGCCGGTCCGCCATAGAGCCCCGAATGCAGGTCCATCTTGGGACCCTTCAGGGTGAATTCGTCCTTCACCATGCCGCGCAATTGCGTGGCGATGGAGGGCAGGCCGGGCGCCGCCATGGAGGTGTCGCAAATGAGCGCGAGGTCGGCGGTCAGTTCGTCCGCATTGTCCCGCATGAAGGGCACGAGCGACGGCGAGCCCGATTCCTCCTCGCCTTCGAGAAAGATGGTGATCTTGCAGGGCAGGGTGCCCGCCTCGGCCATGTAGGCGCGGCAGGCCTCGATGAAGGTCATGAGCTGGCCCTTGTCGTCGGACGCGCCGCGGGCGCGGATGACGCGGCCCTCCGGTGTCTCCTCGATCGCGGGATCGAAGGGATCGCGGTGCCACAGCTCCAGCGGATCCACGGGCTGCACATCGTAATGGCCATAGAACAGAAGGTGCGGACCGGGCCCGTCGTGATGGGCGACGACCATGGGATGTCCCGGAGTTGCGCGTTTCTCGGCCGAAAAGCCGATGCCGCGCAGGTCCTCGACCAGCCAGTCCGCCGCCTTGTCGCATTCGGCCTTGTAGGCCGGGTCGGTCGATATCGACTGGATTTTCAGAAGGTTGAACAGCCGGTCGAGGGAAGCATCGAGATCGGTGTCGATGCGGGACAATACGGCGTCGAGAGACATGCGCGGAGCTCCATTCGTGATTTGCGCGGACGGTAACACGCGCGCCGTGGCTGTCCAGCGATGCCGGGACCGGAGGAGTGGGGCGCGGAAGGTCCGGATGTCCGGACTTGGCATATCGTCGCGCCCCGGCGAAACTGCTTGGAACGCGCTTGGCCCCCGTCGCGCAAACGACTATGTGCAGCCCGTAAACATGGCGCACGCGCCCGCGCGGGACGTAAGTCCCATGGCGCAAACGCAGAACGGTCGGGCAGGATCGCTTGATCGAGATCAAGGAAGACGAAACGCTTCGGTGTCTAACAGGTTGCCAGGTCGGTGCGAACCGGCTAAGCATTCCAAAAGTTGAATATGGACCGGAAACGCGGCCACACCGAAAAGATGGAGGGAACCCCCGTGGATTACACGGCGCAACTGACGCAAGCGATCGACCGGCTGCACGAAGAGGGCCGCTATCGCACCTTCATCGACGTGGAGCGGCGGCAGGGAAACTTCCCGCACGCGACCTGGACCAAGCCCGACGGCACCGAACAGCCGATCACCGTGTGGTGCGGCAACGATTACCTCGGCATGGGGCAGCATCCGGCGGTCCTTTCCGCGATGCATGAGGCGCTGGACGCCACGGGCGCAGGCTCGGGCGGGACGCGCAACATCTCGGGCACCACGGTCTATCACAAGCGCCTCGAGGCGGAGCTTGCGGATCTGCATGGCAAGGAAGCGGCGCTGCTCTTCACCTCCGCCTACATCGCCAACGACGCGACGCTGTCGACGCTACCGAAGCTCTTTCCGGGTCTCATCATCTATTCCGACGCGCTGAACCACGCCTCGATGATCGAAGGCGTCCGCCGCAATGGTGGCGCGAAGCGCATCTTCCGCCATAACGACGTGGCGCATCTGCGCGAATTGCTCGAAGCGGACGATCCCGCGGCGCCGAAGCTCATCGCCTTCGAGTCGATCTACTCGATGGATGGCGATTTCGGACCCATCGAGGCAATCTGCGATCTTGCCGACGAGTTCAACGCACTGACCTATATCGACGAAGTCCATGCCGTCGGCATGTACGGCCCGCGCGGGGCAGGGGTGGCCGAACGCGACCGCCTCATGCACCGGCTCGACATCATCAACGGCACGCTGGCCAAGGCTTACGGCGTGATGGGTGGCTATATCGCGGCCTCCGAGAAGATGTGCGATGCGATCCGGTCCTACGCGCCGGGCTTCATCTTCACCACGTCGCTGCCGCCCGCCGTGGCCGCAGGTGCCGCCGCTTCGGTGGCGCATCTCAAGCGCGATCAGGACCGGCGCGATCAGCACCAGACGCAGGCGCGCATCCTCAAGACACGCCTCAAGGGCATGGGCCTGCCGATCATCGATCACGGCAGCCATATCGTTCCCGTGATCGTCGGCGATCCGGTGCACACCAAGAAGCTGTCGGACATGCTGCTTGAGGGTTACGGCATCTACGTGCAGCCGATCAACTTCCCCACTGTGCCCCGCGGGACGGAGCGGCTGCGCTTCACGCCCTCGCCGGTGCATGGTCCGAACGAGATGGATAAGCTCGTTCGCGCGATGGACGAGCTGTGGTCGCATTGTGCGCTAAATCGCGCCGAACTGAGCGCGTAACCGCTAAAATCCTTCGTTTCCCGTTGCGATGTGGTAACGTTGCCGTAAGTAAAGAGCGGCACGAATCGTAATGTGCCGCCCCCGGGGGCAGACGAAGGGGCGCGTGTAATGGGAACAATAGGGCAGACGCCATGATCGGGCGAAAATCCCGGCAGCCGGATGAGGACGCCGTCGTCGGACCGCAAGGTTACGACACCTATGAAGTGCGTCTTGGCGACGTCATGCGCGGTGAGCGTGCGACGATGGGCAAGTCGTTGCTCGACGTCGAGCGCGAGATTCGCATCAAGGCGAATTACATCGCGGCCATCGAAAATTGTGACCCGACCGCATTCGACACGCCCGGCTTCATTGCAGGCTATGTACGCTCCTATTCGCGTTACCTGAACCTCGATCCGGATGAGGCCTTCGCGCAGTTCTGCGCCGAGTCGGGCTTCGAGACGGCGCATGGCATGTCCGAGGCTGCCTCCATCGTGAAGCGCAAGGATCCGATCGTGGCATCGCCCGCGCGCGATCCCTTCGCCGATCCGCGCATTTCCTTTGCGCCCGCGGGCGACGGGTTCTTCAGCCGGGTCGAACCCGGCGCAATCGGCTCCACCCTTGTCCTGCTCGCGCTTGTGACCGGGATCGGCTACGGCGGCTATTCGGTCCTGCAGGAAGTGCAGCGCGTGCGACTGGCGCCTGTCGATCAGACGCCCGTGGTGCTCACCGATCTCGACCCAGTCGATGTGGCCACGGCCGAACCGGACGAGACGGCGGATGCGGGGGCCGGGCCGTTCACGCCGCCCAGCCCCGAGGCCCTTGATCGTCTCTATCGCCCCGAGGCGCTGGACGTGCCGGTGCTGATCGCGCGCGATGCTCCGATCTCCACGCTCGATCCCTCCAGCGTCGGCGCCTTCGCCGATGCCGGATCGCGCCGTCTGCCGGATCGTCCGGGCACCGAAGCGCCCCGCGACTTCGACGGCTTTGCCGCGACACTGCCAGGCGCCGACCCGACCGGTGTGAACACTGCTCTTGCGCAGGCCTTGGGCCAGGACGCGCCCACGACCCCGCAAGTCCTCGAGGCTGCAGGCCCCGGCGTGACGATGTTGGCCGTGCGGCCCGCTTGGGTGCGCGTGCGCGCCGCCGACGGCTCCGTCATCTTCGAAGGCATCATGAATGCCGGTGACACCTATGACGTGCCCCGCACCGAAGAGCCGCCGAGCCTGCGTATCGGCGAATCCGGCGCGGTCTATTTCGCGATGAATGGCCAGACCTACGGTCCGGTCGGTCCGCGCGGGTCCGTCACCTCGAACCTCGCTCTCTCGGTGGACAACCTGTCCGAGACCTACAGCGTGGCAGAGCTTCAGCAGGATGCCGACCTCGCCCGCGTGGTGGCGGAGCTGAATGTCGGCACCGCCCCGGCTGCGACCGAGTGATCCCAATCTCAAGCGGATGCTTGCAAGCGCTCCCTGCCGCGAATAGCTAAAGGGAAACGGCGCTTTTCCAATCCATGCGCCGAGACGAAAGGAGCAGGCGATGAGCCTCAACCACGTCCGCCCTTGGCGCAACATCTACCGCCGCAAGAGCCGCCAGATCATGGTGGGCTCGGTCCCGGTAGGGGGCGACGCGCCCATTACCGTGCAGACGATGACGAACACCGCGACGACCGATGTGGCGGGCACCATCGCGCAGATCACCGCCGCCGCTGATGCGGGTGCGGATATCGTGCGGGTCTCCGTGCCGGATGAGCCCTCGTCGAAGGCGCTGAAGGAAATCGTGCGCGAAAGCCCTGTGCCGATCGTGGCCGACATCCACTTCCATTACAAACGCGGGATCGAGGCGGCCGAGGCGGGTGCGGCCTGCCTGCGCATCAACCCCGGCAATATCGGCAGCCAGGAACGTGTGCGCGAAGTGATCAAGGCGGCGCGCGACCACAATTGCTCCATCCGGATCGGGGTGAATGCCGGATCGCTCGAGAAGCACCTTCTCGACAAATACGGCGAACCATGCCCCGACGCGATGGTCGAGAGCGGTCTCGATCACATCAAGATCCTTCAGGATAACGATTTTCACGAATTCAAGATCTCCTGCAAGGCCTCCGACGTCTTCATGGCCGCCGCCGCCTATCAGCAGCTCGCGGAACAGACCGACGCACCCATCCATCTCGGCATCACCGAAGCCGGGGGGCTTACCTCCGGCACGATCAAATCCGCGATCGGTCTCGGCAACCTTCTCTGGATGGGGATCGGCGACACGATCCGCGTCTCCCTTTCGGCCGATCCGGTCGAGGAGGTGAAGGTCGGCTACGAGATTCTGAAATCCCTCGGCCTGCGCCATCGCGGCGTGAACATCATCTCCTGCCCGTCCTGCGCGCGGCAAGGCTTCGACGTGATCAAGACTGTCGAGACGCTGGAAGATCGGCTGGCCCATATCAAGACACCGATGTCGCTGTCGATCATCGGCTGTGTGGTGAACGGGCCGGGCGAGGCGCTGATGACCGATGTGGGCTTCACCGGGGGCGGTGCGGGCTCGGGCATGGTCTATCTGGCGGGCAAGGCTAGCCACAAGATGTCCAATGACCAGATGGTCGAGCATATCGTCGAAGAGGTCGAGAAGCGCGCCGCGGCCATCGAGGCGGGCGAGGCGGAGCGTCCGACCGAAGCCGCCGAATAATCCGAACGCTTGTCGCACCGGGCCCTGCGTTTCACCGGCCCGGTCGAACCTCTCAGCTCGGTCCTACCGCTTGGTCGCCTCGGTCGCATGTCTTGCTGTAGGAGCGCTTTGCGTACCTTAGGAGCGCCCGGTACTTATTCCGATAGCCGCGATACCTCGACGCTCTGCCGCAGCAGGTTCGCGGGGCCGTAGCTTGTCAGGAACGCCACGTCCGTCGCGTCGCGGCCCACGCAGATGCGCGCAATCTCGTCCGGCGCGCACATGCCCGTCGGATCCATGACGTGCCAGCGCCCCTCAAGCCAGACCTCAGCGACAAGGTGGAAATCCTGCGGCGTCACGCCCAGCCCGTAGCAACTGGCGACGCGGGCCGGGATCGTGCCTGCCCGCGCGAGTGTCACCAGCATATGCGCGAAATCGCGGCACACCCCTTGGCGCGTCACGAAGGTTTCCAGCGCGGAGGTCTCCGGTCCCGATGCGCCCGGCACGTAGGAGAAGTTGCGCCGCACGAATTCCTCGAGCTCCACCGCCAGCGCGCCGCCGGTCATGCCCGGAAAGGCGGTCGCGATATAGGACAGGAACTTGTCCGACGGGCAAAAGCGCGAGGGCAGCAGGTACTTGACCACGTCGCGCGGCAGATCGGCCGGACTGTCGGCGCTGAGCGTTCCGATATCGTGGATGTCGCGGTCGATCCGCACCTCGGTCGTGTAATCGAGGGTCAGCGCGTCGGCCTCGTGGAACCACAGGCGCAGGCCGATCTCGTCTTCGGCGGGATTGATCTGGGCCTCCGCGCCATGGGCATTCAGATGTTCGTTCCGAACCGCCTGGTCGGGCAGGGCGGCTGCGTTGATCTGGACCAGGCAATCGGTCGGGGCCGCCAAGGCGTAATCGAGCGTGACGTCGATCTTCAGAATCATAAATGCTCCGAAAGGCATGAGTGTAAACGGGGAGGCAGGCCGCGCGGTCTAAGGGTCGAGATACCGGCTCAGAACAAAATCGGGCACATGGCCGCGGACCATCAACTTCGGCAGCACGTAGGACGGCAAGGTATCGAGCGTCAAGCGTTCCATGAGTGCGCGTCCCTCGGCGCTATCCGCATCGATGACGCGGGCCGATGTTCCCCTCGCGTCAAGCAATGCTGCCAGCTCGGCTTGTGCCGCATCGCAGGCGTCGCAATCCGCACTCGTGAAGAAGGCCATCTCGACCGGGCCATCCGCCGTGCCGATGAGGGGCCGTCCGGGCCCGAAAAGGTGCGGCGCCTCGGCCGCGATCAGCGCAAGGTCCGCATCCCTCGCATCCCGAAAGACATCGGCAGCCGCCGGTGCGCCGCCCCGCAAGGCCGTCTCGAGAATCTCCGGGTTGTCCGCCAGCACCGCGCGCAGCTCGTCCGCCAGGGCCGCGCGCGCGGCCTCCGTCCCGAAAAGCGGCTCGCCAGAGACGGGAACGGCGGCCACGAGGGCCGCCGCAAATGTTGCAAGCTTCAGATGTTTCACCCTTCGCCGCGTTCCTCGGCGACGATGCCGCGCATCTCGTCGAGCGTGACGTAGCCGCGCACCAGCGCATCGCCCATCACGAAGGTCGGCGTGCCGCGGATCTGCAGCTGGTCGGCCAGCGCGCGGGTCTCGGCGATCTGGCGGGTGACGCTGTCCGAATCCATCTCGGCGATGATGGCGTCGGCATCGAGCAGCAATTCCTCGGCCACGCGGCGCAGGACCGGCTCCGTGGGCTCGCCCGTCAGCGCCATCAGCGTGTCGTGCACCTGCTTGTAGGCCTCGTCGCCCGCGACCCGCTGCGTGGCGATGGCAAAGCGCGACATGACCAGCGAGGCCTCGCCCAGAATGGGGAATTCCTTGATCACGAACCGGATATTGCCGTCCGATGCGACCAGTTCCTCGACCTCGGGCGCGGCACGGCGGCAATAGCCGCAGCGGTAATCCATGAACTCTACCACGGTGATGTCGCCGTCTGGATTGCCTCCCACCCAGGAGACGCCGTCATCCTTGATCGCGGCGGCGTTGCTGGCCAGCGCCTGTTCCGCGGCGGCTTCGGCCTGGGCGGCCTGGCGCGCTTCGAGCGCATTCACCGCCTCGATGATGACCTGCGGATTTTCCATCAGGTAATCGCGCAGCTCGGAGCGGAACGCTTCGCGCTCCGCGTCGGTCATGTCGGTTATGTCGAAGCCTTGCGCCTGCACGGCCCCGGCTCCGGCCGTGACCAGCGCCAGCGCGGTCAGTGTGGATTTGAACATGAAAACTCCCTGTCTTTGATCGTCGCTTGAATGCGTCGGATGGGTCTCTCAGCGCCTCATGGCGCTCTTGGCCGTGATGGCGACGTCTTCGGCTCGGCGCCACGCGCTCGATCCGCGCGGCAGCAGCGCCATTGCGCGTTCGGCATGCAGGTTGGCATCCTTCAGGCGTCCCTGTAGCGCGTATCGCTCCGCCGTGGCAACCGAGGCAAGCCCGGTCTGTCCGGTCTGCGCATAGGCCACCGCAAGATCGCGCATGAGCCGCGGATCCTGCCCGTCGCGGGCTCGCGCCCGGTCGAGCGCATCGAGCGCGCCGCGCGCATCTCCGGCGGCCAGAAGGGCGCGTCCGAGCCCGCCCAGGATCAGCGCATTGCCGCCCGCAAAGCGCGTGGCCTGCCGATAGGTCGACACGGCTGCCGCCGCCTGGCGGCTTTCCAGCAGGATCTGGCCCTTTAGGTCGAGAAGAAACGGATCGTTCGGACGCAGCCGCAGCGCGCCGTCCATCGCCGCCAGCGCCTTTTTCAGATCGGCGCGCTTGTGATGGGCGACGGCCTCGCGCATCAGCCGGATATCCCGCGACCCGCTGTCTTTTGCGCGGCGCAGGGTCCAGGCCGGGTTGCGCTGGAAGGCCGAGAGTTTGCCCTTGGCGCGCTGGAACCAGTATTCCGCGCCGGGATCGCCCGGGGCCTCGGAACCGTAGGCCGCGGCGAAGCCCTTGAGTGCGCGAAGCCGGTCGCGGCTCATCGGATGCGACAGCATGTAGGGATCCTGTCGCGACACAGAAAGCGCCTCCTGACCCCGGAAGATCTCCATCACATCGACCGCACCTTGCGGATCGATGCCCGCGCGCGCCATGTATCGCACCGCACTCTGGTCGGCGGCAGCCTCTTCGGCGCGAGTATGGGCCAGGAAATTCCGCAGCACGGAGGATTGCGTCCCTGCGGCGATGCCAAAGCCTGCCTCGGCGTTCTGCGTGGCGGCGATGCCCGCAAGGATGAGCCCCAGCCCGGCGGCGGTGCGGGCATTGCGCATATTCGCGACCCGGCGGGAAATATGACCATTGGCGATATGCGCGGCCTCATGAGCCAGAACCGCCTGAAGCGCCTGGGCGCTTTCCAGTTTCAGGATCATGCCCGAATGGATCAGGATATGCGCGTTGTCCGCGACAAAGGCGTTCAGGCTGGAATCGTCGACCACCAGGATGCGAACATTCGAAGGGGACAGCCCGGCGGCGCTGAACACGGGCTTGGCCAGCTCGCGCAGCGCATATTCGATATCCGCATCGCGCAGGACAGTCAGCGCCCGCGCCGGGGTTGCCGCGATCACGGCAAGGCACAGCCAAAGCAGTCCCAGCCGGACCCATTGCATCCACCGCATTGACGCCTGCCTCTCCTGCCTGCATGTCTGGCGCGAACCATAAAGAGGCGGATATGCGGAACTCAAGCCGGGGCGCGGTCGATCCCTTCATTGTGATGGATGTGATGGAGGCCGCCCGCGCGGCGGAAGATGCGGGCCGCCGCATCATCCATATGGAAGTGGGCCAGCCGGGCACGCCGGCCCCCGAGGCCGCGCGCGCAGCACTGGCGCAAGCCATGCAGGACGACGCGCTGGGATATACCGTGGCCCTGGGTCTGCCTGCACTTCGCGCACGCATCGCCCGCCTTTACGCGGATTGGTACGGTGTCGATCTCGATCCCGCGCGTGTGGTGATCACGCCGGGTTCCTCGGGCGCCTTCATCCTCGCCTTCACCGCGCTTTTCGATGCGGGCGAGACGGTGGCGCTGGGACGGCCCGGCTATCCATCCTATCGCCAGATCCTGCGCGCGCTCGATCTGAACGCGCTCGAGGTGGAAAGCTCCGCAGCCAACCGCCTGCAGCCGACGCCCGAAGACCTCGCGCCGCATGATTGGCAGGGGCTGATGGTGGCCTCGCCCGCAAATCCCACGGGCACCATGCTGGGACGGGCCGCGCTGTCGGACCTGATCGCCTGCACGCAGGATCGCGGTGCAGCCTTCATCTCGGACGAGATCTATCACGGCATCGAATACGAGGCGAAAGCCGTCTCCGCGCTCGAAATCTCCGACGATGTCTGTGTGATCAATTCCTTCTCGAAATACTTCTCCATGACCGGCTGGCGCGTGGGCTGGATGGTCGTGCCCGAAGGTCAACTGAGACAGGTGGAGCGTCTGGCGCAGAACCTCTTCATTTGCGCACCGCACGCGGCGCAGGTGGCGGCGCTGGCTGCCATGGATGCGACCGAGGAGCTTGAGGCCAACATGGCGGTTTACGCGAAAAACCGCGCGCTCATGCTGGAAGGGCTGCCAAAGGCGGGGTTCGACAAGATCGCGCCGCCTGATGGGGCCTTTTACGTATATGCGGACGTGTCGGACATCACGGAAGACAGCCGTGCGCTTGCGGCGGACATTCTCGACAAGGCCGGTGTCGCGGTCACGCCGGGCCTCGATTTCGATCCCGAACGCGGCGCCACGACGCTGCGCTTCTCCTATGCCAGGGCGACCGAGGATATCGAGGAAGGCCTCGCGCGCCTGAAGGCTTATATGACGTCGCGTTCATCACTGTGACAGCGGGTTAAGGACTGTGACAGTCGAATAACCATGAACTCGTGGCGAGCTCTATGCCGGTCGCTGCATCATGGCAAATGCGGTCATCCCTCGGGCAAACCGGGCCTGTCACGGTGAGACCCAAAAAGCGGGCATTGCTTGCCATTGGCGCAAGAACAAGGGCGACAGGGGCAGACAGCCCCCCAGGCTCTGCGCTATAGAGATGCCAACAACAAACGTGAGGCGGTATGAGCAGACCCATCGCCCTTCTGACGGCACTGATCCTTGGCGTGACCGCTCCCTTTCAGGCGCTTCAGGCGCAGGACCTGGGCGGTCTCGCGCGTCTCGATCCGACAGACAGCGGCATAACCGATGCGCGCTGGGGCAAGGGGGCCTCGATCGAACTGGCGCTCAGCCAGGGCGTGCCCTGGCGGCTCTTCACGCTCGACAAACCGCACCGGCTGGTTCTCGATTTTCGCGAGGTCGACTGGGGCACCACGCGGGCCGAAGATCTGGACCGTGCGGAGGCTGTCACCGAACTGCGCATGGGGGCGTATCGGGCCGGCTGGTCGCGGCTCGTGGCGGTGTTGAACGGGCCTTATGCTGTCACCGAGGCCGGGCTCAGCGTTGACGAAAGCGCGGGCACGGCGCGGCTCAAGGTGGCGTTGCAGCCCACGGAGCCCGAACGCTTCGCGGCCAAGGCCGGGGCGCCGCGCGATCCCCGCTGGGATCTGCCGCCACCCGCGCCCGTGCGCGCCATGCCCCGTGGCGGGGTCGAGGGACGGCCGCTGCATGTGGTCCTGGATCCCGGCCATGGCGGCATTGATCCCGGCGCCGAACATGGCGGGGCGACCGAGGCGGATCTGATGCTGACCTTCGCGCGCGAGCTGAAAGAGGTGCTGCTGCGCGATGGCAGTTTCGAAGTCACGATGACCCGCGATGCGGATGTCTTCGTTTCGCTCGAGGCCCGCGTCGCCGCGGCACATGACGCGAATGCGGATCTCTTCATGTCGCTTCATGCCGATGCGCTGGAGGAGGGGATCGCACGCGGTGCGACGGTATACACCCTGTCCGAGGATGCGTCTGATGCCGCGTCGGCGGCGCTCGCCGAGCGCCACAACCGTGACGATATCCTTGCGGGGCTCGATCTTGCGCGCACGGATGATCGCGTCGCAGGCGTCTTGATGGACCTCGCACGCCTCGACACGACGCCGCGCAGCACAGCGCTTGCCAGCGCGCTTGTGGCCGGGATCGACAATGCCACCGGCGATACCCACAAACGCCCCTTGCGTAGCGCCGGCTTCTCGGTCCTCAAAAGCGCCGACATCCCCTCGGTCCTCGTCGAGGTCGGCTACCTGTCGACACCGGACGATCTGAAAAAGCTGCGCGATCCCGCCTGGCGGGCGGGCATGGCGGCCGGGCTGCGGGACGGTCTTCTGGCCTGGGCGGTCGAGGATGCGGCACTGGCGGGGCTCCGGCGGCAATAACGGAGCGTTCCTCCGGCGGATGCGTGCTGATACCGCACCGTTGTGTGTTTTGACCTAGACGCCGTTCCTCTATACTGGCGTCACAAATCCTGTGCTCGAGGCGTATGCCATGACCCGTTTCATCCTGTCCTTCTTTGGTGCGATCTTCTCGCTTTTGACGCTGGGCATTGCTGCCATCGCGATCTCGATCGGGGCGATCTTCTGGATCTACGGTCGCGATCTGCCCAGCCATGAGAGCCTGGCGCAGTACACGCCGCCCACGATCAGCCGGATCTATTCGACCGAGGGCCGGATTATCGACGAATTCGCGCAGGAGCGGCGTCTCTTCACGCCCGCCAACGAGATCCCCGACCTCGTCAAGCAGGGCTTCATCTCGGCGGAAGACAAGAACTTCTACGTCCATGAGGGCTACGACCCGCGCGGTATCGCCGCGGCCATCGTCGATGCCGTCCGGTCGCGCGGTCAGGACGTGCGGGGCGCCTCGACGATCACGCAGCAGGTGATGAAGAACTTCCTGCTGGGCGGCGACCGGCGCGCCGAGCGCAAGATCAAGGAAATCATCCTTGCCACACGGCTCGAAGGCACGCTGTCCAAAGACAAGATCCTGGAGCTTTACCTGAACGAGATCTTCCTCGGGCAAAACTCCTACGGCGTGACCGCCGCGGCGCAGACCTATTTCAACAAGACGCTGTCGCAGCTTGCCCCGCATGAGGTGGCGTTCCTCGCCTCGATGCCGAAGGCCCCGTCGGATTATCACCCGGTCCGCAACAAGGATCGTCTGCTCGCGCGGCGCAACTTCGTGCTGAAGGAGATGTACGAGAACGGCTACATCTCCGAAACCGAGTATGAAAGCGAGCGGGACATGCCGCTGCGATCCGTCCAGAACGGCGATTTCGAGCCGTTCCAGAAGCAGCTTCCGCCGCGTGACTACTTCACCGATGAAATTCGCCGCCAGCTCAGTCGCGATTTCGGCGAGGGCGAGTTCTTCTCGGGCGGCTTCTCGGTGCGGGCGACGCTCGATCCCGAGATGCAGGACGTCGCCGCTCGGTCGCTGCGCATCGCACTTGAGCAATACGACCGCTCGATCGGCGTCTGGCGCGGCACGGGCAAGACCCTGCCCGAAGAGGCGCTGGCCGATTGGCAGGACGCGCTTGGCGATGTGAGTGTTGCGCGTGACATCGATCTCGAAAGCCAGTGGTACCCGGCGGTGGTTCTGGACGTGGCCGAAAACACGCTGACCCTCGGCATCGAGGGGGAGGGCGAAGGCACCGTCCCGCGCGAGGATATCCGCTGGCTGCGCGGCGATTTCTTCGACAATTTCACGCGCGGCGACGTGGTGCATGTGCGCCGGATGATCGCCGATGACGGGGGCGAATTCATCCGCTGGACCCTGCGCCAGGTGCCCGAGGTCGAGGGCGGCTTCATGGCGATGGACGTCAATTCCGGCCGGGTCCTCGCGATGCAGGGGGGCTTTTCCTACCAGCATTCGGTCTTCAACCGCGCGACACAGGCCAACCGGCAGCCCGGCTCCAGCTTCAAGCCCTTCGTCTATGCGGCCGCGCTCGATTCCGGCTACAGCCCCGCGACGATCGTCGTGGACGCCCCCATCGAGATCAACACGCCCCAGGGTGTGTGGCGTCCCAAGAACGCCTCCAACCAGTTCTACGGGCCGACGCCCTTGCGCACCGGGATCGAACGGTCGCGGAACCTGATGACCGTGCGCCTTGCGCAGGAGATCGGGATGGACACCGTCGCGCGCTACGCCGAGCGCTTCGGCGTCTACGAGGACATGCAGCGGGTCCTCGCGAACTCGCTGGGCTCCGAGGAGACGACGCTGTTCAAGATGGTCGCGGCCTATGCGATGTTCGCCAATGGCGGCGAGCGGGTGGAGCCGACACTCGTGGACCGTGTGCAGGACCGCTACGGGCGCACCGTCTACAACCACGAAAAAGAGCGCGACAATGAACGGGTCTGCGTCAATTGCACCGATCCGAACCTGCCGCCGGGCGAGGCGCCGCGCATTGCCAATAACCGCCAACGCATCATGGATCCGGTCACGGCGTATCAGCTGACCTCGATGATGCGGGGCGTGGTGGATCGCGGCACCGCATCGGGCACTGTCAACCTGCCCGTGCCGACCGCGGGCAAGACCGGCACCACCAACGATGCCAAGGATGTCTGGTTCGTGGGCTTCACCTCCAACATCGTGGCGGGCTGCTATATCGGCCATGACCAGCCGCGCAGCCTGGGGCGCGGCGCGTCGGGCGGGGGCATGTGCGGCCCGGTCTTCCAGCGCTTCATGCAGGAGGCCGTGGCGAAATATGGCGGGGGCGACTTCGCGGTGCCCGAGGAATGCATGTTCATCAAGATCGACCGCAACACAGGCGCACGGCTGGGCGACGGCGCCTCTGGCGCGAACGTGGTGGCGGAATGCTTCCGGGAGGGCCTCGAGCCCATGTTCGGTATCCAGTTCGACGGCGGCTGGGCGATGGGATCGGGCTTCGATGTCATCACCCCCGGCGGCACTGCGCGCGAGGTCACGACCTCGAGCGGTGGTACGGCGGTCGTGGGGCCGAAAGCGAGCTTCGGCACCCTGTCCTCGGGCGGTTTGTACTGATCCGGTTTCGACCCGGGCAAAGCCCGGGCCGATCCGCGCCGCGCGCGCCTGCGGCGCGCGCGGCGGTTTTGCGTTTTATTTGAAAGGTGAAACGGGGACGCCGTGAGCGGCCCTGACGGATGGGCGCGGATGGTGCCTGCGGGGTCCGCTTCTGGCCAAAGTCCGGCACCCGGCGCGGCGGGCGGGGGCGCCTTTCAGGGGCGGCTTGTGAGCCATCGGGCGATGGGGTATCACCGCGTCCAGTTTCCAGAGATCGTCGGAGCCTCCATGCGCGCTGAAGCCGAAAACAATGTCGAGCGGATCGAAAAATCGCTGGCCCTTCTGAGCCAGCGGCTGGACTGGGACACCGCCGAACACCGGCTTGAAGAGTTCAACGCCCGTGTCGAGGACCCCAACCTCTGGAACGATCCCGACGCGGCGCAGAAGCTGATGCGGGACCGGCAATTGCTGGTCGACGCGATGGACACCTACCGGACCATTGCCCAGGAAAAGAGCGATCAGGTCGAGCTGATCGAGATGGGCGAGGCCGAGGGCGACGAGGAGATCGTGTCGGAGGCGGAGGCGGCGCTGCGGGCCCTGGCCGAGAAGGCCGCCACAAAGGAGTTGGAGGCGCTTCTCGACGGCGAGGCGGACAGCAACGACACCTTCCTCGAGATCAATTCCGGCGCGGGTGGCACGGAAAGCTGCGACTGGGCATCGATGCTGGCGCGGATGTATGTCCGCTGGGCCGAGAAGAAGGGCTACGAGGTCGAACTGCAATCCGAAAGCCCCGGCGAAGAGGCGGGTATCAAATCGGCCTCCTACAAGATTTCCGGGCACAACGCCTATGGCTGGCTGAAATCCGAATCCGGCGTGCATCGCCTCGTGCGCATCTCGCCGTACGATTCGGCGGCGCGGCGGCATACCTCCTTCTGCTCCGTCTGGGTCTACCCGGTGGTCGACGACAATATCGAGATCGAGGTGAACCCCGCCGATATCCGCGTTGACACCTATCGGTCCTCGGGGGCTGGCGGTCAGCACGTCAACACGACCGACTCGGCGGTGCGGATCACTCACGCGCCCACGGGCATTGTCGTGACCTCGTCGGAGAAATCGCAGCACCAGAACCGCGACATCGCCATGAAGGCGCTGAAATCGCGCCTCTACCAGATGGAGTTGGACCGCCGTCACGCGGAGATCAACGCCCAGCACGAGGCCAAGGGCGAGGCGGGCTGGGGGAACCAGATCCGCTCCTACGTGCTGCAGCCCTACCAGATGGTCAAGGATCTGCGCACGGGGGTCGAGACCTCGGACACGCAGGGCGTGCTGGACGGGGCGCTCGATCCGTTCATGGCGGCGACGCTGGCGCTGAAAGTGTCGGGCAAGAGCCGGTCGGACGCGCAGGCGGAATAAGCCTACGGGCGGGTTGATAAAGCGCGCTTGGTCCGGTCCGATCCCGTGAGAGAAGCGTATCGTTCTGCATGAATGGGGTGCCCGTCTGGGGTGGCTCTTCGGCGTGACACACCTTGAGCATCGCGCGCGCTGAACCCCATGAGTGTAAGACGCGCCCGTTGAACCCTGCGGCCGAAACCGGCGGCGGGTCAGGTAAGGGCCTGACCGACTTTCAATTGCTGACGATGGAAGGGCGGCAGGTCTGCCGCCTCGCAAAGACCGGACTGACGGGCCGCCCGAAGCGCGTTGGCCCGCGACGGACCGATATGTTCATAGACCTGCCGGGCAAATCGCGCGCCGGTTTCCGTCTCCGAGATGGTGCGCGCGGTATAGCCGGACCAGAAATTGTTCTCGAATGTCGGGACGCGGCTCAGGAAGTTGAAGCTCGTCGTCTGACCGCCCCGGCGGCTGATGAGGATCGCGACTCCGTTGAATTGCGGGATGACCAGCCCGCGGAATTCGCGCATCCTCCGATCTAGGGGGAGGCCCTGACGCCGCATTGCCTCGCGTGCTTCGAGACCGCGCAGAAAGGCCTGACCGGATCTGCGGTAGATCATCACGATGCTGATCAGAAATCGCTCGTCATCGACGAAACTGGGGCGTGTGAAGCGGTAGAATCCGGACGGGAAGTCCGCCTCGGGTGGGGCCAGCACGTTCTTTCCGCCGAGGAAATCCTGCAATTCCGCCGATGAGGTCAATCCGTGGCGACCGCGTTCGATCTCCTCCACGGGATCGAGCAGGATGCGCGCATCCACGTCGAAGAATTCGCAGATGCGGTGCAGGATATCGGGTCTGGGGAAGCTTTCACCGGACAAGTAGCGGTTGTACTGCGTACGATTTATACCGATTTCTCGGCACAATGCAGAGATTGACGGCGCCCGTCGGCTCAGGTGACGCAGATTAGCGCCAAACCGGGCCCTGAGATCCGATGGGTTTGGCGGGTCTGTATCCGGCATCGAAAATCCCTGTATTTCAGCTCATTCTACATAAAAACCCAAAATAACGAGACACCAAAACCCTCACTTCTGACGCAGTTAGGCTACAACACCGACGCTATCAAGCGCCACTGTAATCGGCTGTTGGCACAATTTGCTCCGCAGAGTGTCAGCTTGGTCCATATGCGTTGCGCCTGTTTTCTCGGAGACTGAAACCAATGGGGAATAAGGAATTTGAGAAATGACCAGGAACAACGTTTACGGAGTCGTGCTTTGGGCCAACGCTCAAAAGGGTACAGCGGTCATTTGGTGTGAGGACCAGGGGGATCTGGCCTTCGTCACGCCGGACACCGACACCACGCATCTCGGAGCCGAGATAGATGCAGGGGATCTTGTAATGTGTTCGGTTGAAGATGCGGACGATCTCTATCGTCGTGCAGGTAACCTTCGCCGCGTTCAGCAAGGCTCCCACAAGCCGCTTCCGCGGATGCTTGTCCGCGGCGATATTTCCGCCGCAAACAATATTTTCCCGATCCGCTCCACGCCGGACGAGGACAGCGAGCAGCGCGAAAGCTGCGTCGCTTAATTCCGCAATCCCTCGATCAGTGAGTGCCGCGCGCCAGGGCTGCAACCCCGGTGCGCGCCACTTCGAGCAGGCCCAGGGGCCGCATCAGATCGGCAAAGGCATCAACCTTCTCGGGCGTGCCGGTGATCTGAAAGACGAAGCTTTCCAGCGTTGAATCAACAACCTGCGCCCGGAAGATATCCGCAAGCCGCAATGCTTCGACGCGCTTGTCACCTGTGCCCGCGACCTTGATCAGCGCGAGCTCCCGCTCCACCGAGCCGCCTTCGACGGTCAGGTCATGCACTTCATGCACCGGCACGATGCGGCCAAGCTGCGCCTTGATCTGGTTGATCACCTGGGGCGTGCCGGTCGTGACGATGGTGATGCGGGACTGATGGCCCGCATGATCGATCTCGGCCACGGTCAGGCTGTCGATATTGTAGCCGCGTCCCGAGAACAGGCCGATGACCCGGGCGAGGACACCGGGCTCGTTATCCACGATCACTGCAAGGGTGTGCGTCTCCTGATGCTCGGAAAAGGTCGGGCGGAGATTGTAGGCCGAATGCTTGGTCGAGCCCTTCTTGATCTTCAATGCGGACATATGGCGTTTCCTTGAAGGAGGCGCGAGCTTGCGCGCCGGTCGTTTCGACTGGGTGGCATGGGGCAGGGGGCGCGCATCAGCGCGCCCCCGCATATCACACCATCACTGCGCCCTTGGCGCCGATCGCGTCCTTGGTGGACGCCTCGCCCAGCAGCATCTTGTTATGCGGCTCGCCCGACGGGATCATCGGGAAGCAGTTCTCGTGCTTCTCGACGAGGCAGTCGAAGACCACCGGTCCGTCATGCTCGATCATCTCCATGAGCGCGTCATCGAGGTCTGCCGGATCGTTGCAGATGATCCCCTTGCAGCCGAAGGCTTCGGCCAGCTTCACGAAATCGGGCAGGGCCTCGGACCAGCTTTGCGAATAGCGCTCGCCGTGCAGAAGTTCCTGCCACTGACGGACCATGCCAAGGCGTTCGTTGTTCAGGATGAACTGCTTCACCGGCAGGCGGAACTGCACGGCGGTGCCCAGCTCCTGCATGTTCATGAGCCAGGAGGCTTCGCCCGCGACGTTGATGACCAGCGCGTCGGGATGGCCCATCTGCACGCCGATCGAGGCCGGGAAGCCGTAACCCATCGTGCCGAGGCCGCCGCTCGTCATCCAGCGGTTCGGATCCTCGAAGCCCAGATATTGCGCCGCCCACATCTGGTGCTGGCCGACCTCGGTGCAGATGTAGCGGTCGCGATCCTTGGTCAGCGCCTCGAGCCGCGCCAGCGCGTGTTGCGGGCGGATCAACTTTCCGGAGGGCTTGTATTTCAGGCAATCGACCTTCTTCCATTCCTCGATCTCGGCCCACCAGCGCTGCAGGCCTTCGCGGTTGACCTTGCGCCCGCGCGCCTTCCAGACCTTCAGCACATCCTCTAGGACATGGCCCACATCGCCCATGATCGGGAAATCCGTGCGCACGACCTTGTTGATCGACGACGGGTCAATATCGATATGCGCCTTCTTGGAATTGGGCGAGAAGGCATCGAGCCGGCCCGTGATCCGGTCGTCGAAGCGCGCGCCCACATTGATCATCAGGTCGCAGCCATGCATGGCGAGGTTGGCCTCGTAGAGACCGTGCATGCCCAGCATGCCGAGCCATCCGCGCCCCGAGGCGGGATAGGCCCCGAGGCCCATCAGCGTCGAGGTGATCGGGAAACCCGTCGCATCCACGAGCTCGCGCAGAAGCTGGCTGGCCGCGGGGCCCGAATTGATCACGCCACCGCCGGTGTAGAAGATCGGGCGGGATGCCGTCTCGATTGCCTCGACGAGCTTGGTGATCATCTCCATGTCGCCCTTAACCTGCGGCTGGTAGCGCTGGGTCTTGGCGGCGTGGCGCGGCTGGTATTCGGCCGATGCGAACTGCACGTCCTTCGGGATGTCGACAAGGACGGGGCCGGGGCGGCCCGCGGTCGCGACATGGAAGGCTTCGTGGATCGTGGCCGACAGCTTCTCGGTCTCCTTCACCAGCCAGTTATGCTTGGTGCAGGGGCGCGTGATACCCACGGTGTCGGCTTCCTGGAACGCGTCGGAGCCGATCATGAAGGTCGGCACCTGGCCGGTCAGCACGATGATCGGGATCGAATCCATCAGCGCATCGGTCAGGCCGGTCACGGCATTCGTGGCGCCGGGCCCCGAGGTGACGAGGCAGACGCCGGGCTTGCCCGTGGCGCGCGCATAGCCCTCGGCTGCGTGCACCGCACCCTGTTCGTGCCGCACCAGGATGTGGCGAATATCGTTCTGCTGAAAGATCTCGTCATAGATCGGCAGCACAGCGCCGCCGGGATAGCCGAATACCGTGTCCACACCCTGATCCTTCAGGGCTTGAACCACCATTTTCGCTCCGGTCATCGCCTTGCTCATCGAGTGTCTCCATCTGAGGCGTTCAGTCGTGTCGCGCGCATAAAAAAGCCCCCGGTTTTCCGAGGGCGCATGGGGTACCTGTCAGGGTGTCCGTTACCGGCCCATGCGCCAAGATCCTACGATGCCTACAAGGGGGGTGCCCATCTTGTGCTCTCCGTCAGCGTGCCATCTTCGTTTAGGGAGGTGTGACGGCAGGGTCAACCGCCAAAATTCAGAAAAGATTGCGTCGGCCTGCCGCACTTCTTTGCGAATGTTGCGTCTGGCGCGGGTCTTGGGATCGATCTTGGAAATTCCGCAGGGCAGACGTCGCGTCAGCGCCGCCTCGCGCCGCGCCAGCACGAGAACGTGACCGGCTTGCCCTTGGATCGGCGGCGCCATCGGCCACCTCGAAGGGTGCAGCGCGCAATCCGCAGGAGCCTTGATGACCAACCATCCGATCCAACTGACCCGACGTGCCACCTTGCGCGGATTGGCCGGAGCCGCCTGTCTTGCGGCCCCCGCACGGCTTTGGGCGCAAGATGCGGGCGCGCCGTCCGATTTCGCAACCCGCGCCGCCGGGCTCGATCAGTTGCATGCGCTCGTCATCTCGAAAGGCGGGGAGCGCGTCTTCGCGGAGGCGTTTCGCGGCCCCGCCCTCTCGGCGCCCGCGAATATCAAGTCGGTCTCGAAAACCCTCCTTGCGCTGCTGACGGGCCGCGCGATTGCGGAAGGCGCGCTAGACGGGACGGATGCGCGGGTTCTGCCACTTCTGGGCCGCGCGCCTGCGGGCGATGCCCGCGACGCGCTGACCATCGGGCATCTTCTGTCCATGCGCACCGGCCTCGACAGCACTTCGGGCGGCGATTACGGCGCCTGGATCGCGAGCAGTGACTGGGTGGATTATGTCCTGACCCGCGATCTGGTCGCGGAGCCGGGCGGACGGTTCATCTATTCCACCGGCGGCTGGCACGTTCTGGGCGCGGTGCTGGCGCGCGCCACGGGCCGCGATCTGCACGATCTGGCGCAGGACTGGA
The DNA here is from genome assembly GCF_009363255.1 of Roseivivax sp. THAF197b. Classification (NCBI taxonomy): domain Bacteria; kingdom Pseudomonadati; phylum Pseudomonadota; class Alphaproteobacteria; order Rhodobacterales; family Roseobacteraceae; genus Roseivivax; species Roseivivax sp. THAF197b. Next base: position 2,261,375 of record NZ_CP045318.1, on the reverse strand, counting down.
TTGGCGACCCGCTTGATCTGGCGATGCCCATCTGGGTGCGCGACCCGCAGGGCCGCTATCTGGGTGGCAACGAAATGGCCGTGAGTGCGGCAGGCCTCGCCCGGATCGGCGAAGCCGTTCTGTCGCAGGACTCCGCAATTGTGCCGCAGAACTGGATCGAGACGTCCTGGCAGCGGCGCGCGCGCTCGCCCTTCTCCGGGGACGGATATGGCTACGGTTGGTTCCTGACGGAGATCGACGGCACGCCGGTGCGCTATGGTCGCGGCTATGGTGGACAGATCCTTGCCGTCGCACCGGAGCGCGAGGTGGTCATCTCGATCACCTCGGATCCGACGCGGCCCGCGCGCTCAGGCGGCTATTTCGGCGATTTGAAAACGCTCATGTCAGACATTCTGCAGCAAGTCTAAGGCGCGGCATGGGCGCCAGCCCCACGATGGCCTGCAATCGCCTCAACTTTCGGGCGACCTGCTAAACAGGTGTAGGCCCGCACTTTCGGGATCGCCGCACCGCAACGCGGCCGCATCGTCCGGCCGGGTGCGCAGCCCTGATCGGCGCGCCCTTGTTTTCCACCCTCGGCTCCCGAAAGGGCCGCCCGCGCATTTTCATTGATAAAGCGCTGCCGTCTTGCGCTTCACCTTTCTGAAAAAACGCTCTTCTGGTGGCCCGTCGCCACGCGCGCGACGGCAGGAAACCTTACCGCCTGCGCCGCCGCCGCCCGCCTTCGCGGTCTCCGCCCGCGCCGAAGACCACATTGGGAATGGCCGCAATCGCATTCAGCTCCGGGAACGGGTCGGTCTTGTGCGGGATCGCATTGGCCGCGACGAAATGCTCCTGGAAGCGCGGCTCGATTGCCGTTTCGACCTTGGTGATCTCGCGCACCACACGCTCGATCTCGGCCCGGGCGTTGATATTGCACAGCGCGATGCGCGCGCCGGTCCCGGCGGCATTGCCCGCCGAGGTCACCTTGTCGAGCGGCACATCCGGGATCATGCCGAGCACCATGGCGTGTTTGGGAGAGATATGCGCCCCGAACGCGCCCGCCAGCACCACGCGGTCGACCTTCTCGACGCCGCGTTCGTCCATCAAAAGGCGCGCGCCCGCGTAAAGCGCCGATTTCGCGAGCTGGATCGCACGGATATCGCCTTGTGTCACCGTGATGCGCGGCCCGCCCGACGCGGTCCCGTCCCAGATCAGGTATTCATGCGTGCGCCCGTCCGCGACCATGCGCGTGCTGCCCGTCTGCTCGGCCGAGCCCAGAAGCCCGCTTTCATCCATCAGGCCCGCAAGGCGCAACTCCGCCACGGCCTCGATGATGCCCGAGCCGCAGATGCCGGTGATGCCGCCCGCGCCGACGGCTTCGGCAAAGCCCGGCTCGTCCGACCACAGGTCAGAGCCGATCACCCGGAAGCGCGGCTCTTTCGTGTCGGGGTCGATGCGGATCGCTTCGATGGCGCCGGGGGCGGCGCGCTGGCCGCTTGAAATCTGCGCGCCCTCGAAGGCCGGACCCGTGGGCGAGGAACAGGCCAGAACGCGGCTCTTGTCGCCCAGAAGGATCTCGGCATTGGTGCCCACGTCGACGACGAGCACCAGATCGTCAGACTTGCCGGGCTCCTCGGACAGCGCCACTGCCGCCGCATCGGCGCCCACATGGCCTGCAATGCACGGCAGAACGTAGATCTGCGCCGCGCCGGGCAGGGCGGCAAGGCCCAGATCGCGCGCGGTCAGCGTCATCGCGTCGGAGGTGGCAAGCGCGAAGGGCGCCTGGCCCAGCTCCACTGGGTCGATGCCCAGAAGCAGGTGGTGCATGACCGGATTGCAGACGAAGACCGTCTCGAGGATCAGCGCCGGATCGATCCCGGCCTCGGCGGCAATCTCGCCCGTCAGCGTGTCGATGGCCTCGCGCACGGCGCGGGTCATCTCCGCATCGCCGCCCGGATTCATCATCGCGTAGGAGACGCGGCTCATCAGATCCTCGCCGAAGCGGATCTGCGGGTTCATCACGCCCGCCGAGGCCACGACCGCGCCGGTATCGAGATCGGTCAGATGCGCCGCCACGGTGGTCGAGCCCAGATCGATGGCAAGCCCGTAGATGCCGCTTTCATGCAGGCCGGGATAAAGCGCCACGAGGCGGGGCGCGCCCCCTTGGTGATCAGTGTGTACCGCCGCCGTCACCTGCCATTTGCCCTTGCGCAGCACCGTTTGCAGGGTGGCCAGGACCGGAAGGTCGGCCACCAGCCCCTCGATGCCCCATTCGCGCTTGAGCGCGGAAGCGAGGCGTTCGAAATCGCCCGTGGGCACGTGCATGTCCGGCTCGGCCACCTCGACGAAATGCAGACGGGTGGCGGGATCCATGGCGATGGCGCGCGTGCTCGCAGCCTTGCGCACGACCTGGCGATGTACCTGGCTTTCGGCGGGCACGTCGATGACCACGTCGCCCTCGATCTTGGCCTGGCAGCCAAGGCGGCGGCCCGGCTTCAGCCCGCGCTTTTCGTCATATCGCGCCTCGACCGCGTTCCACTCGGACAGCGCATCCTCGCGCGAGGTCAGGCCATGTTTGGAGAATTCCCCGAACGAGGGCGTGATCTGGCATTTCGAGCAAATCCCGCGCCCCCCGCACACCGAATCGAGATCGACCCCGAGCTGGCGCGCGGCCTGCAGGACGGGCGTTCCGACCGGGAAATGGCCGCGCTTGCCCGACGGGGTGAAAACGACGAGGGGATCGCGTGTCATGATGGCTCCTAACGCTGTTCGCCGGGCACATTAGGTATTTTGCAGGCAAGGGAAAGACGGGAGGCGACGTGTCGCGGTCACTCTCCGTCGAGCCAGCGCAATATCTCGCCGCGATTGCCGTCGAGGTCCGGGGCGGGGGTGCGCACGGTGCGATCCTCCGCGCTCGACATCTTGATAGGATTGCCGGGGGCGAGATAGGCCTTGCGCCCGTTCCGGTCGAGCACGTCCACCACCATGTTCCGCGCGGTGATCTGCGGATCCTTCATGGCCTCGTCGATGCCTTGGACGGGCGCGCAGGGAATGCCCGCGGCGGTCAGACGGGCCAGCCAATGGGCGCGCGTCTTCTCCAAGGTGACCGCTTCGATCAGGCGGCGCAGAAGGCGCGCATTCTGCACCCGGTCGGCATTGGTGGCAAAACGCGCATCATCGCTGAGTGGCAGGTTCAGGGCGGTGCAGAGCTTCTCGAAAAGCCGGTCATTGCCCGCCGCCAGCACAATCCGCCCGTCAGAGGTGGCGACGGCTTCCGACGGGGCGATCTCCGCGCTCCGCGTGCCGCGCGGCTCGGGCGTCTTGCCACCCACGGCGCTTTGCGCCACGCCGCGCGATTGCAGGGAAAGCTGCGCATCGAGCATCGCCACGTCGATCCGGCGCCCCTGGCCCGTGCGTTCGCGATCAAAGAGGGCGGCGAGGATGCCTTGAACGAGATACATGGAAGCGGCGATATCGCCGATCGGAGCGCCCAGGCGCACCGGCTCCCCGCCGCGCTCCCCGGTTTCCGCCATGACGCCGCCGCGCGCTTCGGCGATCACGTCGTAGGAGGGGCGCTTCGCATCGGGCCCGGTCTGGCCGTAGCCCGAGATCGATCCATAGATGAGCCGGGGATGGCGCGCCTGCAGCGCCTCATAGCCCAAGCCGAACTTGTCCATGACGCCGGGGCGAAAGCCCTCCACGATGATATCGGCCCGCGCGACGAGCCGCTCGGCGATCTCTTGTCCCGCCTCCGATTTCAGGTCGAGCGCGATGGAGGCCTTGGAATGGTTGAGCGCTGCGAAATGCGCGCTCTTGTCGGCCTTGAAGGGCGGCAGCGCGCGGCCGTCATCGCCCGTGCCCGGGCGCTCGATCTTGATGATGCGGGCGCCGAGATCGGCGAGGATACGTGTCGCAAAGGGGCCCGCGACCACATGGCTGAAGTCGAGGACGATCAGTCCGGCAAGCGGCTGTGACATTGTGAGGGGCTCGTCTGCTCAGGGTCGTGTTTTACACGTTTGAACGCGCTGCAACGCGGCGATGCAAGGGATTTCGGGCGCGCGCGCCGGGATCGGCGGCAAGCTGCTTTCCAGATGGCGCATTCTTCCTGCGCGGGCTCAGCCCCCGGCGCGGCGGGCGTGAAAGACGAAGCCCAGAAGGTTCATCAGGATCTGCGCGGCGAGGATCGCTGTCGATCCGGACGGGTCGTAATCCGGGGCCACCTCCACGAGGTCGATGCCGACGACGTCATGGGCGCGGGCGACCTCCTGCAGGATCTCGAGCACCTCGTAATAGAGAAAGCCGCCATGGGACGGCGTGCCGGTGCCCGGCGCGATCGAGGGGCAGAAGGCGTCGATATCGAGCGTGATGTAGACGCGGGCCCCGGGCGGGATGCGCGCGGCCGCAGCACGGGCGCCAACGCGGCGCACCTGCCGCACCGACAGGATATCGGCGCCCATCGCGCGGGCATCGTCATAGCCTTCCTTCGCGGTGGAGCTGACATTGCGAATGCCAAGCTGGGTGAGGCCGGTGACATAGGGCCGCTCTGCCGCGCGGCGCATCGGATTGCCGTGGCCGTGCCGGACGCCGTGGCGTTCATCGACGAAATCGAGATGCGCGTCGATCTGCAGAACATGGATGTCGCCCGCATCGTCGAAGGCGCGGATCGCGGGAATATTCACCGAGTGATCGCCGCCGATCAGCACCGGAAGCGCTGCGGCGCGCAGGGCGGCACGGATGCCGGTTTCGATATTGGCGTGGCTTTGATGCGTGTCGGTATGGATGATGTCCGCATCGCCCATATCGACGATCTGCACGTCGGGGCCGAGATAGGTGACATCGTCCTCGTGATCGTAGGCGCCTGCATGACCGAAGGAGAACAGCGTGGAGGCTTCCCGCACCGCGCGCGGGCCGAACCGTGCGCCCGCGCGGTATTGCGTGCCTGCATCGAAGGGGGCACCCAGGATCGCCGCATCGGCATCGAGACGGGACCAGTCCGGCTCGAACGGCTTCTTGGCGAAGGTGCAAATTCCGGTGAAGGGCAGGTTGAGTCGGCCCGTATCGTATCCATGGCTCATGCGGTCAGTGTCGACGCAGGCGCGGCCCGTGGCAAGCGCGGATCCGGCGGAATGCGCGCAAGACGCGCATGCAGGTCATGTCCACGGGCAAGCCCGCGGACGGAGGAGGGGGCCGGCCCCCTCTTGGCTCGCAGGCGGGCCAATTCATCCGCTGGGTCCCAATTCGGAAAGGCGGAGGGCAGGGCCCGCGATACTCTCCCCGCAGCATTCGCGTCTTGACCGGACCGGGACGGGACGGTGGCGCGGCCCAGCATATCGGGCCCGCGGCACCTAGAGGGATCAAGGCGCCCTTGTTTCGCGCCCTCGGTTCCCGCATGCGCCGCCCCGCGCAGGCTTTGGTCTGCCGGGCCTGGCCATACCGCTTCACCTTTCCCAAAAAACGCTCTTCTGGCGGCCGTGTGCCATGGCCGTGGCGCGGTCGATCCGCGCATATGCCAGAAAACCCGTGCTTGGCCTTTCCAATCACTCCGCTCCATGTAATAGGGAAGCGCCAAACGAGGCTCCCCACGGAAAGGTCCGACCATGGAGATTCGCGAGGCACTCACCTTCGATGACGTCCTTCTCATTCCCGGTGCGAGCGAGGTCCTGCCCTCGACCGCCGATACCCGCACGCGGGTGACAAAGTCGATCGCGCTCAACATCCCGCTTCTGTCCTCTGCGATGGATACGGTGACCGAGGCGCGGATGGCCATCACCATGGCCCAAGCGGGCGGCATGGGTGTCATCCACAAGAACCTCGGCGTCGAGGAGCAGGCCCGCGAAGTCCGGCGGGTCAAGCGCTTCGAATCCGGTATCGTGTACAACCCCGTGACGCTGACCGCGAACCAGACGCTGGCCGATGCCCGCGCGCTGACGGAGCGCTACGGTTTCACCGGTTTTCCGGTCATCGACGAGGCGCATCGCGTCGTGGGGATCGTGACCAACCGCGATATGCGCTTTGCCGGTCGGGACGACACGCCCGTGCATGCCATGATGACCTCCGAGAACCTCGCCATTCTGCACGAGCCTGCGGATCGCGACGAGGCGATCAACAAGATGAAGGAGCGGCGGATCGAAAAGCTGCTCGTGACCGACAAGGACGGCAAGCTGACCGGCCTTCTGACGCTCAAGGATACCGAGCAGGCCGTCGTGAACCCGACCGCCTGCAAGGACAATCTGGGCCGCCTCCGCGTGGCTGCGGCCACCTCCGTGGGTGATGCGGGCTTCGAGCGGACCGAGGCGCTTCTGGATGCGGGCGTGGATGTCGTCGTGATCGACACGGCCCATGGCCATTCAGCCGGCGTGATCGAGGCCGTGCGCCGCGCCAAGCGTCTGTCGAACGAGCTGCAGGTCATCGCGGGCAATGTGGCGACCGCAGAGGCCACGCGCGCGCTGATCGATGCGGGTGCGGATGCGGTCAAGGTAGGCATCGGGCCGGGCTCGATCTGCACCACGCGCATGGTCGCGGGCGTCGGCGTGCCGCAGCTGACGGCGGTGATGGATTGCGCCGCGGCAGCGGGCGACATTCCGGTCATCGCCGATGGCGGCATCAAGTTCTCGGGCGATTTCGCCAAGGCCATCGCGGCGGGCGCGTCCTGCGCGATGGTGGGCTCGATGCTCGCAGGCACGGATGAAAGCCCGGGCGAGGTGATCCTCTATCAGGGGCGCTCCTTCAAGGCCTATCGCGGCATGGGCTCGCTCGGGGCGATGGCCAGCGGGTCTGCGGATCGGTACTTCCAGAAAGATGCCGCCTCCGACAAGCTCGTGCCCGAGGGGATCGAGGGGCAGGTGCCTTACAAGGGCTCGGCCGGCACGGTGCTCCACCAGCTCGTGGGCGGCCTGCGCGCGGCGATGGGCTATACCGGGAATGCGACGGTCGGCGATATGCGGGGCGGCTGCAATTTCGTGCGCATCACCAATGCGGGCCTGCGCGAAAGCCACGTGCATGACGTGGCAATCACGCGGGAGAGCCCGAACTACCGCATCGGCTAAAAGACGCGCCCGAGATGCAATATGCCCGGTTCGGCCCCTGGCCGCGCCGGGCATTTTTTGTCGCGGAGCAAGGGCAGGAGGTGACGGCCCTGTGAGCGGGTTGGGGGCCTTTCGCGCAGCGGGACACGGCATTCGGGCGCCGAAGACGGAGGCCGCAGAGCACGCCGCGGTCTGACGGTTCCGTGCCGCCACCGTCTTCTGGCAAGGTGCCGCGTGCCCCCCATCGCATCAGGGCTCGATCACACGAGCGCTCCTTTCACTGACGCGCATCTACGCCGAAATTTTCATCAATAGCGCGCTTTGACGCTGCTTCGGGCAGCAGGAGCGCCGCAAACGCCACTCCTTCGCCAACGGAAAGCCGCCGAAAATCCATCCCGGCGGTAACGCGACTGTACATGCAGATCGGATCATGCAACCTAGGCGTGTATCCAGCTGAGAGAAAGGAACTGGCATGAGGTTCTTTGTACTCTGCGCGATGTTCGCGTCCGTATCGACCGCGGCCGCTTCGGGTGAAGCCGCACTCGAGCCTGTCCAACAGAGCGAGCTCAACGCCATGGTCCAGAACGGACAAGCGGCTGAGGCCTTTCTTCACGCCTTCGAGGCCGGGGACGAGTTGACCGAATTCAGTTTCGACGCCGCGGCGGGGGTTGGAGCAAATATCGGTGAAGGGCGCAGATTCACCCGGTTCCCGAGGGCGGATCTGACCGGGGCTGACGAATGGGCCAACCACATCCCGAAGCGCGAAGGCGGTGCGAACGCCACGTCCTGTATCGCTTGCCATAATGCGCCCTTTGCCAACGGCGCGGGCGACGTCGCCCTGAATGTCGTGATCGATCCCGGTCACACCGGCGATCCCTCGAAGTACCTGGAGCGCAATACATTGCCGCTTTTCGCGCTCGGCATTCCTCAACGGCTTGCGGAGGAAATGAGCCTGGAGCTTTACCTGCAACGGGACGCCGCCATCACGAAAGCATGCGGCACCGGACGCGCGGTGGCGCCCCTGTCGGCCAAGACCATCTCCTTCGGCACATTGGAGGTCACACGCCGATCGACCGAGCCCTGCGAAGTTGCCGTCGATACATCCAGGCTGGAAGGCATCGACGATGACCTCGTCGTAAAAGCCTTCGGCTGGAAGGGCACCCATTCGACGATCCGGTCCTTCACCCGAAGCGCGGCGCACAACGAATTGGGTCTGCAAGCGGTGGAACTTGTGGGAGATCTCGACGGGGATTTCGACGGTGTCACCGATGAACTGACCGTCGGAGACATGACCGCCCTCACGGTCTACATGGCCGCGTTGGAAAGGCCCGTCAGCAAGATCGAACTGGCTGATCTGGGATTGCTCGAGCTTTCCGACATTGCGCGTGCGGATATCGTCGCAGGCGAGGCATTGTTCGGGGAAGCCCGATGCGCCAGTTGTCACATCCCTGAGATGGCCCTGTCCGACACCGAATTCCGCGAACCGAGCCGGGTCGCCGGGTTCCATGACGCCACCTTTCCGGACGGGTCTGTTCCTGCGTCTCATGGCCTCGCCGATGCGACCGCCATCGCTTTCGATCTCGCGGCGGATCCGCCCAACAACCGGGTCGAGGCCGTCACAGGCGAAACGTATCATCTGGGCGCGCTCGAACCCTCGGAGGGTGAGGGCGGGATTGCCCGGTGGTTCACGGATCTCAAACGTCACGATATGGGACCTGCGCTGTCGGATCCGGACGATCCGCTTGGTCTTGGCGCGTCGATGTTCCTCACGCGCTCTCTCGCGGGCGTCGGTGTGACCGGCCCGTGGCTGCATGACGGTCGGGCGACCACGTTGAGAGAAGCGATCCTGCTTCACGGTGGAGACGCCTCCGAGAGCGTCGCGCGTTTCGATCAAATGAATGCAGAGGCGCAGGAGAAGCTGCTCGCGTTTCTTGAGAACCTCGTAATGTATCAGGCCGAAGACGCGCACTAGAGCGCGCAAGCGATGCAAGCTGCGGAGACGTGCCTGCGAGCCATGGCGCGATTTTCGACAATGGCGGACACGATCATGTCAGGTCGCGCAGTCAAATCTTCTCAAGAGACCGAAAATTGCGCAGATTTGACCTGAGCGACACCACTTCGGGCTTTTGCAGGGGGCATGGCGGAAGAAAGTTACAAGTCAGCAGGCGCGCACGGCCTTCTTTGGATCGGCGCATCAGGGCGGGGAGGCCACGGCGTTGCGCGGCAATCTCTGCCGTCACGTCTGATCTTCTGCACTGGCCTTGCGTGTTTTGCAGCGCTTTCCGCCGAGGCGCAGGAGCGCGACCCGATGCTGTTCCATGATCGGGACGGCCTGACCGTGCGTGGCCACTTGCAATTCGGATTGAATGCCGTCAGCGAACGCAACCTGTTCTGGGATCTTGCCGCAACCACTGCGCCTGCAAGCGGGTTCGATCCCGACACGAATTGGCTGGAAGGCTATATCACGCCCGGTGTCAGCTTCGAGTACCAGCTCGACGCGGGCGCCAGCATCTACGGCAAGCTTTCGGCGGTGTCGTCCTACACCTGGGGCACGGATGCGTTCGATACGGGCGATACCGGTGCGGAGACGCTCGAAGAGGCTTATCTCGGCATCGGCGGCGATCTGAACAACGGCCTGTCCTACGATGTCTCGCTGGGACCGCGCGAGTTGACGCTCGGCACCGGCATGCTGATCGCGAATGGCGCGACCAGCGGCTTCGAACGGGGCGCGCTGAAATTCGGGCCGCGCAAGGCGTGGGAGAAGGCGGCGATCGGGCGGCTGTCCTACGGCGCGGTGACCGGGACGGCCTTCTACCTCGATCCGAACGAGCTGCCCTCGACGGACGGAAAGAACGAGCTGGCGGGGTTTGATCTGCGCGTCGACGATCCAGCGGGCGGATATCTCGGCGCGACGTTCGTGAACGTTCTGAAGTCCGACACCCCTTATCCGCAGGCTGCCCCGGGCGGGATCGGCCCGCCCTCGGTCACGACGGGTGCGCGCGAGGGGACCAAAACGCTCGGGTTCTACGCCAAGACAAATTCATTCACCGGGCCGCTCGAGAACTGGGTCTTCACCGGCGATCTGGCCTACCAGTGGAACGACCGGACCGATCTCGAGGCCTGGGCCGGCCGGGTCACCGCCGGATATACCTTCGCGAACGTGGCGTGGTCGCCGAACCTGACGCTCGGATACCAGACCTTTTCAGGCGACGATCCGGATACGAGCACACTCGAGCGGTTCGACCCGCTCTACTACCAGGGCAGCCCGAGTGCCTGGGCGACCGGGTCGAAATCCGCCTCGACCTTCATCAATTCGAACGTGAATGCCCTGACGCTGGCCCTGCGCGTGCAGCCGACGAAGCAGGACACCGTCACGCTGCGCTACGCCCATATCCGCGCCAACGAGCTGAACTCCCCCGTGCAATTCGGTCAGGCGACGCGCGTCGACGTGAACGGGAACGTCGTGGCGGGCGTCACGGAGGCGCATCTCGCCGATGACCTCTTTCTCGAATACAGCCGCATCCTCAACCGCAACACATTCCTGACGGCCGGTTTCTCGGTATCCTATCCCGGCGAGGCGATCGATGACGTGATCGGCGGTTCTGCAGACCCTTGGACAGGAGGTTTCGTCAATGTCGTCGTCAATTTCTAATCTTGCCGCGATGGTCGCAGGCGCGGTCCTGTTCCTTGGCGTGCCGGGCAGCGCAGAGGCGCAGACCGAACCGCTGACGGCGCAGGACTCTGACCCCAACGTGATGGGCTGGATGCAGGGCTTCCCGCCGCCGCCCGACAGGATCATCACGCAGCCCGACAGCGTCTATTTCAGCTTCCCGCGGCTGCGCTGGTCGGTCTGCCACCTGCGGGAATTCCTGCCGACAGAAGAGATCAGCCGCGGCTTGGGCGCGCCGGTTCCGCTCGATTATCCCAGCCCGGCGGAGTTTGCCGAACTGCGCCAGCAGATCGACGCCCTGACCTTCACGCCGCAGAACAGCGACGCGGAGATGACGTGGGAAGAGTCGCTCTACGCCAATTACACCGACGGCATGCTGATCCTGCACGAAGGCGAGGTAGTCTATGAGCGCTATTTCGGCTGCCTCGAGGAAGACGGCAAGCACGCGATCATGTCGATGACGAAGTCCTTCACCGGCCTTCTGGCCGAGATCATGGTGGTCGAAGGCACGCTCGACGACGCGGCGCTCGTGCGCGACATCATCCCCGAGATTGGCGACAGCGCCTTCGCCTCGGCGACGGTGCGGCAGGTCATGGATATGACCACCGGCGTCAAGTATTCCGAGGATTATTCCGATCCCAACGCCGATATCTGGCTTTATTCCCGCGCCGCGAGCCCGCTGCCCAAGGCCGAAGATTACGAGGGCCCGGACGGCTACTGGGAATATCTCCAGCAGGTGGAGCCCGAGGGCAGTCACGGCGACGAGTTTCACTACAAGACGATCAATTCCGACATGCTGGGCTGGATCATCAGCCGCGTGTCGGGCCAGTCGGTGACCGAGCTGGCCTCGGACCGGCTCTGGCGGCGCATGGGTGTCGAGCAGGACGCCTACCAGACGGTCGACGGCAAGGGCGTGCCCTTCGCGGGAGGCGGTATCACGGCGGGCCTGCGCGACCTTGGGCGCCTGGGCCAGTTGATGCTAAACGAAGGCGAGATCAACGGCGAGAGGCTCTTCCCGGCCGAGGTCGTGGAAAAGATCAGCGCGGGCGGCGACCGCTCCAAGTTCGGCGACGGATTCCCGACCTTCGGGCCGGGCAGCTACACCAGCCAGTGGTGGGTCTTGCACAACGATCACGGCGCATTCGCGGCCCGCGGCGTGCATGGCCAGACGATCTATGTCGACCCGACCGCAGAGATGGTGCTCGTGCGCCTCGCCTCCTTCCCGCAAGCGCAGAACGGCTTCATCGACCCGACCTCGCTTCCCGCCTATCAGGCCGTGGCCGAGTTCTTGATGGATCGCCGCTGATCCCGGAGGCGATGATCCGGGCTGCCGATCAGGTTGTCCGTCCGTGCCAACGTGGCGAGCGTAGCAATTGCAGCGCGAGGCGGGCCGCGTCGGCGCAACTCTCGGATCTTCCGAATCGCCGCCCGGAAATCGCGCGCGTCTGTCCCTTCTGGAAACCCCGGGCGCGATCTTGCATTACTGATTTGGACAGGGGTGTTTAGCCCCACCGGAATGAATGGCGCTCCGCATGCCACGCCGGGCGCAAGGGAGGAGGCAGGGATGCCCTATGACGCCGAAACACGCCCAGAGGCCGCTTGGGTGAGTGACGCCCCCATCGTGCACAGCGCAAGCATCATCTCCGTATCCCGCAGAAGCCAAATATCCGAAGGGAGCACCGCATGATCTACGATGGACCCGAATTGGCCCGCACGCCCGCCAATTTCGCCGCGCTCTCGCCGGTCTCGATCCTGAAACGCGTGGAGCGGGTGCATCCCGAACTGCCCGCGCAGATCCATGGCCGCATTCGCCGCAACTGGGGCGAGGTGGCGGATCGGTGCAAACGTCTGGCCTCCGCGCTGCAAAAACGCGGGGTGAGCAAGGGCGATACCGTGGCGCTGATTGCGCCCAACATCCCCGAAGCGCTGGAATGCGCGCTGGCTGTTCCCATGCTCGGGGCCGTTCTGAATGCCAACAATGTCCGGCTCGATGCGGGCACGATCGGCTACATCCTCGATCACGGCGAGGCGAAGGTGCTGCTGGTCGATACCGAGTTCTCCGCCATGGCGGCGGAGGCGGTGGCGCAATCGGGCCGGGACCTTCTGATCATCGATATCGAGGACAGCGAAGGGCCGGGCGGGGAGCGGATCGGCGCGCTCAGCTATGACGATCTGCTGGCCGAGGGCGATCCCGATTTCGCCTATGCGCTGCCTGACGATGAATGGGACGCGCTGGCGCTCAATTACACGTCGGGCACGACCGGTCGGCCCAAAGGCGTCGTCTATTCCCATCGCGGCGCCTGGACCAACGCGGTCAACAACGTGGTCACCTGGGAGATGCCGCATCATCCGGTCTACCTCTGGACCCTGCCGCTGTTTCACTGCAACGGCTGGTGCTTTCCCTGGACGATCACGCTCCTGGGCGGCTGCCATGTCTTCCTCCGCGCGCCGCGGGCCGATGCGATCTATGCGGCTTTCGCGGATCATGGCGTCACGCATCTTTGTGGCGCGCCGATCATCATGTCGATGATTGCAGGCGCAGGGCCGGATGACCGTCGCGACTTTCCGCAAAAGATCCGCATGATGACCGCTGCAGCACCGCCGCCCGCCTCCGTCATCGCCAGGATGGAAGACATGGGCATCGAGATCACCCATGTCTACGGCCTGACCGAGGTCTATGGCCCGGCCGTTGTCTGCGCCGAGAAGCCCGCCTGGCGGGATCTGCCCCTTGCGGAGCGCGCGCGACTGAAAGCGCGGCAGGGCGTGGCCTACGAATTGCAGGAGGACGTGCTGGTCCTCGACCCGGAGACCGGCCAACCCGTGCCCTGGGACGGCGAGACCCAGGGCGAGATCGTGTTCCGAGGCAACATCGTGATGAAGGGCTATTTCAAGCAGCCCGAAGAGACCGAGAAATCCTTCCGCGACGGCTGGTTCTGGTCGGGCGATATCGCCGTGCAGCATCCCGATGGCTACGTGGAGATCCGCGACCGGGCCAAGGACATCATCATCTCGGGCGGCGAGAATATCTCGTCCATCGAGGTGGAAAAGGCGATCTATACCCATCCTTCGGTCAGCCTGGCCGCCGTGGTGGCGATGCCCGACGAGAAATGGGGCGAGGTGCCCTGCGCCTTCGTCGAACTTGCGCCGGGGGCTTCGGTCTCCGAGGAGGCGCTTCTCGACCATGCTCGAGAGCGCCTTGCGGGGTTTCAGAAGCCGAAGCGTGTCATCTTCGGGGATTTGCCCAAGACCTCGACCGGCAAGGTCAAGAAGAACGAGCTGCGCCAGACCCTGAAGGAAGCAGGCCCGAGTTGAGCGGGGACGCGGGCGCTGACGCCTCCGGGCTGGGATAATGCGCTGCGCCGATCCGCCTGTGCCGGTGATGTCGCTCTCCCGGACTGGGGCACTGCCGCTCGAAGGCGCGCGAGACCCGTCGCGGCTGCCGCCACCGCCTTTCAGCCGCTGACTTTCCTCCGCGGGCGCATATGCGTAGAGGTAGCCGCACGCACAGATCGATGCGGTGGAGTGGCAAATTATGAGCGATGAGTTGCAACAAGATCGGCGCGTGAACCGCGTCGGGATACCGACCAAGCGGACCCATTTCGCAGCGCAAATCGGCGCGTTCCTGTGACGCCCGCTGCCCGCATACAGGTCGCCGCAGACATCCTCGATCGTGTGGCTGATGGCGAGGCCGTGGAACAGGCTTTGACCCGCTGGGCTCGGAACGCGCGCTTTGCCGGATCGAAGGACCGGGCGGCGATCCGCGATCACGTCTTCGACGCGCTCCGGATGTGGCGCTCGACAGCCGCCGCGGGCGGGGGAGACAGCGGTCGGGCGCGCATGATCGGTCTCTTGCGGTTGCAGGATCAGGACCCGTCCGCGCTATTCACGGGGGAGGGCTACGCGCCCGAGCCTCTGTCGGCCGAAGAGGCCGAGACGCAGGATCCAAGCCCGGACGACCTCCGCGATCTGCCCGATTGGCTGTGGCCGGTCTTTACCGAAAGCCTCGGGGAGGATGCGCCGCGCGTCGCCGAAGCGCTGCGTCATCGCGCACCGGTCAGCCTGCGTGTCAACACACTCAAGTCGGACCGGGCGACCGTGGCGACAGAGCTGGCGGACGAGGGTATCGAAACCCGCCACAACCCGCGTGCCGATACGGCCCTGACTGTGCTGTCCAACCCCCGCCGCGTGGCGCAGTCGCAGGCCTACCAATCAGGCAAGGTCGAGTTGCAGGATGCGGCGTCCCAGGCCGCCGTCGCGGATCTGCCGCTGGCGCCCGGTATGCGGGTCCTCGATTATTGTGCAGGCGGTGGCGGCAAGGCCTTGGCGATGGCCGCGCGGCTCGGCACGCGGGTCGAGGCCCATGACGCGGCGCCCGCGCGCATGCGCGATCTTCCCGCCCGTGCGGCTCGCGCTGATGCGGATATCGCGATAACGGCGCGTCCCGATGGCCCATACGATCTGATCCTGTGCGATGTGCCCTGTTCCGGCGCGGGCACCTGGCGGCGTGCACCCGAAGCGAAATGGCGTCTCACGCCCGAACGCCTGTCGGATCTTGCCGAGACGCAACGCACGATCATGGATGCGGCGGCGGCACTTTTGGCCCCGAACGGAACCCTAGCCTATGCCACATGCTCCGTGCTGGCCCCAGAGAACGAGGCCCAGGTCGACACTTTTCTCAAGCGCCACAAGGGGTTCCGGCGGGCTCTGCAATGGCGAATGTTGCCGGACACAGATGGGGACGGCTTCTTCTTTGCACTCTTGATGCGTGCATAGATCATCGAATTAATCAACTCCTAGTAGTAATTCTGGGGAGCTTTAGGGAATCTTAAGGCTTCGGGGAGAGGATATCGGCCAGTCGGTCGGTCGGGGAGTTGCGGATGGCTTCAGATATGGCGCAAGGCGCATCCCGGAAAACGTTCCGGGCGGGTCCTCTGCTCGCTGCGTGTGTCATCATCGCTGTATTCGGCACGGTGTACATTCTCGACCTTCCGATAAACTTGCCTCTGATGTTGGGGACGCTGCTGGTTTTCGTGATCGCTGTGCAGCTGGTGCGGACCTTGCGGCGACAGGGCCGAACTGCGGCGCGGGTGACGGCCATCTCATACGACGCCTTGATCGAAAGCGATCCGGTCGCAAGCTTCGTCTGCGATGACGAGGGGGCGATCCTGGCTCTGAATGCCCCGGCCGAGGCGCGGTATTCATTGACCAAAGGCATGTCGCTCGGTCTGGTCTTCGCTTCCGACCTGGCCGATCCCGACGCACTCATCCGGGCGCTTGCCGACCGCGCGGCGTCCGCGGGCTGGACGCGCGAGACGATCCTGTGCGGCACGGACCGGGTCGATGTGACCGTTCGGAAAACCATCGGTGTCTTTCACTGGCGGCTGGATCATTCGGCAGGGGTTCATGCGCTTTTGAAGGACACGCCGCTCTTGTCGCTCGGGCGCCAAGGGGTCGTTTTGTCGATGAACAAGGCTGCGCGCGATCTGGTGGGGCACCGCCCCAGAAACGCCGCCCAACTGGTGGCCGATCCCCCGATCGAAGCGTCCCGCGTCTACGAGGTGCTGACGCTGGGTGGCGCGCGTCCGTTTCAGATCTCGCTCCTCGATGATTCGCCCGGGCGCCGCGAAATTGCGCTTTTTCCCGTCGCGCGCCCCGCGGAATCAGCGGGCACCGCATTGCAGGATCTGCCCATCGCTCTGCTCAAGGTCACGCCGGAGGGCAAGATCGTCTTCGCCACAGAGCAGGCCCGCCGCCTGCTTTCGGCAGATACGATCGAAGGCCAGCCCGTGGCCCGGTTCATGGAAGGGCTGGGCCGGTCGATCACCGATTGGCTGCAAGATGCCGCCGCCGGGAAGGGGCTTACCAAATCGGAGTTTCTGCGCCTGTCGCGCGATGATCGCGAGGTTTTCGTGCAGGTGACCCTCGCGCGCGTTCAGGAAAAAGGCCGAACGCTTCTCGTGGCCGTTCTCAACGACGCGACCGAGCTCAAGACCCTTGAAGCGCAATTTGTCCAAAGCCAGAAAATGCAGGCGATTGGCCAATTGGCGGGCGGTGTGGCGCACGATTTCAACAACCTGCTGACCGCAATCTCGGGCCATTGTGACCTGATGTTGCTGCGCCACGATCCGGGCGATCCGGATTACGGCGATCTCATTCAAATCCACCAGAATGCCAATCGGGCTGCCGGCCTCGTGGGGCAGCTTTTGGCGTTCTCACGCAAACAGACGCTTCGGCCTGAAATTCTCGATCTGCGTGAGACGCTCGCCGATCTCACGCATCTTCTGAACCGACTCGTCGGTGAGAAGACGACACTCACCTTGCGCCACGACCCGCTTTTGCCTCCGATACGGGGCGACCGTCGTCAGCTTGAGCAGGTCATCATGAATCTCGTCGTGAATGCCCGTGATGCCATGCCGGACGGGGGTCGAATCGAGGTTGAGACCGATTGCGTATCGCTCACCGCGCCGCTTGAGCGGGACCGCGTCAAGCTGCCGCCCGGGCAATACGTGGTGGTGCGCGTGACCGATGCCGGGACGGGTATTCCAAACGACAAGCTGCAAAAAGTATTTGAGCCGTTCTACACCACCAAGCGGCTGGGCGAGGGAACGGGCCTCGGCCTATCGACCGTCTACGGCATCATCAAACAGACGGGTGGGTACATTTTCGTCGATTCAGAATTGGGGCAAGGCACGACCTTCAGCCTTTATTTCCTGGCGCATGAGAAACAGGCCGACACGCCCTCAACGGTAGTGGAGCCGCCGCAGCGCGCCCCGACTTTGGGCCGCGATGGCGTGATTCTCCTCGTCGAAGACGAGGCGCCGGTCCGCGCATTCGCGTCGCGCGCGTTGCGCCTTCGCGGCTACACCGTGATCGAGGCGGACAGCGCGGAAGCCGCGCTGGACATCTTGTCGGACAGCTCCGTCGAGGTGGATCTGTTCGTCTCGGACGTGATCATGCCCGGGCTGGACGGGCCAAGCTGGGTCAAGAAGGCGCGGGAAGATCGCCCGGATGTCGGCGTGATCTTCGTGTCGGGATATGCGGAGGATGCCCTGGAACGGACGGGATCCGACATGAGCAACATGGCTTTCCTGCCGAAGCCATTCTCTCTCAACGCCTTGTCCGAGATGGTTCAGCAGCAGCTCGGATGAGGTGCGATATCGCCGGACACATGCCGCCACGCATCTCCTGCGGTCAAAGCGGTAGATACGGAACGCTCTCTCCCGCATCGGCGGGGGCTGCATTTGGGCTGCGCACGACGAGCGCGTCGGCCGCGTTCAACACGGACAACAGCCCGGAATCCTGCCGCTCGAACACCTCAAGCGTGCCGTCCTTGAGACGCGCCCGCATGTAATGCGCCCGCGGGCCGTTTGGCTCAAGCGGATGGGCGAGAGGGGCCGTCAAACGCGGGGCAGGCGAGGCGCCCAATCCCTGCATGGCACGCAGCACGGGAATGACGAAAACGTGGCCGCAGACCATGGCTGAAACCGGATTGCCGGGCAGGCCGATCATCATCGCCTGACCCAAGCGCCCCGCCATCAGCGGCTTTCCGGGCCGCATCGCCACCTTGTAGAAGGACCGCTCCAGCCCCAGGTTTTGCGAAACCTCGGCCACCAAGTCATGATCGCCAACGGACGCGCCGCCAACGGTCACAACCAGATCGGCATCGTCGACCAACCCCAAGACCGTCGCCAAAGAGGCGTGATCGTCGCGCGCAATAGGCAGAAGGCGGGTCTCCGCGCCCACGCTTTCGAACAAGGCGGCCAGACCGTAGGTGTTCGATGCGACGATCTGGTCGGGGCCCGGCACCTCGCCGGGTGACACCAGCTCATCCCCTGTCGCGATGATGGCGACGCGGGGTTTCCGCGTTGCGATCACCCGCGATACGTTCATCGCGGCCAGAAGGGCGATGTCGCCGGAACGCAATATGCGCGGCGCGTCTATCCGGGCCCCGGCGGTGAAATCATTGCCCGCTGGCCTGATATAGGTCGCGCGATCGGGCGAATCCGCAACCGTGATCGTGTCGCCGGAGCGCGTCACGTCTTCCTGGATGATGATCCGCGCCGCGCCGTCCGGGACCGGCGCGCCCGTGAAAATGCGCACGGCCTGTCTAGGCCCGACCGTGCCGCCGAAGGCTTTGCCCGCAACGGCTGTACCAATGACCTCGAAACGATCGCCGGGGGCGGCTGCCATTACCGCGTAACCATCCATGGCCGAGGCCGGGAAAGGAGGTTGGTCGCGCTCGGCCACGGCATCTTCCCGCAGGACACGGCCCGCAGCCGCGCGCAGCGCAACCGGCTCGGTCTCCAGAACCGGGGTCAGGGCAAACAACGCATCAAGCGCCGTCTCGACCGAGATCATGGCGCCTCGAACCGGCCGGACTTGCCGCCATCTTTCAGCGTCACGTGGATGCCGCCGATCTCCATGGTTTTATCCACGGCCTTGGCCATGTCATAGACCGTCAGGGCCGTGGTCGAGACCGCGGTCAAGGCCTCCATCTCGACACCGGTCTGCCCAGTCGTCTTGACGCTCGCTTCGATCCGAAGTCCCGGCAGGTCCGGATCGGGCGAGATCTCGACGGCGACCTTGGTCACGGGAAGCGGATGACAGAGCGGGATCAGGTCGGGCGTCTTCTTTGCACCCATGATGCCCGCGAGCCGCGCCACGCCGATCACATCGCCCTTCTTGGCCCGGCCTTCGGTAATGGTCTCAAAGGTTTCACGGGCCATCTTCACCCAGCCCGTTGCGGTCGCGATACGCGAGGTGACAGCCTTGTCGGAGACATCGACCATGTGGGCATCGCCCTTGGCGTCGAAATGGGTCAGACCATTTGCCATGGGTCAGACCACCGGATCGGCAAGGAGCCGCGTGGTCGCTGCTTCGACATCCGCCTGGCGCATCAGCGCCTCGCCGATCAGGAAACTGCGCACGCCGACCGCGGCCATTTCCGCCAGGTCTTCCGGCACGAACAATCCCGATTCCGAGATAACGAGAGCGTCTTCGGGCATCGCTCCGGCAAGTGCCTTCGTTGTCTCGAGGGAGGTCTCAAACGTGTGCAGGTTGCGGTTGTTGACGCCGATCATGCGCGATTTCAGCTTGTGCGCGCGCTCCAGCTCAGCCGCGTCATGCACTTCGATCAGGACGTCCATGCCCCAGTCGAAGGCGGTCGCTTCCAGCTCCGCCGCCTGGCCGTCATCGATCGACGCCATGATCAGCAGGATGCAATCGGCATGGAGCGAGCGTGCCTCGACCACCTGGTAGGGGTCGTAAATGAAGTCCTTGCGGATCGCGGGCAGGCGCGTCGCGTTGCGGGCCTGGCTGAGATAGGGCTTCGCCCCCTTGAAACTGGGCGTGTCGGTCAGCACCGACAGGCAAGTGGCGCCACCGCGTTCATAGGCCTGGGCGAGGGTTGCGGGGTCGAAATCCTCGCGGATCAAACCCTTGGAGGGCGAGGCCTTCTTGATCTCGGCGATCAGCCCGTACCCGGTCGCTTGGGCGCGGCGCAGCGATGCCTCGAAACCGCGCACGGGGTCGGCGGCGCGGGCAGCCTCCTCGATCAGGTTCAGGGGCATGGTCGCCTTGTCGGCAGCGACTTCCTGCAGTTTGTAGGTCTTGATCCGGTCGAGAATGGTCTCGGTCATGTCCGCGTCCAATCGATTTCCTTGTCGCCCCGAGACCTAAGCCAAGCGTTGATCCGGGAAAAGGGCCGTGACCCGAAAAAGCCCCGCCGTGCGGAGAGCGGCGAGGGATGCGGCGCCTCGAGCACGAGATGCGCGTCGCCCGTGATGAAGGGGCGGAAGGATTGTGCATGCGCGCCCCAAAGCACGAAGGCGCGGGGTTGCCCGGACAGCGTGACAAGCACCTCTTCGGTCAATTGCCGCCAGCCGAGTTTCGCATGTCCGCCCGCGGTGCCCGCTGGCACGCTCAGCGCGGTGTTGAGCAAGAGCACACCCTGCGCGGCCCAGTCGGACAGGTCACATTCCTCACGTGACACATTCAGGTCGGAATGCAACTCCTTGAAAATGTTTGACAAGCTGCGCGGAAGGGGGTGCGTGCCCGATGCCGCGGAGAAGGCCAGCCCATTGGCATGTCCGGACGTGGGATACGGGTCCTGCCCAAGGATCACGACGCGCACATCCTCCGGACGCGCGGCTTCGAGCGCTGCGAAAATCTGTGCGGAGGGCGGCAGAACGCGCCGGTGCTCTGCCTCCAGCGCCGCCGCGATGCGGGGCCAATCGGTGCGGAAGAAGGGCAGATGCGCCCAGGACGCGGGCGGTGTCGGGGCGCTCACGCCTGCGACAAGCGCGCCAGCGCCTCGACCCGCGCGCGCGCAGCGCCGCTGTCGATTGATTCGCTGGCCATCCGCGCGCCATCCTTGAGGTCAGGCGCCTTGCCCGCGACCACCAGCGCCGCGGCAGAATTCAAGAGAACCGCATCGCGATACGCGCCCGCTGCGCCCTCGAGAAGGGCGCGAAAGGCCTGGCCGTTCTCTTCCGGCGTGCCGCCAAGGATCGCCTCGAAGGGATGTTCGGGCAGGCCTGCCTCTTCGGGATGCAGCTCAAACTCGCGGATGGCGCCGTCTTCAAGCGCTGCCACCCAGCTGATCCCGGCGATCGACAGCTCATCGGTGCCGTCGCCGCCATGGACAAGCCAGGCGCGTTCGGAACCCAATTCCTGAAGCACCTCGGCCATGGGCCGGATCATTCCGCGCGAGAAAGCGCCGGTCAGCTGTCGTTTGACGCCCGCGGGATTTGTGAGCGGTCCCAATATGTTGAAGATCGTTCTTGTCCCAAGCTCCTGCCGGGTGGGACCGACATGGGCCATGGCCGGATGGTGCATCGGGGCCATCATGAAGCAGATGCCCGCCTCGCGCAGGATCGCCTCGACCCGGGCGGCCTCGATCATGACGTTGACGCCGAGCTGGGTCAGCGCGTCGGCCGCGCCCGATTTCGACGACAGGTTGCGGTTGCCGTGCTTGGCCACCGTGACGCCCGCGCCCGCCACGACGAAGGCCGTCGCGGTCGAGATATTGAGCGTGCCCTTGCCGTCGCCGCCGGTGCCGACAATGTCCATCGCGCCTTCGGGGGCGGCCACCTTGTTGCACTTGGCGCGCATGACGCGGGCGGCTGCGGTGTATTCCGGCACGCTTTCCCCGCGCGTGCGCAGCGCCATGAGAAGCCCGCCGATCTGGCTCGGTGTGGCCTCGCCTTCGAAGAGAAGCGTGAAGGCGCGCTCGGCCTCGTCTGCGGTCAGCGGGCGCTCGGCAGCGGCCCCGATCAGCGGTTTCAGCGCATCGCTCATGCCATCACCGGCAGAAGATCGGTGAAATTTTTCAAAAGCTTGTGCCCATGTTCGGAGGCAATGCTCTCGGGATGGAATTGCACGCCATGGATGGGCAGGTCGCGATGCGACAGGCCCATGATGGTGCCGTCCTCAAGCTCCGCCGTGATCTCGAGGCAATCGGGGAGTGTCTCGCGGTCCACAACGAGCGAGTGATAGCGCGTCGCCTCGAAGGGCGAGGGCAGACCGGCGAACACGCCTTTGCCCTGGTGGTGCATCACGCCCATCTTGCCATGCACGATGTCGGAGTGCCGCTGCACGCGCCCGCCGAAGGCCTGACCGATGGTCTGGTGACCGAGGCAGACACCCATGAGGGGCGTGCCGGTTTCGGCGGCGGCATGGGTCAGGGCCAGGCAGATGCCCGCCTGATCGGGATCGCAGGGACCGGGGGACAGCAGAATGCCCGCAGGCTTCATGGCCATCGCCGCCTGTACATCGAGCGCATCGTTGCGACGCACCACAACCTCGGCGCCAAGCTCGCCCAGGTAATGCACAAGATTGTAGGTGAAGCTGTCGTAATTATCGATCAGAAGAAGCATGCACGCGCCTGTTTTCGCCGGTTTGCGCCCCTCGGGTCTGCCGAGAGGGCTGGTCCGGCAGGGATGATTTCCGGTATAGATGGGCCGAGCGGTCCGCCGAGGTCAAGGGCAGGGGACACCCCTTGCAAACACGACCCGGCCAAGAAGACCGCAGGCAGACGCCCGAGGCGTCCGAAGAAGGCAAACGAGGGGTCGAGCAATGGCGCGCGGATTACTGGCTGGTGCAGCGACGGGACTGGTGATTTCAGTCGCGGGCGCTGCGGGATTGTCGCTGTTCATGGGCTACCCGCCGACGCCGGATGGGGTGCTGCCCGAACCGGCCGTCTCCGACAGCGCCGTGCCCGAAGGCGCGGCCCCGGAGGCTGCGGGCGATGCAGGGATAGCCCCTGCCGGTGAAACGACCCCGGGCCCTGCCGGCAATGTGACCAGCCTCGAGACGCCCGCCCCCGATGCGGCATTGCCCGAAGGCACGGACACAGATCCCGCGGCGGTTCCGGATGTCGCAGGCGAAAGTGCCGCCCTGCAGGCGCCGGACGAGATGACGGGCGAGACCGGCATGGATCGGCAGGCTGATCCTGCGGGGACGGAGACGAGCGGCCCGGCCTCCGCGCCCATGCTGGAGCAACCCGATCCCACGACGGAAGCCGGTGTGGCGGTGGTCACGGATCCGGCCCAGCCGCCCATGCCCGAGATGCCGCAGGACGACATCGCACTGGCCGCACCAATGCCCGAGGCGGAAGATGCCGTACCGCTCATGCCGCGCAGCGACGATCCGGCACCTGAGACGACCCCGAGCCCCAGTGGCATGGACGCGCCCGATGGGGTACAGGATCCCGCCCCCGAAGCGGCCTCCGATCCTGCGCCCGCGCCGTCCATCAGCTTGGAAGACGCGCCCGAGGTGTCAGCGGAAGCGCCGGAAGACGAGGGCGCAGATACGGAGGACACCCCGCCCGAGGCTCAGGACGAGATCGCAGCGCTTACCCCGCCCGCGGAGGAGAACGACGCAGATCGCCCTGGCATCGGCCAGCCCGCACGCTCGCTGACCGATCGCGAGGATTCCGCCCGCAGCACGCGCCTTCCCACCATTGGTGATGCGCCCGAGGCGGGTGCGGAGAACGACAGCGACACCGCGGCCGCAAGCGGGGCGAACGCCGGGGCAGGGGCCGGACCCTTCCAGCGTTATGCCGCCCCGGTCGATATCGCAGCGGACACGCCGCGCATGGCTGTCATCCTGATCGATGACGGCTCCGGCCCGCTGGGACCCAATGCGCTCGATGCGTTTCCCTTCCCGGTCACCTTCGCGGTCGATCCGGCCGCCAGCGATGCGGCACAACGCATGGCGGGCTACCGCGAAAAGGGCTTCGAGGTGCTGGCCCTGATCGACCTGCCCGAAGGCGCGCGCCCGAGCGATCTGGAAGTCACTTTCGAGTCGGCCTTCGGCACGCTGACCGAAGCGTTGGGCGCGCTGGAAGCGCCGGGGGCAGGGATGCAGGCCTCGCGTGAATTGAGCGAACAGGTCGCCTCCTATCTCGGCGCGTCCGGCCATGGCCTTGTGATGCAGGGCAAGGGGCTCAACACGGCCACGTCGCTCGCGCGCCGCGAGGGCGTGCCTGCGGGTGCTGTGTTCCGCGATATCGACGGCGACGGACAGGATCCCGGCGTGCAGCGGCGGCTGCTGGACCGCATGGCGCTGCGGGCGCGGCAGGACGGCCAGGTGATCGCCCTCGGGCGGCTCAAGGCGGACACGCTGTCGGCGCTGCTGCTCTGGGGTTTGCAGGACAGGGCGGGCGCGCTTGAACTGGTGCCCGTCTCGGCGGTCATCGGGCAGGAGTGACGGGGCGCCCCGGAGGCGGGTCGTCTGTGGATCAGCGGCGGGGCTTTGACGCCTCGTCCGTGACCCAGGCTTCCAGCGACCGGGCCAGATCGCCATAACCCGTCGCTCGGCGTTCGAACCGGAGACCAAGCCGCGCCGCGCAGGCGCGCGCCTTCTCCGTCAGCGCCGGATCGTCGGTCTGCGCCTGGTAGACCAGTGTTTCGTAATGGGCGAAATACATGTCCCGCAGCTCAGGGTGCCGGTCGAGGCCGAGCGGCTCCCATACGAAGGCATCGAATTGCCGGACGAGGAAATCCGTCAGGTAGAAGGCGGTCATTTCCTCCTGCGCGGCGAATGTCGCGTTGCCCTCGAAGAAACTGTAGCAATGCGGTCCTTCCAGCATCTCGACGCCCATCTCCACGCAGGCCGCTTCCAGCGCGCCCCCGGTGCCGCAATCCCCGTATAGCACGTAGACCCGATCATAGTCTTCGCGGCGCCCGGTCACGGCCTCGCGCACGGCGGGTGTGATCTTTTCAGGCGTGTTGTGCAGGATCGCGGGCAGGCAATGCAGGTCGAGATGATCCCAGCCATTGGCGGCCTTCAGGTCGATGATCTCGCGGGCGAGCGCGCCGCAGGCCAGCAGCAGGATACGACCCGCGCCCGTTGCGGCGAGGCCTTCGTCGCGCAATCTGTCGGTGTTGGTGTCGTCAGCTGTGGCTGTCGTCATAGGGGACATGTTCGAGGCCCCAGCGGGCCAGAAGCCCGGCGATCAGAATGACGGGGAGCACGGCCAGGACGCCGAAGGCACTCATGGCCCAGACGGTCAGAGCCGCCGCGGCGATGACCAGCAGAATCATGAGAGCGAATGATGTCACAGGCATGAGAACTCCTTTCCTACGGGTAATATGGGCCAGCAAGTGTTAAATAAAAAGCCCCATCCGCTTGGATGGGGCCAATCTGTCGCGTCAGGACGGGAATGCCGTTAGGTCAACCGGCTGCCCGCTGGTTGTGACGCCGGGCCACGAGGCTTTTCGCGGTATCCACGGCGACCGCCGCATCCCGGCAATAGGCATCTGCCCCGATGGCCTTGCCGAATTCCTCGTTCAGGGGCGCGCCGCCCACGAGCACGATGTAATCGTCCCGGATGCCTTGCTCCTTCATCGTGTCGATCACGACCTTCATGTAGGGCATGGTGGTGGTCAGAAGTGCAGACATGCCGAGGATGTCGGGCTGCTCCTTCTCGATCGCTTCGAGATAGCTTTCGACGGCATTGTTGATGCCGAGGTCGATCACCTCGAAGCCCGCGCCCTCCATCATCATCGATACGAGGTTCTTGCCGATATCGTGGATATCGCCCTTCACCGTGCCGATCACCATCTTGCCCATCTTGGGCGCGCCGGTTTCGGCCAGAAGCGGTTTCAGGATGGCCATGCCGCCCTTCATCGCGTTGGCCGCAAGCAGCACCTCGGGCACGAAGAGGATGCCATCGCGGAAATCGCGTCCCACGATGGTCATGCCAGCAACCAGGCCTTCGGTCAGGATCTTGTAGGGCTCCCAGCCCCGTTCGAGCAGGATGTTCACACCCTCCTCGATCTCTTCCTTCAGACCGTCGTAAAGATCGTCGTGCATCTGCGGCACGAGTTCCTCGTCGGGAAGGTCCGACAGGATCAGATCGTCTTCTTCGTCAGACATGCCTCACGTCCTTTCCTTCGGCGCACCGATAGGCACCGGCCGCCGTGTTCATTCGACCATGAGCGCCAAAGCGCCCGGATTGTCCGCCGGATTGCGACGCAGGGCGCGCCGCTTCCGACCTTTTCGCCTTGGGCCCGCCCAGTGTGACGCGGAAACCATTGCGAATGTTCTTACTTCGTTCTAATTTGCCGCCATGCCGCGCCACATCACTCATATTGACGCAGAGGCGCGCCCGGGACGGGGGGCGGCCAGCCGCGATGCGGGCCGGTTCGAACGGTTCGCGCGCGAAGACGCCCATGACGGCTGGGACATCGCCGAGGAGCGACGCGTCGAACGCACCGAAGTCAGTGACGAGCGGCCGCGCTCCGTGATCAACTACACGCGCTCGCCCGATCTGCCCTTCGACCGGACGATCAACCCCTATCGCGGCTGCGAACATGGCTGCATCTACTGCTTCGCGCGCCCGACCCATGCCTATCTGGGCCTGTCGCCGGGGCTCGATTTCGAGACGCGCCTCATCGCGCGACCCGAGGCGCCGGACGTGCTGGCGCGCGAGCTGCGCAAACCCGGCTATCGTCCGGCGACCATCGCGATCGGCACCAATACCGATCCCTACCAGCCGCTGGAGAAAGAGCGCCGCATCATGCGCGGGTTGCTCGAAGTGCTGTGCGAGCACAATCACCCGGTGGCCATCGTCACGAAGGGCACCCTGATCGAGCGCGATATCGACATCCTGTCCGAAATGGCCGCGCGCGGTCTGGCGCGCGTCGGCATTTCGGTGACCACGCTCGACCCGGTGCTGTCGCGCCGGATGGAGCCGCGCGTTCCGGCGCCCGCGCGCCGTCTCGCGACGATCCGGCGTCTGACGGAGGCGGGTATCCCCGTGCGGCTCATGGCCTCTCCGCTCGTGCCGGCACTGACCGATCCCGAGCTTGAGGCGATCCTCGAAGCCGGGCGCGATGCCGGTGCGGATGCCGCGACCTGGATCATGCTGCGCCTCCCGCGCGAGGTCGCTCCCCTCTGGCAGGACTGGCTCGAGACGCATTACCCGAATGCGGCGGGCCGCGTCATGGCGCGGCTGCGGGAAATGCATGGCGGCGCGGTCTATTCGTCCGAATGGCACAAGCGCATGCGCGGCGAGGGGCATTACGCCCAGATCATCGCGCACAGATTCGCGCTGGCCACGAAGCGGCTTGGCCTCGATCGCGCGACGGCACCCCTGCGCACCGATCTTTTCGCGGTGCCGCCGCGTGCGGGCGACCAGCTGGCGCTGTTCTGAGCTCATCACGCGCGGCGGCGACGACGCCCGCCAGAGCGGCGTGCCGCGCTTTCCGTCTTGGCGTCCGCGCCGGTTCCGTCGGAGGCGGAGGAAAATCCGCCGATCTTCGCTTCGATCTCGGCCAGCGTCGGGGCATCGCCGCGAGGACGCGTCTCAAGCGCGGCGCGCATGGCGCGCAGATGCTCGGGCATGGTACCGCAGCAGCCACCGATGATCGTCGCACCGGCATCGCGGGCCATGACCGCGTATTCGGCCATCAGTTCGGGCGTTCCGTCGTAATGGATATGCCCGTCCTCGAAGCGCGGGATACCGGCGTTGCCCTTGGCGATCACCGGGATCTGCGGCGTCTCGGCGGTGAAGCCCAACACGGTGCGCAGAAGGTCCGACGCGCCCACGCCGCAATTGGCCCCGAAGCCCAGGGGCGGGTTGGGCAGCCCCTGGACCAATGCCACCATATCCGAGGAGGTCAGGCCCATCATCGTGCGGCCCGCGGTGTCAAAGCTCATCGTGCCGCACCAGGGCATGTCCGCCAGCGCGAAGGCCTCTGCGGCGGCCTTGAACTCTTCGGGCGCGGAAATCGTCTCGACCCAGAGAACATCCGCACCGCCCGCTTTCAGCGCTTCGGCCTGTTCGTGAAACATTTCGACCGCGTCGGCATGGCTGAGGTTGCCCACCGGCTCCATGATATCGCCGGTGGGGCCAACGGAGCCTGCCACGACGATGGGGCGGTCGGCCTTGTCGGCGATCTCGCGACCCAGCTCCGCGGCGGCGCGATTGAGCTCGCCCACGCGGTTCTGCCCGTCATGCAGTTTCAGTCGCGACGCATTGCCGCCGAAGGAATTGGTCAGGAAGATATCCGACCCGGCCTCCACGGCATTGCGGTAAAGCGCGCGGATCTTGTCGGGCTCGTTCAGGTTCCAGAATTCCGGCGCATCGCCCGATTCCAGACCCATGTTGAACAGGTTCGTGCCCGTAGCACCGTCTGCCAGAAGCCAGTCGCGCGTCTCAAGAAGGGAGGTGAGGGCATTCGTCATCGGCATCGGACCTTTCGGGTTCCGCGCGGGTTCTCGCGCGTTGCGGTTCGGGCGGGCATGCCTGATCGGGCCGACTGAAGCAAATTCATAATCTTCAAGAAGATGTTGAGGAGGACGCAAGGCAGTGCGCTGGTGCGGAGGGGTTTTCGGCTTTGCGGTCCGGGTTTCAAGGGGCTTTTGGCGATGTTGCGCATTGCCCGAGGGGCGTGCTGGCGGCTGCGTTGCGCAGCGAGGGGGCTGTCTGCCCCCTCGCGCTCCCCCGAGAGGTATTTTCGGTCCGGTCGTGACAGGGGGGAGGCGCCCTGGGGCAGACCGGTGCGCTTCGATCTGCGGGTCTGGGATCAGCGGGACTGGGGCGAGATCTCAAAATGCGAGACCCCGGCGCGGGGCCGGGGTCGTCGTTTCTGCGCGATTGCTGCGATGCCCGGCGCTCTGGCCGGGATTGCGGCTCAATGTTCGTCGACGAGCTGGCCTTTGGCGACGACCAGAAGTTCGGCCATCTTGGCGCGGATTTCGTCGGGCGTGGCGGAATCGCCCAGATCGCCCGAGACCTTGCGCACCACGTCCTCGTGGCCGGCCTCTTCGAAATCGGACTTGATGACTTCCTTGGCATAGGCCTCGGCATCCGCGCCTTTCTTGCCCATCATCTCGGCGGCCCAGAGGCCCAGAAGCTTGTTGCGCCGGGCTTCCGCGCGGAATTCCATCTCCGCGTCATGGGCGAACTTGTTCTCGAAGGCGTTTTCGCGATCGTCGAATGTGGTCATGAGGGGTCTCCTGTCCTGCTTTGCATCAGATTACGCCCATAGCGCCTTGCGCCGCAAGCAGACAGGGCAGCGCGCTTGCGGGAAATCGGGCCATGCACTAAAGGGACGCGAAGAGGTGCGCAGGCCAAGGCTCGCGCGCCGATTCCGTCATTCCGAAAGGGCCCGCATGGCACGCCGCAAGAAGATTTACGAAGGCAAGGCGAAGATCCTTTACGAAGGCCCGCGTCCCGGCACGATCGTGCAGTATTTCAAGGACGATGCCACGGCCTTCAATGCCGAGAAGAAGGACGTGATCGACGGCAAGGGTGTGCTGAACAACCGCCTGTCGGAGTTCTTCATGACCGGCTTGAACCAGATCGGCGTGCCCACCCATTTCATCGAGCGGATCAACATGCGCGAGCAACTCTGCCGCTCGGTCGAGATCATTCCGCTCGAGGTGGTGGTGCGCAACGTGGCCGCGGGATCCATGTCGAAGCGTCTCGGAATCGAGGAGGGCACGGCCCTGTCGCGGCCCATCGTCGAATATTACTACAAGGACGACGCGCTCGGCGATCCGCTGGTCACCGAGGAGCATATCGCGGCCTTCGGCTGGGCCAGCCAGCAGGACATGGACGACATCCTGAGCCTCGCCTTGCGCGTGAACGACTTCCTGTCGGGCGTCATGATGGCCGTCGGCATCCGGCTCGTCGATTTCAAGATCGAGATAGGGCGCCTCTTCGAAGGCGATTTCCAGCGTCTGGTTGTGGCCGACGAAATCTCGCCCGACAGCTGTCGGCTGTGGGATATCGAGACCGGCCAGAAGCTCGACAAGGACGTGTTCCGGCGCGATCTCGGCAATCTGGCGGATGCCTATACCGAGGTGGCGCGGCGCCTGGGCGTGATGCCCAAGACAAACCAGACGATCACCAAACCGACGCTCATCAACTGATGGGGCGGGCAGGGCCCCGCCGGGCCTTGCACAGTTTTCGATAAAGACAAGACAGGGGCCTGCGCGATGAAGGCGAAAGTGCACGTGATGTTGAAAGACGGCGTTCTTGACCCGCAGGGCGAGGCAATCCGCCATGCGCTGGGGGGCCTCGGTTTTGCAGGCGTGACGGGCGTCCGGCAGGGCAAGGTGATCGAGCTCGATCTCGAAGACGGCACGTCCGAGGCCACCATCGAGGAGATGTGCAACAAGCTCCTGGCCAACACGGTCATCGAAAGCTACCGGATCGAGGTGCTGTGATGCGCGCCGCGGTCCTCGTCTTTCCCGGCTCCAATTGCGACCGCGATCTCGCCACGGCGTTCCGCGCCGCGGGCTTCGAGACCGAGATGGTCTGGCACAAGGAGACGGCATTGCCGGACGGTATCGACCTCGTCGGCGTGCCGGGCGGCTTTTCCTACGGGGATTACCTGCGCTGCGGGGCGATTGCCGCAAACTCGCCCATCTGCCGCGCGCTCACCGCGCATGCGGAGCGGGGTGGATTTGTTTTCGGGCCGTGCAACGGCTTTCAGATCCTGGCGGAGACGGGGCTGCTGCCGGGCGCCTTGCTGCGCAATGCGGGCCTGAAATATATCTGCCGGACCGTGGGGCTGAGCGTTGCCACCACCGACAGCGTCTTCACGCAAGGCTACGCGCAGGGCGAGGAAATCCAGATCCCGATCGCGCATCACGACGGCAATTACTTCGCCGATGCCGAGACCCTCGACCGGCTTGAGGGCGAGGATCGGGTGGCCTTCCGCTATACCGACAACCCCAACGGGTCGGCGCGCGATATCGCGGGTATCCTGTCCGAGAACCGGCGCGTGCTCGGCATGATGCCGCATCCCGAACGCGCCGCCGATGCGGGCCATGGCGGCACCGATGGTCAGCGCCTTTTCGCTCATCTGACCGAGGCGCTCGTCACCGCCTGACTTGTGGCGGCCGGCACGGGCCCGTATCCTTGCGCCCATGTCCGAGACGACACCCACCGAGACCGGCCGCTTCGGGCCCGGGCCGCTGTCCTGGCGCGTGCGCCTGGCGCTGGTCTTGTTGTTCGTGGTGGCCTCGGCCACGGTCTGGATCACCAATTCGCTGCTGACCGACCGCTTCACGGAGACCACGCGCAACCGCGCGGAGCTGCGTCTGGCGCTTTATTCCGGCAACCTTTTGTCCGAACTCAGGCGCAACGCCATCGTGCCGCAGCTTCTGGCGCGCGACCCCGCGCTGATCAACGCGCTCAACACGATGGATTACAGCCAGTCGACGCAGCGGCTGATCTCCTTCGTCGAGGAGATCGGCGCGGCCTCGCTGATGCTGCTGGACAGCGAGGGCCGGACGGTGGCCGCGACGGATCGCAACCGGCTGGGCCAGACCCATCGCAACGCGCCCTATTTCGTCGACGCCGTGCGCGCCTCCTCGACGATCTTCACCTCGCTTCGGGGGGAGGTCGGCAATTACAGCTTCACCTATTCGCGGCGTGTGGACAGCCAGAACGCGGTGATCGGCGTGATCGTGGTGGAGGTCGACCTGGCGAAATTCGAACGCGCCTGGGCGGGGATCTCGGATGCGGTTCTCGTCACCGACAGCGAGGGCCAAATCATCCTCGCGACGGAGCCGCGCTGGCGCGGGCTGAGCATCGAGGAAGCGCTGGAGCGCCAATCGCCCGACACCGCCATCGAACGCGCGATCCAGGCCACCGCAGATTGGACCGCGCTGCCGGCCGATGCCTATGTCAGGGGGGAGGCAGTGATGCGCATCGACGGGCGCATCCCGTTCCGCGGCTGGTCGCTTGCCTCCTTCACGACGTATCAAAGCGTGCGCGAGCGGGTGAACACGGTGCTGGCGCTTGAAATCATGGCCTTCGCGCTTCTGGCGGCGCTGGCATTCTATGCCCTGTCGCGCCGAACAGCTTTGCGCATGGCGCTTTTCCAGCGCGAAAGCCGGGAGCTCCGGCAACTGAACCTGCGCCTTCAGCGCGAGATCGCAGAACGCGAACGCGTGCAGGAAAACCTCGCCGTCGCGGAGCAGACGCTTGCGCAAAGCTCCAAGCTTGCCGCCCTGGGCGAGATGTCGGCCGCGGTGAGTCACGAGCTGAACCAGCCGCTTGCGGCGATGAAGACCTATCTCGCGGGCGCTCGCCTCCTGCTGCGCCGCAACCGGCCCGAGGAGGCGCTCTCGGCCTTCCACCGGATTGACGATCTGATCGAGCGGATGGGCGCGATCACGCGGCAGTTGAAATCCTATGCGCGCAAGGGCCAGGCCGAGTTTTCGCCCGTCGAGATGGGCGAGGCCATTGCGTCCGCCCTGTCGATGATGGAGCCGCAGCTCAAGGCCCGGAAGGTCCGCATCACCCGCATCCTGCCCGATGCGCCGGTCTACGTGATGGGCGACCGGATGCGGATCGAGCAGGTGCTGATCAACCTTCTGCGCAACGCGCTTGATGCGACGAAATCGGTGCGCAATCCCGAGATCGAGCTGCTGCTCGCCTCGGGCGAGACCGCGACCCTGACCGTGCGCGATAACGGGCATGGGATCGATGACCTCGATTCCCTGTTCGAGCCGTTCTACACCACCAAGCAACCCGGCGACGGGACCGGGCTCGGGCTTGCCATCTCCTCGGGCATCGTCGGCGATCTCGGCGGTCGGTTGATCGCACGGAACGCAGAGGACGGTGGCGCCGTTTTCGAGATGCAGCTTCCGATCATGACAGACTCCACTCAAGCAGCGGAATAAGAACCAATGGCACAGGCAATGAAGATCGCGATCGTCGACGACGAGAAGGATATGCGACAATCGATCAGCCAATGGCTGGCGCTGTCGGGCTACGACACCGAGAGTTTCGCCTCCGGCGAAGAGGCCCTGCGCCAGTTGGGGCAGGATTATCCCGGCATCGTCATCTCCGACATCAAGATGCCCGGCATGGATGGCATCCAGCTTCTCAAGAAGCTGATGGGGCTCGACTCGGCGCTTCCCGTGATCATGATCACCGGTCACGGCGACGTGCCCATCGCGGTCGAGGCGATGCGGATCGGTGCGTATGATTTCCTCGAAAAGCCGTTCAATCCGGACCGGATGTCGGAACTGGCCCGCAAGGCCACCAATGCCCGGCGTCTGACCCTCGATAACCGGCAATTGCGCCGCGAGCTCAGCGATGGCGGGCAGATCATGCAGAAGCTCATCGGGCAGAGCCCGGCGATGGAGCGGCTGCGCGAAGACGTGCTGGATCTCGGCCAGGCTGACGGCCATGTGCTGATCGAGGGCGAGACCGGGACCGGCAAGACGCTGATCGCCCATGCGCTCCATGCGGTGGGTAGCCGGGCGGGCAAGCGCTTCGTGCTCCTGCCTTGTGCGGCGATGGACGAGGCCGCGTTGATGAAGCGGCTCTTCGGCCCGATGGATCCCGAGGATTCCCGCCTGCCCGCGATGGAGGAGGCACGCGGCGGCACGCTTGTCTTGGAAGATATCGAGAGCCTGTCGGATGCGGCCCAGGCGCGCCTTCTGTCGGTCATCAACGATCAGGGCACGCCGCCCGAGACCCGTATCGTGGCGATCTGCAACCTCCAGGACGAGGGCAAGACCTGTGAGACGGCGCTTCGGTCGGATCTCTTCTACCGGCTCGCGGCTTTGCGCATCACCGTGCCGCCCCTGCGGCAGCGGGGCGAGGATATCCTGACGCTCTTCACGCGCCTCTCCGAGCAATACGCCGACGAATATGGCTGCGACGCCCCGCAGGTGACTGCACAGGAAGCCGCGCAGCTTCTGCAGGCGCCCTGGCCCGGCAATGTGCGCCAGCTCATCAACCTTGCCGAGCGCGCGGTGCTGCAATCGCGGCGTGGCACTGGCACGATCGCATCGCTCCTGATGAACGATCACGAGGACATGCAGCCGGTAATGACCACCGAAGGCAAGCCGCTCAAGGAATACGTGGAAGCCTTCGAGCGGATGCTGATCGACAACACAATGCGTCGGCACAAGGGCTCGATCTCGGCGGTGATGGACGAGCTTTGCCTGCCGCGCCGGACGCTCAATGAAAAGATGGCCAAGTACGGCCTGCAGCGGTCCGACTACATCGATTGATCCGGTGGGGGTGTTCCCGCCGTAATATAGATCTCTGCGCTGCGTGGTGAGGAAGCGAGGGGGCTGTCTGCCCACCGGCATTTCGCTTGAGAAATGGCGCGCTTAGAAAAACGAGGGGGCCGTCTGCCCCCTCGCGCTCTCCCGAGAGGTATTTTTGGTCCGAACGTGACAGGGGCTGTCCGTCTGACGTGGGACGCCCGGGCGGTTGGCAGGTTCGGGCAGGTGCGCCGCGTATCGCCTTGAGGCTTGAGCTTTGGTCGTGGATGGCCAGCGGCTCAGTCTCAGGCGCCGGTCGGGGCCGCGCGCATGACCATGCCGAAGAGATCCCGGGGATCGTCCGGATCGGCCAGCAGGTCGAGCGGGGTGGAAAAGGGCGTGCCGCGGATCGCCTCGCGCAGGAAGCACAGCGCGGAGAAATCCTCGATCGCGAAGCCCACGCTGTCGAACAGGGTGATCTCCGAGGTCGATCTGCGCCCTTCGGTCCGCCCTGCAATGACCTGCCAGAGCTCGGTCACCGGGTGATCGGGGTCGAGCTGCTGGATCTCCCCCTCGATCCGCGTCTGTTCGGGATATTCCACGAAGATCGAGGACCGGTGGAGGATGCCCGGCGCCAGTTCCGTCTTGCCGGGGCAGTCGCCGCCGATGGCGTTCACATGCACGCCCGCGCCCACCATGTTGTCGGACAGGATCGTGGCATATTGCTTGTCGGCGGTGCAGGTCGTGAGAATCTCGGCGCCCTCAATGGCCTCTTCAGGGCTGTTGCATTTCGTCACCGACAGGCCCGATCCGGCGAGGTTGCGGACGCATTTCTCGGTCGCGGCGGGGTCGATATCGTAAAGCCGTACTGCCTCGATGCCGACCAGCGCTTTCATGGCGAGACTTTGGAATTCCGCCTGCGCGCCATTGCCAATCATCGCCATGGTCTTCGCGCCCTTGGGCGCGAGATGCTTGGCCGCGACGCCCGACATGGCCGCCGTACGCAGGGCCGTCAGGATCGTCATCTCGGTCAGAAGCACCGGGTAGCCGTTCGAGACATCCGCCAGAAGTCCAAAGGCCGTAACCGTTTGCAGTCCTTCCTTCATGTTCTTCGGATGCCCGTTCACGTATTTGAAGCCATACATCTCGCCATCCGAGGTGGGCATCAACTCGATCACGCCGACGGGGCTGTGCGAGGCCACACGCGGGGTCTTGTCGAAGTTCTCCCAGCGGCGAAAATCGGCCTCGATCCGCTCCGCGATGCCGCGGATCATCGCCTCGATGCCCAGATGGTGAATGAGTCCCATCATGTGATCGACGGAGACGAAGGGGACGAGCGCCTTGTCGGACGGATCTGTGGTCATGGCGAACCTCAATAGATGCGTTGAGTGGGACGGTCGAAGACCTGCCGGCCGAAGGCGGAGGCGGCGAGGTCGACCATGAGCTGAGCGGTACGTCCGCGTTCGTCGAGCATCGGGTTCAGCTCAACGAGATCGAGGGAGGTCATCAGCCCGCTATCGTTGAGCATCTCCATCACCAGATGCGCCTCGCGCACCGTGGCGCCGCCCGGCACGGTCGTGCCGACCGCCGGTGCGACGCTCGGGTCGAGGAAGTCCACATCGAGCGAGACATGCAGCGCGCCGCCCGCTTTCGCCACATCGTCGAGGAAAGCGGCGAGGGGCGCGCGGATGCCGTCTTCGTCGATGGCGCGCATGTCGTAGCGGCGGATGCCTGTGGCTTCGATGGCCGCGCGTTCCGCCGCATCGACCGAGCGCAGGCCCATCATGCAGACATTCTCCCGCGGGACGGGGGCCCTGACGGTCGGGAAGCCCGCAAAGCCGTCACGCCCCGTTGCGTAACCCACGGGCGTGCCATGCAGATTGCCGCTATCGGTGGTCTGGGTCGTGTGAAAATCCGTATGCGCGTCGAGCCAGAGGACGAATTGCGGCCGACCATTGCGGGCGGCGTGGTTCGCCACGCCCGTGACCGTGCCCATTGAGAGCGCATGATCGCCGCCCATGAAGATCGGCGTGCCGCGATCCATGGCCGCCTCGGCGGCACGGGCGAGGGCCTGGGTCCAGCCGACGGTTTCCGGCAGCGCAAAGAGGTGGTCATGTTCCGGCAGATCCACCGCGTCCGGTGCGACATTGCCCAGATCCTCCACCTGATGGCCGAGATCGCGCAAGGCGCCGGGCAGGCGCGCGGTGCGGTAGGCGTCAGGGCCCATCAGGCAGCCCGCGCGGCGTTTGCCCGAATCCATCGGCACGCCCAGAAGAAGGATGGTCTTGTCGCTCATGATCTTGCCTTTTGTCGGTCCGCATTACGTTGGTCGTGGCCGTAATATCCGCCGGATCGTGCAGATGTCACCTTGGCAAAATGGCCGTTTCGGGGGAGTATTGTTCGAATTGGAGGACATGATGCCCGATATGGACGCGACCGATCAGGCGATCCTGTCCGCGCTGCGCCGCGATGCGCGCGCCTCCTACTCCGATCTGGCGCTGCTTCTGGGGCTATCCCGGACCACCGTGCGCGCGCGGGTCGAACGAATGCGCGAGGCGGGGCAGATCCTGGGCTTTACCGTCGTGTTGAAGGAAGACGCGGCGCGCGATCCGGTGCGCGCGATGATGATGATCGGGATTGAGGGGCGGGGGACGGACCGCATCCTGCGCCAGCTTTCGGGCCTGCCCGAAGTGCGCGCGCTGCACAGCACCAATGGCCGTTGGGACGTGATCGCGGAGCTGGGCACGACCAGTCTCGAACAGCTCGACGCGGTGCTGGGGCGCATTCGCGCCATGGGCGGCGTGACCACCAGCGAAACGTCGCTTCTGCTCTCAACAAAGCGCAGCAGCTGAGCGTCAGCTCTTGCGGAACGCCGCGATCCAGAGACCGGCCAGAACAAGCGACAGGATCGCGTTCCACCCGGCCATGGAGATGCCCATGAGCTGCCACGCGATGTCGTCGCAGCGCACCATCGGCGCGTTCATGATCTGGTTCATCAGGTCGTCCGTGGACAGCCCGCCGATATCGCCCGAAGTGCAGGTGTCGGGGCCGGGCCACCAGCCGCGCTCCACGCCCGCATGATAGGCGCCGACCGCCGCGGTGGAGAGGGCGGCCAGAGCGCCGAGGGCAGGCAGGACCCGGCCGGGCAGGGCCAGCGCCACAAGGCCGATCGCGATAGCTGCCACATGGGGATAGCGCTGCCAATAGCAGAGTTTGCAGGGTGGCAGCTCGCCGATGTACTGAAATCCGAGCGCGCCCAGCATCAGGGCCAGCGATCCGCCAGCCGCGGCCAGGATCAGGCTATTCCGTGTCATGCTCATAGAACCTTCAGCACCATGAACCCGCCGATGAGGGCAACACAGAAAAGCGTGAAGACAAGGCCGAGGCGCCGCTCGATGAAGTCGCGGATCGGCGGTCCGAAGAAATAGAGCAGCCCCGCCACGATGAAGAACCGCGCCGCGCGCGCCACGATCGAGGACAGGATGAACGGCACCAGCGGCATCGCCGTCCAGCCCGACATGATCGTGATGACCTTGAACGGGAAGGGGGTCAGACCCGCGATCAGCACCGCCCAGACACCGAATTCGTTAAACTTCGTGTTGAAGGCGGTCATGCTGTCGCCCTTGCCCAGCGCCTCCAGCACCGGCGCGCCGATGCTCTCGTAGAAAAAGGCGCCGATCACGTAGCCAAGAAGCGCCCCGGCAACGGAGGACAGCGTCGCCACGAGCGCGATCAGCCAGGCCCGGCGGGGTGCGGCGAGAATCATCGGAATCATCATCACGTCGGGCGGGATCGGAAAGACCGAGCTCTCGATGAAGGAGATGAAGGCCAACACCCAAAGCGCGCGCGGATGATCGGCGAGCCTCAGCGTCTTGTCGTACATCGGTCGCAGCATGTCGGGTGTCCTTGTCGCCTGTTGCGCCCTCTGAGCATGGTGCCGCGATCACGTCAAGAAAGCCGGTTTTGATCTGGACGAAGTGTCTCCGTCCCGCTATCCCGGCGGCGCGTGCCCGAGTGGCGGAATGGTAGACGCAGGGGATTCAAAATCCCCCGGTGGCAACACCTTGTCGGTTCGAGTCCGACCTCGGGTACCAATCCTTTCAATGACGTTTGGTTTGGAAAAGTGGGCAGCGGTTGCGGCCTGCGTGCCGAAATGCGTCTGCAACTTTCGGCGCGATGCACATACCGTCTCGCGGGCATTTGAGGCGGCCAGGATCCCGGTCGGTCATGGTGCGCGGGGCGGATCAAGCCGAGCATCGCTGGGATGCGCGTCCGAGATATTTCCTTACCCTTTTATCCCGAAATGCGCTTAGCCTGCCGAAAGCAATAAAATGCGGAGGGACAAAATGCATAACGGAGCGGGAGTTACATCCTCCAACGAAGGGTTGGACGGGATCGCGTGGAATGTCGTCGGGCATATCTACCGGCCCAAATTGGTATCGGCGGATGCCTTTGTCTGGCACGCGGAAATCCCCGCGGAGACATTCGTGCCGCCGCATGTCCATCCGCATCAGGATGAGTGGATTTACGTGCTGAGCGGCGCGCTGGAGGTCGATTTCGGCTTCGAGGCGGGCAATGTGCAGCCCCATCGGGCGGGAGCGGGGGACATGGTGCGCATGCCGAAAGGCGTCCTGCATGCGGTGTTCAATCGCTCCGGGGCTGACGCGACTTGCCTCTTCGGCGTCTCGCCCACGCGCAAGCTCTTTGATCTTTTTGGTGCGCTCGATGGGGTTACGGAACCGGCAGAACTCATGCGTCTGTCCGCCTTGCACGAGGTTGATTTCCTGCCGCCGCCGGATGCCGAGGCGTAGCGCGATGACAGGGGGCCGCGCGGTTTGCACGGCCTCGTTCGATCCCGTGTGAGACTGTGACAGGCACGCAGCGGCCTGGGCCGACCGCGCACTGACAAAGGCCTCTCCCATGTCCGGGAAAACGCGCGGGCAAGAAAACCATGACTTTTTACCAAAATTCTGAGATATAATTTCGTTAGATTAATCTTTTCTTAAGTATTTGGTCTTCCGGCCGCTCTTTGTGTTCCTTCTCCGTTTGCGATCGTTCCTTTGAAACAAAGACTTACGCATACGCGCGCTTTTGCCGTTCTGATCCTTGCCCTGAGCATGCTGGCGGGCCCTGCCGCATCGCAAGGCTGTATCGCGCGGGATTTCCTGAACGAAGCTCTGCCTGCAGCGGCCGCCGATCCCGCCTGGATCGCGGCGATCCGGCTGGCCTATCCGGCGGTCACCGTGTCGCAGGCCGAGCCGGGTGGGGCGCGGCTGACCTTTGCGGGCAGATCCGTGGACGCGCAGCCCCCCACGGGGCGACCCGCCCCTGAACGCATTGCGGCGGCCACGATCGAGGACCAGTTCGCCATTGCTTATCCGCTGTCGCGAGACCTCGACCGCCGGATGGATCCCGCGCAGGATCCCGGTCGAGCGCGCAATGGCGCGTTTCTCAGGCTTCTGTTCGGCTCAGACGCGGGCACGGTCGAGCGCGCGCTTGAGACGGTCACCTTCGGCCCCGCGCGGTTCCGGGTCACCGGCGCCCATGGCGTTGCCTGCCAGTTGAAATCGGCCTTTGCCGACCTCGCGCCCCATTGGGATGAGATTGCGCCCGCCTTCACGCAAGTGGGCGGTGGATATGCCTGGCGTCGGATCGCGGGCACCGACCGGCTGAGCGCGCATTCCTACGGGATTGCAGTCGATGTGAATGCCGCATTGGGCGGCTATTGGCGCTGGTCGGGCGCCAAGGAGGGCGCGGTCGGGGCTTATGACAACCGCATCCCCTGGCGTCTCGTGGAAGCGATGGAGCGCCGGGGCTTCATCTGGGGCGGCAAGTGGCACCATTTCGACGGAATGCATTTCGAGTACCGACCAGAATTGATCCTGTTCAGCAGATTGACCGGAGGTGTTGGCGAATGACCATGCGCTTGAGAACGATGACGCTCGCCGCGGCTTTCGCGGCCCTGGCAACCTCGGCACTGCCCCAGACGGTCATTGAAACCTACCGCGCCGAGATCGGCGCCGTCGATCGGCAGAACTCCTCCGGTGCGCCTCTGCGCGGGCCGATCGCGATGATGGTGCAGGACCGGGCCAACGTGCACCGGTTCGGTCGCAGCCAGCCGGGCGATACCGTGGACCGCGTCTTCCAGTCCCGGGGCATGCGCGCGCAGATGCCGTCGCTGCTTGCGCGCGGTGGTCTGTCTCCTGCGGCGGAGGCGGCGCTGCGCTCCGGTGCGCCTGCAATTCTCGAGGTTCGGGTCTTCGGGTCGAACGGGGTCCCCTCCAGCGTGACGGCGGATCTGGTCGGGGCCGCGAGCACCGGCTTTGCGCCGGGCGATCCGCAATTGAGCCCGGCTGAGCTGTCGCGAGAGGCGAGGTCCATTCAATCGGCGCTCAATGCGCGCGGTTTCAATGGGGGGCCCGTGGACGGCCAGCCGGGCCAGCGCACACGCGCGGCGATTGCCGCCTATCAAAGCAGCATCGGTAAGGCGCCGACCGGCGTGCTGACCCGCTCGGAGCTTGCCGCGCTGACCTCGGGGTTCGGCGCGCTCGGGGGAGGGGGGCTGGCGTTGGGAACTCCGGGCGGTGGCAATCTGGCCCCCGGAAACATGGCACCGGCCAATGCGGGCCCAAGCTTCGATTGCGCGCGTGCGGCAACGCCCACCGAAATCGCCATTTGCACAAACCCGTCGCTGGCCGCGCTCGACCGCGCGCTTGCCGATGCCTGGAACGCGCGGGGCAGGCCCGCGGATCAATCCGCCTGGCTTCAGACCCGCAATGCCTGCGGGGCAAATGCCGCCTGCCTCAGCCAAAGCATGCAGAGCCGGATCCAAAATCTGGGCGGATCGCTGGCCGCTGTCCCAGGCGCGGCCCCAATGAACGCACCCGGTCTGCCCTTCGCAGACGGCGCGGACGCCTTTGGTTCTGGGGCGGAGAGCACGCCCGTCGCGCAAATCCCCGCAGGTCCGCGCGCGCATATCGACCAGGGAAAGATCGTCGATGCGCCCGAGGGCTTCGCCCGCCGCCTTGCCATGCTCGCCATTCAGGCCGACCCGTCGGTTCTGGATAATCCCAGCACGGTCGACGCCTTCCGCAGGCTCGCCAATGCCGAGACCGATCCCGCAGACCGCCAGTTCAACGCCCTGAACGTGATCGAGAAAGAGGATGCGCGCGCGGCCCTGCGTGCGGCGTTGATCGCGGAGGCGAACGCCGTGCGCCCGGTCACGCCGGAAGAGCCGCTCGACGTCACGCTCTATGCCTTCGCCCGGCCCGGCACCTATGCCGATGGCCAAGGGCTGGAACTCGTGGGCGGCGCGCCTCAGGTCGTGGTGACCGCGCGGCCCTATCCCGTGGGGCAGATCACCCTGACGCTCCCGACCGAGATTTTTAGCCCCGTGCCGATGGAACGCGCGGAAGCGGCGGCCTTCATCGACCGCGTGACGGAGGCCAGCGCGCAGGGGCGGCAATTGCGCCACGTGATCTGGGGGCAGATCACCCGGATCGGGCGCGATGAAAGCGTCGAGAGCTTTGCCCGGCAGGTGGTCTATCGGGGCGTCCCGGCCACCTTCCAGCCCGCGCGGGCCGAATTGCACCTTGTCGCAATGAACAATCTCCGCCGGGCTATCCTGCCGCTGGAGCCGGGGGCGGAGCCGTTGCATCGCTGGGATCTGGGCCGGAGCGGCTCGGAGGTGGTGGCAGGGCAAAGCGCGCTTGTGCTGGCCCGATCGCTCGGATTGCCGGTCGTCGATGATATGCTCGACGTACCGCTGCCAACGTCCAATGCCAATCGCACGGAATGGAGCACGTTCACCGCGCTCTCGTGGTTGGGTCAGAACCCCGACGCGCCGCGCGAAGGCAACGCCTTCATCGGAGTCGCGCAGGGTTTGATGTCCGAAGCTGATTATCGCAGCTTTTTCGGCCGACCGCGGGGGAACAACCCGTATATCGTCCAGATGGTCACGAACGGTCAGAATGTCTCAGATCCGTTTCCCGACGAGTTCGCCCGCCGGGATGCGAGCCGCGTCTTCTTCGACCGCTATTACGACGCCATCCTTGCGCGCGCGCCAAGCTGGCCCGTGAAGGTCCGGCACAGCACGGTGTTGTCGCTGGGGCAGTACGATTTCGACACCGAGAGCTTCCCGATCCAGCGGTCGCATTCGGGCCTGCCGGACGGGCAATTCCGGGTCGTGAACCTGCCGGCAGACGGGCGGTACGAGGGGTTGGCCTCGGCGTCGCGGTTCGGCAACCTGCCCGAGGCCTTGCAGGTCCCGCCCGACGAAGCACGCGTACTGCGCCAGCTTGCGCAGGAGCGGCAGGTGCGGCTCGTCTGGTGGGCGGATTTCGACTATTCCGTCGACACCTCCGCGACAGAGCAGGCCTTCGGCACAAGGCGCAACAGCACGATCCGCACCGGGCAGGGCACACTGCGCCGCATCGGCATCTATGCAGGTCCGAACCTTGATTGGGAGGTGCTCTCGCTGCCGGTGGAGGCGGTGATGATCCCCGCGCCGCAAGCGCCCGAAACGCCTGCCGAACCCACCGTTTCGGATCTTGCGCGGCAGGTTGCGGAGGCTGAGACATCGGATCAGACGGCGATTGCCGGTCATGTGGCAAAGCTTCTGGGCGAAGACGGTTTCGAGGCGGTCGCGCGGCTGATGCCCGAGGTCGTTCAGGCCAACGAATTCGATGCGCCCGCCGCCGTGGATACCGCCATCGCGGCGCTGCGGGCCGGGGCCGAGCAGCCGCTGGTGATCCGGACCGGTTTGCAGCTCGATACCTATGATCTTGAGAAGGGCACCTTTGCCTTCCGCGAAGGCGGCATGAATGTCCGCGTCCGGCAGGGCAATCTGCAGGCGACGATCAGTCTTGTGGGCCCCGACGCCTTCGCGCCCCTGTCGATGGACCGCGAGACCGCGCGCTTTGTCGCGGAGAGCCGCCGCCGCAACATCATGGTGCTCGCGGCCCTGACGCCCGAGACGGCCGAACGGCTGAATGGACGCGCCAACCAGTTCACGCTTTTTGCGCGCCCCGACCGGATGGTGTTCTACACGCTTGACGACAACAACCTGCCGCAGGTCATCGCCGAGCGCGGTTTTGATGCCGCCAACGCCACCGCAGAGGAGCGCATTTCGCGCCGGTTCGTTCCGGCGGAATTCGAAGGGCTCGACCAGACCCCGCTGCGCATCACGCCGCATATCGTCGATCTGATGGCCCTCAAGGGCGGGCATGCCCCCTCGAACCCGGAGCTCGAGGCCATGGTCGCCGCGGCCTGGGAGGCGCGGGATGCCGGGCATGCGGGTCCGGCCCTGTTCGAAGAGGCGCAGACGCGGCCGGATTCCGTATGGGTGACCCGGCACCGGGCAATGATCCGGTCCTGGCTGCAAGCCAAGGCCGCCGCACTCGGGACGGAGTTCACGGCTCGCATCTCCGCAAGGCCCGATCGGACATGTGGCACATTGGTCGAGGCTTACGGCCATCTCGGTCAGGAGATCATGGCCGCCTTGCCGCGCCTGCGCGAGGATCAGAACGCGCTGGCCCGGGCCGTACAATCCGCCGAGGGGCCTGTCGCGGTGCCGCGCCGCTATGCGATCGCGAATACCCGGCCCCATCCCGCGCAGGCGGATCGCTGCACAAGCGCGATGACGGTCCTCGTATTCGAGGAGGCCGTGCATGAAGCCCGCGCGGCACGGGACGCCACAGCGACCCATGTGGCGTTCACATTGTCCGGCGTGGAGAGCGTCGATGGCCCCGGAAATCTTCCCGGTTTCATCGTGAGAGGAAAGGCCACGGCGACCCGGATCGAGGATGCCGATGGCGGCATCGGTCCCGTGCTGACGCCAGCGCCGGAGGGCGGGCCGGTTCCTGACCCGTCGGCACAGGCATCGCCTCAGACCGATCCTGCCCCACAACCCACGGAGCAGGATCGCCTCGCGGCCGCACAGGCGGTCATCCCGCGCGCGCCCACGCCCGCCGAGGAGGCACCGGCGGACTGGCCCGAGCTTACGCTCGACGGGGCCGGAGAGGCAGAGCGGGATCTGCTCGGCCTCGCCCCGGGTCAGAAGGTGGCGGATGCC
Organism: Roseivivax sp. THAF197b; assembly: GCF_009363255.1. Lineage (NCBI taxonomy): Bacteria > Pseudomonadati > Pseudomonadota > Alphaproteobacteria > Rhodobacterales > Roseobacteraceae > Roseivivax > Roseivivax sp. THAF197b. The sequence goes on along the minus strand of NZ_CP045318.1, from coordinate 2,217,157 downwards.
GTGGCGGCCATCGAGGCGCAGGACGGGATCGAGGCGGTGTTCGAGACCGCGACGGCCCTCCCGGAAGACGCAACCCCCGCCCAGCGCGCGCTGGGCTATCAGCGCGTCTATCTGCGGCGCGGCGGCACGGAGGCGCTGACGATTGCCTCCTGGGCCCCGGATGGCGAGATCGTGGGGATCATGCGCCGCATGGTGCTGCCCGACGGGATGTTGCCCTTCGACCGCATCGTCGCCGCGCTCGACGAGAAATACGACGCGCCCGACATGGTCTATGACGAGGTCGGTTTCCGGGGCTGGGGAACCGCGCAGGAAAACTGCTTCGCCATGCCGTTCAGCATGCAGGCGCTGCCGCGCCTCGTTCCCGCCGATGACGGAGACACGCCGTTTCTTCAGGTGGAGGGCTCGGCCCACCATCTTGGAATGCCGGACTTCTCCGAGGAGTTCGCGGGCCTCTTTGCCGATTGCGGCGAAGTGCTCAGCTATATCGAGGAGCGGCACAACCCGCGCGGGCCGTCGGGATTCAGCGTGGTGCTGATGGATTTCGACCGGTTGCAGGCCGCGCGATCCTCTTTGACGCCGGAGGGTACGGCGTCCGACGATTTCGAGATCGAGTTTTGATCCATGCAAGGCGGGAGGGGGTGCTGGGGGATCTTTACTGGGGCGGCCAACCGACGTTCAGATGGGCGAGACACTCTGCGCCGCATTCGGGCAATTTCGCTGAGCCGTGGGCGGATTTTGGGGATAGGATCTTCGGGGCGCGTCCTTGACCGGCGCGCTGAAGGATAGGGACACGCAATGAAACGAACGAAAAGCCGCCAGGGGTGCAGCAGGGCAATCCGGGCACGGGTTGCGGCGGGCTGTGCCGCGCTCTGCATCACGGTATTGCCTGCGGCCGCGCAGGATCTCGATGTCGCGGCGCTGATCGCGGATATCGATCAACGCTCGGGCCAGTACCGGCAACTCACCGAAATCCTGCAGGGCGCCGATTCGACCCGCGCGCTGGCAGCCTTCGATGTCATGCTCCAGACCGGCGATCCGACCATGCGCGAGACGGCGATTGCCGCGGCCATGACCGCCACGGATGAGCGGCTGCGCGCCCGCGCCCTATGGGAGACACTGGCGCTGAAGGACTCGCTCACGCTCCGGATTGACACGGACGACCTCGATGACGATGCGCGGGAAGCGCTTGACGGGTGGGTCGGGGCGGTCAGCACCTGGGCCATCACGGCCCGCAATCCCGAGACGCAATGCCTGAACCTCAATGGCGCCGGCGACTGCAACATCGCGTATCACTTGTCGGTCTCGGGCCTGACGGTCGACATGATCTACACAAGCCGCATCAATGGCAGCTTCGCGCTGACCTCCGAGGGTATCCTCGTCGGCGAGGTAACGAATCCCAAAAGCAAGACCGTCTATCCGACAACAATCCAGATGAGGTGATCATGTTTCGATCAATGATATTGGCGCTTTGGGCCGCAATCGCCGTTCCCGCCGCCGCGCAGGTCAGCCTCGATGAACTCGACGCGGCCGCAGATGCGACCGACACGGCGATGGAGGAGTTTCGCAAGCGTTTGAACGACCCCGATCCCGACCGGGCGCTTGCGGTGCTGCATCTTCTGGTCAGCAAGGGCGACGCGGATCAACGGCGCATGGCGGTCAGGCACGGTCTGCAAAGCACCGACCGCGCGATCCGCGCAACCACCCTGCGCGCGATTTTCGATTCCGATCCCACGCTGCGGATCGTCTTCGACCCGGTCAGCGAGGAGCCCGACGGCTATTTTGCCCGCGACGTGAACAATGCAGGGGGCGTGATCGACGCCGATGGCAACGGCTCGGTGACCTTCAAGATCACCGGCTATGACGGCGAAAACGAATGCTGGACCTATACGCGCAGCAATTACTGCCTGGTGCGCATGCGCGGCGATGCGGTCAGCCTGTCCTTCGGGGGCAGCTGGGGCGCCTATGAGTTGAACGGATCGGGCCAGCTCGTGGGGGAACAATCGATCCAGAGAAACCTGGCGCGGGGCACGATAGACCTTTCCGAATAAGCCCGTTTCAGTCGATCGAGACCGCGTCCAGCCGGACCGGTGACGCGCCGCCCCAGCTCGACAGGATCGTGACCGTCACCGTATGCGCGAAGCGTTCGCCGATACGCAGATCGAACTCCCCGTCCGGCGACATGTCCGGCGCGGGAATGGAAGACAGACGCGGGCGGGCGGGATCGGTGGCGCTGTTCGTGACAATGCTGATGCCGCGCGGGATGGCCGCCGCCGTGCCCGTCGCGGCGCGCAGGCGAATGCGGCTCAGCCGGTCCGTGTCGGTCAGGCGCAGGGTCAGCGAGACGGGTTTCGGCCCCAGTTCGAAGATCCATGGGCCTGCGCCGCGCAGCATTTCACCCGGATCGACCGCACCGTCGACCGGGTGCGCGGACCATTCCACCGCTTCCAGCGGATCGCCCGGCGGAAGCGTGGCGGGACTGTCTGCCTCTAAATCCGCGGCTCCGGGTTCTGCGGTCGCGGGCGCCGCCCCGAGCGCGGGTGCCGCGCGGCTCACCGGGTTTTGCAGCATCTGACCGACGAGCCCCGTCACCTTGTCCATGCGCATGGCGATGGCCTCACTCCGCCCGTTTGCCTGCAGCACCATCGCAATCGGCGTGGATCCCTGAAAGGCCACGGCGCCCGACGTACCACCGAAAAGGTCCGCGCGTTCACCGGGTGCCGGAACAAGACGGACAAGCTCTGGGCCGCTGGAATGGAGGATCAGGCGCCGCCCCTCGAAGACCTGCTGGCGCGGACGCTGCAGCATCAATTCGGCACCGGGCGTCAGTCGGTCGCTGAGGTCGCGCGGCAACCTGCGCCATTCCTCGCCGCAATCCCGCTCAAGGCCGCCGCGCACGATGCCGAGCGAGATATCCGCATCATCGGGGGCGACATAGACGATCTTCGCCGTGCCGATCGGCCCGCCCGCGCGGTCGGAGCCGAGGCGGATGCCCTCCATGCTTCGGCCGTGAAGATGAGTGGGCAGCATGACGTAGCAATTGCCGCCCTGACGCACGAGAAACCCCGCGCCGCTGCCATCCTCGACCGTGACGACGCGCGCATGCGCAGCAATTCCGAGCAGACAAAGAAGGCAGCCCGCCATCCAAAGCGTCCCGCGCTTGCGCCAAATCGTTGTAAAATGCGTACCGGAAGATAACATGAACGGGTCTTTCTTGCGAATGACGGGGGGCGAAATGTTTGGGTGTCGTCGACGGGCCTTGGCAATCCTTTTGGGTCTTGCCTTCGTTTTACCCGACCGGGGCGCGCATGCCCAGAACGCAGACAGCTCGCAAGCGGGGGACATCCAGCGGGTCGGGGAATTCTTCGAACGCTTCGACGAACACGGGCGCGTCAGCGGCGATATCGTCATGGGCGTCATGATCGGCGCGCTCGTTGCTCGGCAAAGCAATGAGGAGGGGCAGGGCGATGACGCCGGGCAGGGCAGCGACGCCGAACAAAGAAGCGACACCCCGTTGGCAGACGGTGTCGAGCGCACGACTGCGCATGTGGCGGTGGAGTATCTGCCCCAGGGGCAGGCGCGGGCAGGGCAGCCCAGCGGCGACGAGCAGCAGGATGCGAGGTGGCATGTCTGCGTGCGGATCAATTCCAAGGACGGTCGGTTCGAGGCTGAAAACACCTATTCCATCGCGAATGAAGTCACGGCTCCCGAAGACCCGTTTCTCTATGACGGCGACTACGAAGAGGACGTGACCAAGACGGCTGCGGTCTCGCTCGTGAAAGTCGGGCGTTGCGGCGACCGGACGGAACTGGTGGTGCCATCGGTCTGGTACGGAGGCCCAACCCCGGATGAAAAAGCGCTGCATGTCTTCGTCAATTCCGCGGGCAACCCGACGGGGGTGATCGTGGGAACGGACCAGGCGTTCGTTCCATGCGAGGACGTCGCCGAAACCGACACGCTCAAATATACGGCTTCCTGCATCCTGCCATTCCCCGATCTCAAGGCCCAAGCCGAGGACGGCCGCGTCAAACTCACCTTCTTCGTCACCCGCAGCCTGGGAGAAGACGAGCACGACATCACCGTGATCCTGCCGGACGAGGGTCGCTGACATGACCGCCATGCCGGAGCGTCCGCGGTCCATCCGCGCGAGCCTGCTCCGCTGGTGTCCGTCTTTGCTCACCGCGGCGCGCATCCTCTTCGCGCTCTTGCTGAGCGGTATCATCGCATTTTGGCTCTATTTCGCGTTCTGCCTCGGGCGCACCATCGTTGTGGATGCGGAGACGGGCGCGCTGGAGATCACGCTCGAAGCGGAGATGAGTGGCAAGACGTTCCGCGAAGTCTGGATCTGCGAAAAGCCCAAAGACGGCGATGACGATGAGGTTCTCGAAAGTAAGAGCCCGACGCCGCCGAAACCCATGGGTTGCCCGTCCCGGACGCATCATATCATCGGTCCTGAAATATCATCGACGCGGGTTCTGCCCGCCGGTGCAGAACTGAAGATCTCGTCCTTGCCGGGCGTGGTGCGGATCGATGTCGTATCGCTGCCCGACAGGTACAAAGGCTCGGACGTTGCCAGGCTGGAAGGCGGGGCGCTTGTGCTCATGGGGCAAGAGGTCCTCGAGACATTCGGAACATTGCCGCTCAGCGGCAAACTCAAGATCGGCGCGGGATTTTCGGAAACCGACCGGCTGTCGGTCGCCTCCGGCGGCTACCAGATCCGCGGCTATACCCCCACGGGATGGGTGCGCGGCGACATGCGCCAACTGCGCGGCGGTGCGCTTCTGGGCGGTGCGCTTTTGCGCTTCGTGGACCGGAAGGGCGACACCGCGACGGGCCATTTGGCTATCATGCTGGCCGATCCCGACACATCCCTGATGCGCGTCACTGCAATTTCGGATCATGGGGTGAACGATCTTGAGGTGCGCTATTTTGGTGCTTCTTTCGACGACATCATCATCATCCGCCCATCCTTTTTCGAGGCGGTGATCCTCGATCCGACCTTCCAGTTGGTCGTGACGATCCTCGGTGCCATCGCGGGCTTCGGCTGGCTGAGGCGGCTGCTCACCATTCGCAGAAACGATCAGACGCTCTGACGGCGCGGGTAGGGCTGCGAGCCCCGCGTATCAGGCACGGAGGATCGTGCTGCGGCGCGCCGTGCTCTCTGCTCAATTCATGGGCACTTGCGACGCTTGGAAAAGTTTATGCTGCGTTGCGGCGTTTTTTACTTTGCACCTGCAGCATCGACATGCTCTAAATCAATGGGCAAGCGGTTCACTCCTCCTCCCGAGCCTCTTGCAGACTTAATGGCGGCGGCATTTCCTCCCTTATAAATGTCGTCGCCTCATTTCTCTCTGATGCCGAAAGAACTGGGTCGCCTTGGCGCGGGAATTTTCCTCGTGTGATCTTGTCCGACGCAAAACCGATGATCTTGGCATCATTCCACGTTGGTAAACCCAAGCAAGTCAGATCAGCGCAATCATCCCGCCGCACCGCCCCCTTTCGGTCGGAGGGAAGCTGCGGATTGATTGAACAAAATCATGTTGTTATCAGCCCGGTGCTGGCCCCGGTTCTGCTCTGACTTGTGCAGATCGATGGCCCGTTGCACGGCCGGTCTTGCCTTGATCCGCGCGCGCCAATCGGCCACGCGGGGAAATTCATCAAGCGACGCGCCCAATGGCTTGGCGATAAAGGCCCACGGAAAAGCCAGCATATCGGCGATCGAATAGGTGCCCAGGATATAGTCGCGATCCTCGAGACGGTTCTCCAAAACACCGAGATTGCGGTCATATTCGCCGAGATAGCGCTTGAAGCCGTAATCGCGCGCATCTTCGGGCGCGTAATTGCGAAAATGGCTGAGTTGGCCGCCCATCGGGCCTTGATTGCCCACCTGCCAGAAGAGCCACTCCATCAATTCCTTGCGTCCGCGCAGATCGCTCGGGTGGGGGGCGAATTGCCCCGCCTTGTCGGCCAGATAGAGCAGGATCGCGCCGGATTCGAAGACGGTCACGGGATCGTCGCCCCAGCCCTCGCCGGGCGCGTGGTCCACGATCGCGGGCATCTTCGCATTCGGGCTGATCGCCAGAAACTCGGGCGAGAATTGATCACCCTCGCTCAGCCGCATCAGGATGGGCCGGTAGTTGAAACCCGCTTCTTCAAGCATGATCGCGGCCTTCCAGCCATTGGGCGTCGGGGCGAAATAGAGGTCGATCATTCTGCGCTGCCTTGTGTGTCCGTCGCGATGCCCTGCGAGATCATGTCGGTGATGGTTTGGCTGTCATAGCCCGCCTCGGCCAGAACTGCGCGGGTATCGGCGCCCAGTTGGCGCGCCGGTATCGGAATATCGGGCGGCGTGGCCGAGAAGCGGGCGGGGGTGCGCGTCTGACGGATGCGCCCTGCCTGCGGATGGTCCTGTTCGATCACCGTGCCGTTGGCCTGCACCTGGGGATGGGTATAGACCTGATCGCGGGTCAGGACCGGCGCGCAAGGCACGTCATGCGCGCTCAGCCGCTCCATCCAGTTTGCCGTGGTGTCCGTATGCAGCGCCTCTTGGGTCAATTCGAGCCGGGCGGGTTTGTTTTCCTCACGCGCGGCGACGGTCGCGAAACGCGGATCGTCGAGCCAGTCGGGACGTCCAACCGCGGCGGCCAGCCCTGCCCAGGTGCTGTCGGTATGCGCGGAGACGGCCATCCAGCCATCGGCAGTCTGGTAGATCAGTTCCACGAAGGTCTGCGCATCGCCGCTTTTCGCAGGCTCGATCTCATCGCCCACGAAGGTATAGCCCGCCATGTCGGAGCTCCAAAGGAAGGCCAGCACCGTGTCGAGCATGGAGACCTGCACATGGCTGCCCTCTCCGCTGCGGGAGCGCGCCAGAAGGGCGGCGGTGATCGCCTGCGCCGTCTGGATCGCGGTCAGCTTGTCGGGCAGGATCGTCCGCACGAGCCGGGGGCGGGCGGCATCCGCGCCGCCTTGCACGCTGGCCAGACCCGAGAGTGCCTGAATCAGCGGATCATAGACCGGCTTGCGCGCCCAGTCGCCGGTAAAGCCGAAGCCCGCGATGGAGGTATAGACGATATCGGGCCGCACCGCGCGCACCGCCTCTTCGCCCAAGCCGATCCGTTCGGCGACGCCCGGACGGAAGTTCTGCACGATGACATCCGCGGTTTCACAAAGGCGCAGCGCCGCCTCGACGCCGCGCGGATCCTTGAGGTTGAGCGTGACCGATTTCTTGCCGCGGTTGTTGTTGAGGAAGGACGCGGCAAAGCCACCCCGCCGCCCGGTGACCTGACGGCTGTGATCGCCGCCATCGGGATGTTCGATCTTGATGACCTCCGCCCCCTGATCGGCCAGCGTCATCGTGGCCAGCGGACCGGAGATCATGGTGGTCAGGTCGATGACCCGAAATCCGTGCAAGGGGCCTGGCATGTGAAGCGTCTCCGGGTCGGTATAAGTTGTGAAGCGCGCCCGAGCGGATTCACCGGCGCGCCTGTCTGATCCGTCATGTAGCGGAGAGATCCGCGATTGGCAGGGCGGCATTGCACCGATTTGCCGTCTCGCGCGGTATCGCGATCACGGGCGGGTGCCCCCGTCAGCCGTCCATATGAAAGGTGAAAACGGTGCGCGCGTCATCGGATGCGACCGTCAGCGCGCCTCCGTGGCCGCGCGCGATCTGCGACGCGATGTGCAACCCAAGGCCAAGCCCGCTTCCGGCAGAATGGGCGCTGCCCCTCGAGAACGGCTCGAAGAGCTTTTTCTGCATGTCCTCGGGAATGGGCACGCCGCCATTCGCGACCGAGATCGTCAAGGCACCGTCGCGCGCCTGCGCGGTGATCGTGACCGGTATCGCCGGATCCCCATGCAGCACCGCGTTGGTCACCAGATTGGACAGGAGCTGCCCGAGCCTGTCCTTGTCGCACAGGACGCTGCCCGCGATGTCGATATCGGCGACAACCCGATGGTTCGGTGACACGGCCTGAACCTCGGCGATCACATGCTCCAGCGTGCGGCCAAGATCGTCGCAGGGCTTCTTGCGCACGCTGATCCCGTCACCAAGGCGCACCCGCGCATGATCGAGGATGTTCTCCACCAGCCCCGACATCCGATGCGCCGAGGCGCGCATATGTTCGACAAGCTCGATCGAGTGGGTGTCGAGCGGCTGCTTCTTCAGCATCCTCAGCCCCGATCTGAGAGCGGCGACGGGATTGCGCAGATCATGTCCGAGGATGGCCACGAATTCCTCGCGCAACTTGCCCAGATCGAGCTCTTCGGTCAGGCGCCGCTCCGCCAGATGAAGCCGCTCGTGGGTCTCGAGATTGGCGCCGATGGTGGAGGCGAACAGGCGGAACATCTCGATGACACGCTTATCTTTCAAAGGCCGAGGATGCGGGTCGATGGCGCAGAGCGTGCCGAAAAAGCGGCCATCCGACCGCCGGATCGGCACGGAGACGTAGCTTCGAAAGCCATAGCGTTCGGGCGTGTGATGGTCGCAGTAATGCGCATCCGCCTGCACGTCAGGGATCACGATCTCCTGCATCGACTGATGCACTTCGTGGCAGAGCGTGCTTTCCACATCGAGCTCGTCACCGGGCGTGAGGCCGAATTGCAGATTGTCGACAACCTGGCAGGTGACCCAGCGTGTATCGGTCACGCGCGCCACTGCGGCAAAGCCCATTCCGGTGGCAAGGCAGACCGTCTCGAGGATCGTGGGCACCGCCTCGATTGCGCCAATCGCGTCGATATCGTTCTGAAAGTCGTGTAGCGTCGTCAGATCATCACCAATTCAATTTGCGGCATGGGTTACGTGGCGCGCCCCTAACAGCCGATCTCAATACGCGAAACAAAGGGTACGGGGTGTCGGCTGATATGTCACATGACAATTTTCAACCCGGCCGGGACGGGGGCGATCTGCGATGAAATCTGCGCCCCGCAGGCGCTTTAGCCCGGCGCATGGTTGCGGCGTGGGCGGCGCAAGGTATGGTTCGGCTCCGGCCTTCTCAAACAAACGGGATTCGACAGGATTTATGCGCCACGCCCTTCTTCCAGCCTTTCTTGCGCTCACGCTTATCGCGGGCTGCGCCAGCCCGATCGGCACCCGGACGACCGTCACGGGCACGGGGCCCGATGACTTGCTGAAGCTGCGGGCGGGGCCCGGGCTCGGCTTTCGTGTGATCCTCGGGCTGCCCGACGGCACCAACCTTATCCAGCGCGATTGCGTGACCGAGGCCTTCCAGCTCTGGTGCAAGGTCTCACTTGCAGATGCGCCGTCCGTCACGGGGTATGTGGCTGCGGATTACCTGACCTCCCGGTAACACGGGCTCAGGCGATCAAAAAAACGCCCCCACCGATAAGGCGGGGGCGTTCGTTGGTCAGACCGACCAATCCCGAAGGATCGGGCGGGCAGGGGTCGCGGGTCAGGCTGCGACGTAGAGCGATTTGACGTTCACGAATTCCTTCATGCCGAAGCCGCCATGTTCGCGGCCATAGCCTGAATCCTTCACGCCGCCGAAGGGCATGTTCGGGATTGCGAGGTTGTACTTGTTGATACACACCATGCCGGTGTCGAAGTGCTTGGCGGCCAGTTCGCGGGCGCGCTTGGTGTCCTTCGAAAAGATCCCGCCGCCAAGGCCGTAACGGCTATCATTGGCGATGCGCATTGCGTCCATGTCATCCTTGGCGCGGATGATGGCCGCGACCGGGCCGAAGAGCTCGTCGTCATAGGCGGGCTGACCCGGTGCCACATCGACCAGAACGGTCGCCGGGTAATAGGCCCCCTTGCGGTCCGGCACTTCGCCACCGCAGAGGATGCGTGCGCCTTTCTCGACGCTCTTCTTGACCTGATCGGCCAGCTCGTCGCGCAGATCGGTCTTGGACATGGGGCCGAGTGCGGTTTCCTCATCCGTCGGATCGCCCAGCTCGGTCGCGCGCATCTTTTCGGTGAAGCGCTCGACGAAGGCATCGTAATTGGCGTCGGTCACGATGAAGCGCTTGGCGGCCACGCAGGTCTGGCCGTTATTGTAGAGACGGCCGGCGACGCAGCTTTCGACTGCGAGGTCGAGATCGGCATCATCAAGGACGAGATAGGCATCGTTCGAGCCCAGCTCCAGCACGGTCTTCTTGAGGTTCTTCGCGGCCTGTTCCGCCACGATCCGGCCCGCGCCATCGCTGCCTGTCAGGGTCACGCCGCGCACCTTGTCATGGGCGATCACGTCGTCGGATTGATCGTGGTCGATCAGCAGCACGGTGAAGAGGTTCTTGGGCAGGCCCGCCTTTTCGAAGAGATCGCGCAGGTAGAGCCCGCTGCCGGTGCAGTTCGCGGCGTGCTTCAGCAGAACGCCGTTGCCGGCCATGAGGTTGGCGATGGCATAGCGCACCACCTGGTAGGCCGGGAAGTTCCACGGCTGAATGCCGTAGACCACACCGATGGGCGCATAGGCCACGACGCCGGTGCCGCCGGGGATGTCACGCTCTTCGGACGACAGCTCGCTCGGGCCGTTCTCGGCGGTGAAGTCGCAGATCGCGGCGCAGAGGTCGATCTCGTCCCGGCTGTCGCCGATCAGCTTGCCGACTTCGCGGGTCATGAGCGCGGCAAATTCTTCCTTGTTGTCGCGCAGGGCCTGACCGATGGCCTTGATGGTCGCAGCCCGGTCTTCGGGCTCGACGAGGCGCCACTCGTCGAAGGCTGCGTGGCAGGCATCCACGGCCTTCATGGCCTCGTCGTCGGACATGAGATCGTAGGTTGCGATCTCTTCTTCGGTGGCGGGATTGACGGTCTTGATCGGGCTGCCCATGGCTGCCTCCGTGTTCGTGTGAATTGTTGCGGGATCAACACGCGCCGTCAGGTTTGGTTTCACCGCAGGGCCAATTCATCTTGTGATCGGGGGCCGCTTGTTTTGCGGGGATTGCACACTACCGGGCGGCGTGGGCGATGCAGGAAGTCGCACGCCCGTCTTGCGAAAAAGCCGCTATATCAGCGTTCTATTGGATCTTCGGGCGCTGTCCCGAAAAGAGCAGGGGCCGTGGAGCGGCTCAGGCCTCTTCGAGGTCGTCGCCCGCCGTCACGCCGCTGATCAGCTGATAGGACAGCAGATCCGGGATGTCCTGTGGTGCGCGTACGAGAGGACGGGCCGCCCCGCGCAGACCCTTCCGGCGGGTGGCCTCGCGCCGCTCGATCTCGTGCGCGGTGGCGAGGTCCACGAAGCTGAAGGTGATCGTTGCACCGGCGGGCGCCTGCGCCACGCGGGGCAGGTCCGTGGGCAGGACCGATCCGATCCGGGGATAGCCGCCGGTGGTCTGGCTTTCGGCCAGGAGCACGAAGGGCGTGCCGTCGCCCGTGACCTGGATATCGCCCGGCACGATGATCTCGGACAGGACGGAAAGGCCCGCCTCGCTTTCGAAACCGGCGCCATCCGGCACCATCCGCACACCCATGCGGTTGCCGCGCGAATCGCGGGTAAACCGGGTGGCCTCGAAGCGCGCGCGCTCTTCGGGGGCGAAGAAGTCGGTTTGCAGGCTTTCGACGATGCGCACGGCCCCGCCATCGAGCCGTCCGCCCACATCGAGCGTCATGCCCACCCGGTCGCCCTTGTCGGGCCCAACGGGCAGCCGGTCGCCCGCGACGATCCGCGCGCCGAGCCCCGCGGCCAGATGTGCCGATTGCGCGCCGAGACGCTCCTCGCAGGCGAGCCCGCCGCCGACGCTCAGATAGCCGTAGCTTCCGCGCTCCACCGCACCGATGGATAGCCGCGCGCCACGGGGCAGAAGGTGGCTCGCGTTCCACGCCACCCGCGCGCCATCGATGCTGGCGCGCATGGGCGCGCCGGTCAGCGCGATGCGGATATCCTCGCCCGCCTCGAACTCGCCGCCCATGCCTGCCATTTCCAGCGCGGGCAGGACGGGTTGGGCCAGAAGGGCGGCCCCTTCCTCAAGGGCGAGCCGGTCCGCAGCCCCTCCGCGCGACAGGCCGAAAGCAAGGTAGCCGTGCCGACCCATATCCTGAACCGTGAGGCCGGGGCCCGCCTGGTGAACGATCAATGCGCGGCTCATGCGACGGCCTCCGACGTGGCGCCGCCATCGGGGCCGCTTTGCTGCAGGTTCTCGAACGTGGCGCGGTCCACCGGGTCGAATTGCACCTCGTCGCCGGGACGCAGCACGAAGGGCGTGTCGCTGTCAGGACGGAAGAGCTTCACCGCCGTCTGGCCGATATGCCGCCAACCCGTGGGGGTTGAGACGGAAAACAGCACAAGCTGGCGCACGGCGACGACGAGCGCGCCAACGGGCACCTGATCGGTCAGCTGGCTCTGGCGGGGAATGTTCCAGGCCTCGGGCAGGGCGCCGAGATAGGGCTGACCCGGGGCGAAGCCGATGGTCTGCACGCGCACGCGGGCCTCCGAGATGGAGCGCACCGCCTCCTTGGCCGTCATGCCGGCCGCCTCGGCCGCTTCTTCGAGCTGCGGCGCCAGATCCGTGCCGTAGAGCGTCGGGATGCGCCAGAAGCGACGGCCTTCGGGCAGGGCCTCGGCATACCAATCCTTGTCGCCCAGAAGCTCGGCCACGCCTGCGCGGATCGCCTCCGGATCGCCCGCGATAGGGTCATAGCGCAGATAGGTGGAGACGAGGGAGGTCGAGGTCTCCTCGATCCCCTCGGGGCCATTACGGTCGAGCGCGCCACGGAAGGCCAGCGCCGCGCGGTTCGCCGCCTCGCTCAGCCTGTCGCCGAAGCTCACGAGCAGGCCGTCGACGCCGACGGTGCGGATCTTCGGCCAATCGTTCGCACCTGCTTCACTCATTGCAGTGCATCCGGCAGCCACAGGGCAATCGACGGGAAGGCAATCAGCGCCATCGCCATGGCCAGCATCGCGATGATGTAGGGTATCGTGCCCAGCATCACGTCCGACATCGGCCCCGATCGTCGCGCGCCCTGCACCACGTAGAGGTTCAGACCCACAGGCGGCGTGATCAGCGCCATCTCGATCAGCACGATCATCAGGATACCGAACCAGATCGGATCGAAGCCCATCTCGACCACCAGCGGCACGATGATCGGGATCGTCACGACCATCAGCGATAGCGTCTCGATGAAGAAGCCCAGAACGATGTAGATCAGCACGATCACGAAGATCGTCATCAGCGGCGTGAGGCCGAGCCCCGCGAGGAAGTCCTGCAATTCGCGTCCGATCCCGGCCGAGGCCAGCGTGAAGTTCAGGAAGGAGGCACCGATCACGACGAGCATGATCATCGAGGTGATCTTCACCGTGCCGAGGATCGAGTCCTTGAACATCTGCAAAGACACGCCCCCGAAGGCCGCGGCGATGACGATGGCACCTGCGACGCCCACGGCGGCGGCCTCGGTGGGGGTGGCCCAGCCCTTGTAGATCGTGCCGATGATGACCGTGAAGAGCAGGATGATCGGGATGAGTTCCAAGAGCGCCTTCAGCATCTGCGCAAAGGGGAAAAACCGGCGTTCGCCGCCGAGGCCCGGACGGATCATGCACAGGATCATGGTGATGACGACAAAGGCCAGTGCCAGCGCGATGCCCGGGACGAGGCCTGCAAGGAAGAGGCGCGGGATCGAGGTCTGCGTCAGGAAGCCGTAGACGATGAGGTTGATGGACGGCGGGATCATGATGCCGAGCGTGCCGCCGGCGGCAATGGCGCCCGAGAAGAGCTTCGGATCGTAGCCCAGCTTTTCGGCCTGCGGCATGGCCACGGTGGCCACGGTCGCGGCGGTGGCCACCGACGAGCCGGAGGTGGCCGAAAACATGGTCGCCGTGGCGATATTGGCATGGACAAGCCCGCCCGGCATCCAGCTCACCCAGCGGTCGAGCGCAGCATAGGTGCGGGTGGCAAGACCCGAACGCACGAGGATCTCGCCCAGCAGCACGAAGAACGGAATGGCGATCAGGGTGGCGTTGTTCGAGGTCGACCAGACGAGGTTGCCCAAGCCCCGGATGAGCGGGAAGGGCGAGAAGAACTGGTCGATGCCGAAGCCCAGAAGGAACAGCACGATGCCGACGGGGATCGACAGGCACAGAAGGCCCAGAAGGCCTGCGGAGATATAGGTAATCATTTCAGTTGATCCGCTTCGCCGAAAGTACCGATGGCCGCGTCGGAGGCGGCGTAATCGCCCTTGAGGACGAGCGAGGCCGCGGCGATGAGGGTGATCCAGGAGGCGAGCGCAAACCACACCCAGCCCAGGAACCACGGGAATTGCACAAGCGCGAGCGGCGTTTCGAGATTGGTATTGGCCCGCGATCCGTTGGCGAGCGAGCGCTCCAGCACCGGCCAGGCCTTGATCGCGATCAGGCTGATCGTGGCCGACAGGACCAGCATGGAAAAGAGATCGAAGAGGGCACGCCCCCGGGCCTGAACCCGGGAGCGCAGCAGGTCGATGCGGACATGGCCGAGCTCTGTGAGCGTGTAGGCCATGCCCCAGGCCGTCGCGATGGCCATTACGTAGCCCGAGACCTCGTCGGTCCCGCCCAGCGTGGACCCCATCCGGCGCAGCACGATATCGGCCAGCACGAAGGCCACGCAGGCAAAGAGCAGAATCCCGATCAGGATCGCCAATATGCCGTTCGCGGCGCGCAGCCGATGCAGAAGTGTCTCCGCCATGGGATGGGGCCTCGCTTTCAGGACGTCAGGGTTCAGTTGACCGGAACAGTCACACCGACGGCCGCGCCGACGCTGTCATTCCAGCGTGTGGCCCAGTCGCCGCCCGCGCGCTCGGCCCATTCGGGCAGCACTTCGGCGACAAGCACCTCACGCGCGCGTTCGAAATCAGCCTCGGAGGCCTCGACGAGCATCATGTTGCGCGCATCGCCCGCGGGGCACTCGCCATTGCCGGTGAGGCAGGCGATGTCGTTGACCAGCGCATCCTGCGCCACGGCCCAGGCGGGGGCTTCGAACTCGGACGCCGCCTGCTCGGTCAGAAGCGCCTTGTGCTCGTCCGAGAGGCTGTTCCACTTATCAAGGTTCACCGCCGTCACGACGCTGTCCCAACCGCCGAGCGGGATGGGCAGAAGATGCGTGGACACTTCCCACCAGCCTGCGGAATAGCCCGAACCGGCCCCCGTCACGGCGCAATCGACAACGCCTTTCTGCAAAGCGCCCGGCACTTCCGAGAACGACACGTTCACGCCCTCGGCGCCGAGAGCCTCAAGGAATTTCGCGGTCATCCGGCCCGATGCGCGGACCTTCTTGCCTTCGAGATCCGACAGCCCCGCGATCTCCGCGTTGCAGAAGACGACCTGCGGCGGGTAGGGCGCGATGGCCAGAACATGCGCGTTGAAGCGGTCGTTGTAGATGTCCTCGACCATGGGGCGGGCCGCATCGACCATGGCCTTCGCCTCATCCGCCGTGAGTGCCACGAGCGGCACGTCCAGTCCTTCCAGTTCGGGCGCGTCAGCCACGGCGTAATCGGCCACGGTCATCGCCACGTCGTAGACCCCGTCGCCCAGAAGGCGGTACACATCTCCCACGCCGAGGTTCATCTGGTCATGCGTGGTCAGCGCCACGTTGATCTCGCCATCGGAGGCGGCGGGCACGGTCTCGGTCCAGAAGGGCGCCTCGTATTCCTTGTGCAGCGGCAGGCCAGACCAGGAGCCCACGACCGACAGCTCTTCGGCCAGAGCCGGGGAGGCAAGCGCCGTCGTGGCGGCGAGGAAGGTCAGAGTGCGTTTCATGTCAGTCTCCTTGTTGGATGATGTTGGTCTTGTTGGTGTTATTTCTCTTGCCCGCTGGCCGCTCAGGCGGCCTTGGGATTGCGCACCGGGACTTCGGCGTCCTCGGCGATATCGGTGATCAGCATGTGACCGGGCTTGTGCGTGATGCAAAGCGGGATGCCCGCGCGCTCGATGGCCACTTGCGGTGTGACGCCACAGGCCCAGAAGACGGGGATCTTGCCCGGCTCGATCTCGCACGGATCGCCCCATTCCGGCGCCGACAGGTCGGTGATGCCGATTTTTGCCGGATCGCCCCAATGCACCGGCGCACCATGGGCAAGCGGAAAGCGTCGAGAGATGGCGATCACCTCGTCCAGCCGTTCGGGCGCGATGAAGCGCAGCGACACGACCGTCTTGCCTGAAAACGGCCCCGCAGGCACTGTCTCGAGGTTGGAGCGGAACATCGGCACGGTCGTGTCGTGGTCGATATGCCATTGCGGGATACCCGCCTCTTCGAGCGCGCGCTCGAAGGTGAAGGAGCAGCCCAGCGCGAAGGCCACAAGATCATCCGTCCAGATATCGGTAATGTCGTCGCGGCTGCCCGTAAGCTTGCCGTTCTCGTAGATATTGTAGGCGGGCACGTCGGTGCGGATGTCGATATCGGCGCCCAGCGTCATCATCATCGGGTTGCCGGTATCGGACACGCCCACGAGCGGGCATGGCTTCGGATTGCGCTGGCAGAAGCGCATGAAGTCGAGCGCGAAGGCCTCGGGCATGATGGCGAGATTGGTCTGCAGATATCCGGGCCCGAGTCCCGCCGTGTGCTTGGCGTAATGTCCGGCGCGGATTTCGCGGCGGAGGTTCGGCAGGTCGCTGCGGCGCAGCTCTTGATAGGTTGCAGTCATGTGAAGCCCCCCATGGTCAGGATGAGCGTGGCGGGAAGCTGCAATAAAAGCAAATCGAATAAAGTTGTCGGTAGTGATCAGGAATTTTGATCGGCGTAAAGCTGCGCGACCTCCAGCGCCATGCGCGCCGCGGTCTCGACCACATGGCTTTTCGGTGTGCCCCGATAGGAGGCGGTGAAGCGCAGGGGTTGCGGCGTCCAGCCCGGATCGAACCTGCGGATCGTGCCCGCATCGACATAGGTCTGGCCAAGCGCGCTGGGCAGGGCGGCGACGCCCAGATCGGCCTCCACCAGACGGAAGCAGGCCGAGAGCGACGACGAGGGAAAGATCGCCACATCGGGCCCGACCCGCTCGAACAGAAGGTCGCGCAATTCGCGGAAAGGCCGGGTGTTGCGTGCATAGGTCAGGATGGGGCGCCTGAGATAATGCGTGGGATCCTCCTCCGCCGGGGCCTTGGCGGAGACATACCAGGCCAGATCGAAGCCCGGCAGCGCTACGTTGTCGA
The DNA here is from genome assembly GCF_009363255.1 of Roseivivax sp. THAF197b. Taxonomy (NCBI): domain Bacteria; kingdom Pseudomonadati; phylum Pseudomonadota; class Alphaproteobacteria; order Rhodobacterales; family Roseobacteraceae; genus Roseivivax; species Roseivivax sp. THAF197b. Next base: position 2,200,094 of record NZ_CP045318.1, on the reverse strand, counting down.
TGGAATATTCCGAGATCGGACCGAGCAGGATCGCCATGTCCAGTTCCTGCGCCAGCAGCGCCTCCCGCAGATCATTGGAGATGTCGACGCCGAACTCGATTTCCAGGTTGGGATAATGCGCGTGAAGCGCTGCGATGAGATCGGGCAGCCAGCATTGCGCGATGGTCTCCGAGACGCCGAGACGCAGACGCTTGTCGACACCGCCGGGATCGATCACGTCGCGCTCCACCATTTCGGAAATCTGTTCGAACTTTTCGGCATAGGAGACCAGCAGCTCGCCGCGCTTTGTCAGCCGCATGCCGCCGCCGCTGCGGTCAAAAAGCTGCGCCGAGAGGGTCTCTTCCAGCGCCTTGATGCGCGCGGTCACCGCAGGCTGCGTCAGGTTCAGACCGATGGCCGCCTTGCGCACGCCGCCCAGTCGCACGACGCCAAGGAAGGTTTTGACCTGTTCGAGATTGATTCTGCTCATGGGGTCAGCATGCCATCCGCATCCGCCGAGAACAGGGGCGTCTGTATGGACTGGGCGCGGGCATCCCGATTGTGGCGAAAATGGGGCAGAGCCCGAGCGTCGCCCTTCGCCGATTATGGCGAAATATGGCGTCGGTGCCTCCAACGATTCGGGGTCTGGTCGGGTCATTACTCCCAGAGCTGCGCGATAATTCTGCAAAGCACGCGCGATTGGTTCTCAACGCGGAACAACCCTGAATAGACTAGGGCGCGAATGAGGCAGCGCTCCGTTACGTCACTCTTTTGCGGCTCGTTTGGCGCGATTTTCGAAACAATGACGCACGGTTTCGCGGGGAAATGGCCGATTTTCTGCGGTTTTGGCTGATTTCGCCCGAAAATCGGAAACAATCGCGCGGGTCGGTCGGGTCAGGAGCGGTCCGAACCGGGGCCGGAAAAAGGCGATCGTGCCGATTTCGGACACTTTTCCAACAATTTTCCCTTTGTCCCGCCCCGGCGTTCACGTATCTCTGTGTGCAAGCCCACTGGGGGGTGACATCTGCTGGCCACGGGGGCGGCCACCAAAACGACCATCCTGACGGATGTATCGGAACATGTGGCCCGGCATATGCCGGGAGGCCGCCTGAGTCCTTGCGCGCTGACGATCGCGCCGCAAGACGCCCCGATCTCTGACCATGGATGCCGTGCTGGATTGTGTTTGGCGAGCCTTCGGGGCCGCCGCCGCTAAGAGGGACTGAAGTCCCCGGATCGTGGAAGGGTAAAAGATGCCAGATCTTACACTGGACTGGGTAGCATCGGGGTTGAACAGGGTCAGCGACGGCCCCGGACAGGATGGTGCCGTAACTGTCGAGACGGGCGGCGTCGCGGTCGATGTGACCTACGATTCCATCTCGGATAACTCGACCACGTATATCGTCGACATTCCGGGCTATGTCGCTCCGGGCGAGGATTTCGATGCCAACTCGCACCTCAAGCTTTACGCCGAGGGCAATGATACGGGCAGCCCGTCGCCGGAGCTGACCTCGACTGTCACGTTCGACTTCCGGTCGACCGACCCGCTTTACGGCGACAGCGTCACCAATGTGAGCTTCCGTCTGAACGACGTCGATGCCGGTCCCCAGGACCTCGCCGCGGGCCCCGGCCCGGGCTTCGAGGACCAGATCACCATCGAGGCGGTCGACGCCAATGGCGACCCGGCCACGATCACCATCACCTCTTCGGGCGAGGCAATCGTCTCGGGCAGCACGGCCATCGGTCAGGTGCTGACCAATTTCGACGATCCCAACGGTTCGCTCCTGATCGAGATCGAGGGGCCAATCCAGTCGATGTCCCTCATCCAGGACAATGGCGGCTCCGCGCAGCAGACCGTTCTCGTCTCCAACATCAACTTCTCCACGACCGATGGCGGCGACGGCAACCAGCCGCCCGTGGCCGTGGATGACGCCACGAATACCGAGGCAGGCGAGGCTGTTGCCTTCGCGGTCCTGGGCAATGACAGCGATCCGGACGGCGATCCGCTGACCGTGACGGCCGTCACGGATGGCGCCAATGGCACCGCGACGGTCAATGCGGCGGGCGAAGTTGTCTACACACCCAATGCCGGTTTCACGGGTGAAGACACCGTCACCTACACGATCGACGACGGCAATGGCGGCACCGCGACCGCAAACCTCGTCATCACCGTTGCGGATGGTCCGAACCTTCCGCCGGTCGCCGTGGACGACACCGCCGAGACCGACAACGAGACGCCCATCGTCGTGGACGTGGCTGACAACGACTCCGATCCCGACGGCGATCCGCTGACGGTGACAGGTGTGACCGACGGCACGAACGGCACCGCGACGATCAATGGCGATGGCGATGTTGTCTACACGCCCAACGCGGATTTTGTCGGGGACGATACCGTCACCTACACGATCGATGACGGCAATGGCGGCACCGATACCGGTGAACTCGTGGTCACCGTGACCGAGCCGGAGCCCGCGGGCGGACGCATCGATACGGATGTCTTCCCCGTGGCGCCTGCGGATCAACCGCTCGATCCGCTCAACGGCAACGACCAGGACCCCGACCCGAATGACGATCTCGACGTGGTCGAGGGCACCGGCGCGGGCGAACTGATCGAGACCGGCGACGATGCCGACACGATTTCCGGCAATGGCGGCGACGACACGATCCGTCCGGGCATCGACGACGACGTGGTCGGCGGCGGCGGCGGCAATGACCTGATCGAGGATATCCAGGGCTCCGACACGATCCGGGGCGGCCAGGGGGATGACACGATCATCGCGGGCGTCGACACCTTCTCCGATTACGAGAATGACGATCCGACCCTGCCGATCACCATCGGCGGCACCACCTTCGACAGCGATCCGAACCCGGAAGACGGCCGCGACTATGTCGAGGGCAACCAGGGCAACGATTTCATCTCCACGGGAGATGACCGCGATACGCTGGATGGCGGGCAGGGCAACGACACCCTTGCAGGCGGCATCGACGACGATCTCGTGATGGGCGGGCAGGGCAATGACATCCTGCTGGGCGGTCACGGCTCCGACACGCTCGATGGCGGTCAGGACGACGATCTGATCGACGGCTCGGCACCGCCCTCGCTTGAGATCCCGGACGATACCGACCCGCAGCCCGAGAATGACCGCGACCTGCTGCAGGGCTTCCTGGGCAACGACACGCTCATCGGCGGCGATGACGACGATACGCTCGAAGGTGGCTCCGGTGAGGACCAGCTCGACGGCGGTATCGACGATGACCTTCTCGGTGGCGGCGATGACAACGACACGCTGCTTGGCGGCGACGGCAACGACACGCTGAACGGCGATGGCGGGCTCGACTTCATCGACGGTGGTGCGGATCGCGACACGATCGTCGTCTCCGCGGCAGCCGAGGCGTCGATTGAAGACCTGGCAAACCCCGGCGAGTTCCTCGGCGACACCGTTCAGGGCGGCAATGCAGGCGATGATTTCGACACGCTGGACCTGTCCGGTGTGGGCCAGAAGGATGTCGACTGGCGCCTCGTGAACGAGCGTCCGGACGATGACGGCCCGCGTGAATCGAACGGCATCGACGGCACGATCGAGTACCTGAACGCGGCGGGCGAAGTCACCGGCTCCATGGATTTCTTCAATATCGAGGAAATCGTGCCCTGCTTCACGCCGGGGACCAAGGTGGCCACGCCGCAGGGCGAGCGTCTTGTCGAGGACCTGCGCGAGGGTGACAAGATCATCACTCGCGACAACGGTCTGCAGGAGATCCGCTGGGTCGGCCGCAAGGATCTGAGCGGCTTCGAGCTGGCGCGCAAGCCCCACATGAAGCCGGTCCTGATCCGCGCAGGCTCGCTTGGCAACAACCTGCCCGAGCATGACATGCTGGTCAGCCCCAACCACCGGATGCTGGTCAACAACGACAAGACCGCGCTCTACTTCGAGGAGCGGGAGGTTCTGGCCGCGGCCAAGCACCTCACCGGGCTTGAAGGGGTGGACGAGGTCCGCGCGCTGGGCGTCAGCTACATCCACTTCATGTTCGACCGCCACGAGGTCGTGCTCGCCAACGGGGCCTGGACCGAAAGCTTCCAGCCCGGCGATTACAGCCTCAAGGGAATCGGCAATGCACAGCGCAACGAGATCCTGGAACTCTTCCCGGAGCTTGCCGAGACCGAGGGCCTCAAGGGCTATGCCGCGGCACGCCGCTCGCTGAAGAAGCACGAGGCGCGTCTGCTGACAAAATAATCCACCGATTGCAGCGGCCCGAAGCGCCGTGCGATCGGAGGCTTCGGGCAGGATACGGGGCGGAGCGTGTGGGGCGCTTCGCCCCGCATTTATTCCGGGCTGTGCCGTTTTGAGGGCCCGCTGGGACGCGCTACTGCCAATCGTTCTCGGTGATCTCCATCGACTTGATGCGGGAATAAAGCGTGGTGGGACGCACCCCAAGAAGGGCCGCCGCCCCATTCGCCCCCGACACCCGCCCCCCGGTTTCCCGCAGGCAGGCCACGACGTTTTCGCGCAGGATGCGCTGCATCTCGGCCTCGGTGCGGATGGTCGCGTGGCTGGCACCGCTGTCTTCCGCAGTCCCGCCAAGTTCCAGCACCAGTTTCGGCCCCTTCGAGACGATGGCCGCGCGGTCGATCACATTGCGCAGCTCCTTCACGTTGCCCGGCCAGTCGTAGCGCATCATCTGCGCCATCGTGCCTTCGGTGATGACCGGCGCGGGGCGGTTCAGCCGGCGCGAGGCGATGTCGAGGATATGCGTCGCCAGGAGCGGGATATCCTCGATCCGGTCGCGCAAGGGCGCGCAGGTGACGGGAAAGACGTTGAGATGCAGCAGCAGGTCTTCGCGCAGTCGTCCGCTCGACACGGCCTTTTCGGGCGGCAGGGTGGTCGCGGCGATGACGCGGATATCCACGGGCTTGGCGCGCACGTCGCCCATCCGCGTGACCGTCTTCGACTGTAGCGAATGCAGAAGCTTGCCCTGATGTTCGACAGGCAGTTCCTGCACATCGTCCAGAAACAACGTTCCGCCATGGGCAAGCTCCAGCTTGCCCGGCTTGTCCCGGACGGCCCCCGGTGTCGCGCCTCTGATCTGGCCGAAGAGTTCCGCCTCTACGGCCTCGGGGGCGACGGAGCCGCATTTGAAATGAATGAGTGGACGGCGTGACCGCGGGCTGGCCTTGTGGATCGCCGTGGCGACCAGCGCCTTGCCCGTGCCCGTCTCGCCCGAGATCATCACCGTGGCCTCTGTCTGCGCCACGAGGTCGATCCGGCTCAGCACCTGCCGGATCGCGGGCGAGGTGCCGATGATGTCGTGATGCGCCCGCTCGGTGGTGATGGCTTCCTGCAGATAGGCGTTTTCCTGCTCCAGCCGGTCGCGCAGCGCGGCCACTTCGTCCAGCGCCTCGCGCAGCTTGCGCTCGCCTTCCTTGCGTTCCGTGATGTCGCGGAAGATTACCACCGCGCCCGCGAGAACGCGCTGATCGTAGATCGGGGTCGAGACATATTCGACGCGGATCGGCTTGCCATCCTTGCGCCAGAACACCTCATCCTCGATCCGGTTGACCTGTTCGAAGCGGAACGAGCGATAGATCGGGCAATCATGGGCCGGGTAGGCATCCCCGTCCATGTGGTGATGGTGGATCATCGAGTGGATGTCCCGGCCCAGCAGATCCTCCGTGGTCCATCCCAGCATTTCCTGCGCCGCGCGGTTCACGAATGTGGTCTTGCCCTCGGCATTGACGCCGTAGATGCCTTCACCCGCAGCATTCAGGATCAGCTGGTTTTGCCGCTCAAGCTCGGCAAAGAAGCTTTCGGCGCGCTTCCATTCATCAAGGCCCGCGCGGTGCAGGCCCGTGGTCTCGGCGATGCGGGCGCGCATTTCCAGAAGATCGAGGTCGATCAGCAGAAGCAGCACGAGATCGGGGGCGTTCCCCAAGAACCGTGCCCGCAATTCGCAGCGGATCTCCGTGCCGTCGCGGGTCCAGAGCCGCACGTCGCGGGTCCAGCCGGTGCCGCGATAGGCCACCTCTTCGAGAAAGACGATGAAGTCCGACAGGGCAGGCCCGAGATGCGGCGCAAAGCGCGGCCGGTCGATATCGCCACATTTGAGGAGGGCTGAGGCCGCGCCGTTCATCGCCTCGATACGGTCCGCGCGGGTGTCGAGGATCAGGGCCGCCTCGGGCAGGGCGGCAATCAGGGAATCGGGATCGAAGGCAGCATCGCGCATGCGGATGAGCCTACCGCATGACCCGGCGAGGTCATTACGATAATTCGCAATTTACGAAATATCGTGATGCATTCATGGGCGCATGTCTAGTTAAGGCAATGTTTTTGCGATATTTTATTATGTGCTGAAATGTTGGGCAGGTGAATTTCCGTCCGTGTCCATGATCCGCATGATGGCTCCAGACCAACAAAGGGGTGCATCATGACGATCAAGAGCTTGGGAAATCCATTCTCCGGAAAGACCGACCTGCGGCACGGCGCGGATTGCGGCTGCGACGGGTGTCTGTCCGGTCACGGCCATGACAAGGACCACGTCGAACCGGCGCAGATGAACTCCGAAGAGATGATGGAGCGCGCCGTCGAAAGCGCGATTGTCCGCTCCGTCTTCGGTCACAGCGATATCGGCCGACGGTCCTTCATGGGCATGCTGGGCGGGTCGACCGTTGCCGCCGCACTCGCCTCCGTCTTCCCGATGGATCAGGCCAAGGCCGCGATCCTCGACAATCTCGGGCCCCCGGAAAAGACCGACCTCAATATCGGCTTCGTGCCGATCACCTGCGCCACACCGATCATCATGGCGCAGCCCCTGGGCTTCTACGAGCGGTACGGCCTCAACGCCCAGGTCATCAAGACCGCAGGCTGGGCCGTGGCCCGCGACAAGTCGCTGTCCGGCGAATACGACGCCTCGCACATGCTGACGCCCATGCCACTTGCCATGACGCTGGGCGCAGGCTCCGTGGCTGAACCCTACATCATGCCCGCCGTGGAGAACATCAACGGTCAGGCGATCGTTCTGTCGAACGAGCATCTCGACAAGCGTGATCCGGCGCAGTGGAAGGGCTTCACCTTCGGCGTGCCGTTCGAATATTCGATGCATAACTTCCTTCTGCGCTACTACGTCGCCGAGTTCGGCCTCGACCCGGATGTCGACATCCAGATCCGCGTGGTGCCGCCGCCGGAGATGGTCGCGAACCTGCGCGCGGGCAACCTCGACGGCTATCTCTCGCCGGACCCGTTCAACCAGCGCGCGGTCTGGGAAGGCATCGGCTTCATTCACGTTCTCACGAAGGAGATCTGGGAAGGCCATCCCTGCTGCGCCTTCGCCGCCCCCCTGTCTTTCGCCGAAGAACTGCCCAACACCTACGGCGCGCTGCTGAAGTCCATCATCGATGCGACGCAATACGCCTCGAACCCCGACAACCGGAAGGAAATCTCGGCGGCCATCGCGCCCACCAACTACCTCAACCAGCCGGTCCCGGTGATCGAGCAGGTCCTGACCGGCACCTATGCGGACGGTCTGGGCGAGGTGCAGCGCGTGCCCGACCGGATCGATTTCGACCCGTTCCCGTGGCATTCCATGGGCGTCTGGATCCTCACGCAGATGAAGCGCTGGGGCTATATCGAGGGCGATATCGACTACAAGGCCGTGGCCGAGCAGGTCTATCTCGCCGCCGATGCGAAGAAGGTGATGGAGGATCTCGGCTACGAGGCGCCTGACGTCACCTACAAGTCGCACACGATCATGGGCAAGACCTTCGATCCGGCGGAGCCCGAGGCCTATGTGTCGAGCTTCCCGATCGGGAAAGGCTAAGCCATGCCCAGCGTGACGCTTACCCTCAACCAGCGCGCAGCGCTTCTGTCCATCGTCATGCTGGTGGTCGGCCTCCTGATCTGGGAGGCCGCCATACCGGCGCAGACGGCAGCGACCGAACTGACCGAATACGAACGGCTCATGGGCCTCGGCGAGGAGCGGGCAGGGGTGCCGCCCCCGTCCGACGTGATCGCCAAGGCGTGGGAGCAGCTGTCGGATCCGTTCTACGATGCGGGCCCCAACGACAAGGGCATCGGCATCCAGATCGGCTACTCGATCTACCGGGTCCTGACGGGCTACCTTCTGGCCGCGCTCGTGGCGATCCCATTGGGCTTCCTCATTGGCATGTCGCCCATCGCCTACAAGGCGCTCAACCCGTATATCCAGGTGCTGCGCCCGATCTCGCCGCTGGCATGGATGCCGCTTGCGCTGTTCATCATCCAGGACAGCGAGGCCTCGGCGATCTTCGTGATCTTCATCTGTTCCATATGGCCGATGCTCATCAATACCGCCTTCGGGGTGGCGGGCGTTCGGCAGGACTGGGTGAACGTGGCCCGCACGCATGAGCTGGGCAGCCTGAAGACAGCCTTCACGGTCATCCTGCCCGCCGCTGCCCCCACGATCATCACCGGCATGCGGATCTCCATCGGGATCGCTTGGCTCGTGATCGTCGCGGCCGAGATGCTCGTCGGCGGTACCGGGATCGGCTACTACGTGTGGAACGAGTGGAACAACCTCGATCTCACCTCCGTCATCTTCTCAATTCTCATGATCGGCGTCGTCGGCATGCTTCTGGACTCGGCCTTTGCCGTCCTGCAGCGCGCCGTGGCCTATGCCGAGTAAGGAGCGATCCAATGTCGAAACCGTTTCTTTCCATCGAACGGCTGACGCAACAATTCCCCGACGGTCAGGGGGGCACCCTGACCGTCTTCGAAAATGCCACCTTCGGCATCGAGAAGGGCGAGTTCGTGTGTATCCTCGGCCATTCCGGCTGCGGCAAGTCGACCATCATGAACATCCTCGCCGGTCTGGCGGAGCCCACATCGGGCGTCGTGAAGATGGACGGGTTCGAGGTCTCGGGGCCGAGCCTCGACCGGGGCGTGGTGTTCCAGAACTACTCGCTTCTGCCCTGGCTCTCGGCGCTGAAGAACGTCACCTTCGGGGTCGCGGCGCGCTATCCCGACTGGTCCAAGACCAAGGTGATCGAGCATGCCAAGCAATACCTGGCCATGGTCGGGCTTGAGGGCGATGTGGTGCACCGAAAGCCCAGCCAGCTTTCGGGCGGCATGCGGCAGCGCGTGTCGATCGCGCGGGCCTTCGCCAACCATCCCAAGCTTCTGCTGCTGGATGAACCCTTCGGCGCGCTCGACGCGCTGACCCGCGGCACGATCCAGGACGAGCTTCTGAAGATCTGGGGCGGGACCGAGCAGACGGTCTTTATGATCACCCACGACATCGACGAGGCGATCCTGCTCGCCGACCGCATCCTGCTCATGTCGAACGGACCCTACGCCCAGGTCGCGGAGGCGGTGGAGATCACCATTCCCCGTCCGCGCAACCGCACCGAGATCGTGGAGCATCCGAACTATTACGCGATCCGCAACCATCTGGTGCAGTTCCTCGGCAAGCGCTCGAAAGAGCTGTCGGGCCAGAAGTCCGACAAGGCCGACCTGTCGCCCGAGACCGTGCGTATCGACAAGACCGGCGCGGCCGAGGACGGCGCGGAAAGCGAGCCACGGCGGCTCAGGGCCGTGAACGAGTAAGCGAAGGTTCGCCACAGTGACTGACGCCGAACCTCCGCGCCCGCCGCTGCCGCCCTTCAGCTTCGAGGATGCGGTGAAGAAGGTCCGCATGGCCGAAGATGCGTGGAATACCCGCGATCCTGAGCGTGTGGCGCTGGCCTACACGCCGGACACGCGCTGGCGGAACCGCTCGGAGTTCCTGCAGGGACGCGACGAGGTGCGGGCCTTCCTGACCCGCAAGTGGGAGAAGGAAAACGGCTATCGCCTGATCAAGGAGATCTGGGCCCATGGCGAGGACCGCATCGCCGTGCGCTTCGTCTACGAGTGGCACGACGCGGAGGGCCAGTGGTTCCGCGCCCATGGCAACGAGAACTGGGCCTTCGACGAGAAGGGCTTCATGGCCGAGCGCCACGCCTCGATCAACGATGTGCCGATCTCGGAAGAGGACCGCAAATTCCGCTGGCCGCAAGGCAAGCGGCCTGACGACCACCCCGGGCTCACCGAGCTCGGCCTGTAATCCACCAAACGAACGCGACTGGAGAGGAGAAAACCATGAAGGATAGTTTTGAGATGCCCGAGACCATGGACAAGGAAGACGTCACCGCGATGATCCTGTCGGCCAAGAAGCAGGCGGGCCTCACTTGGGAGGAGATCGCCGCGAAGATCGACATGTCGCCCGTCTGGACCCACTCGGCCTGCATGGGCATGAACGCCATGCCCGCCGAGAAGGCCAAGGCGCTGGTGTCGGTCATGGGTCTGCCGCAGGAAGCGGCGTCCGTGCTTGAAGAAAGCCCCACAAAGGTCTGGGAACAAACAGTTCCGACCGACCCCTGCATCTATCGCCTCTACGAGATCGTGGGCGTCTACGGCCCCACCATCAAGGCGCTGATCCACGAGAAATTCGGCGATGGCATCATGTCCGCCATTGATTTCGACATGCAGATCACCCGCGTGGAGCACCCCAAGGGCGACCGCGTGAAGATCGAGATGTCGGGCAAGTATCTGGGCTACAATTCCTGGTAAGCGCCGCCGGGCCTTGCTGCCCGATCACGGTCAATGAATGTCGGGCGGGGCTTGGGCTCCGCCCGGTTTTGTTTTGCGGGCGGCACCGCTGACCGCACCCGGCTCAGGTTGAGGCGCTGCGATGCGGGCTCACCCGTCCATGCGCCCCGCACCTTGGGCTGCGCGCCAACGGGCCCAATCCTCCGGCGTATCGAGATCGACGCGCGCGCGATTGGCGGGCAGGGCCACGTGGTCCACGCAACCGGCCTCCGCCTCAGCCGCCAGAATATCCCGCGCGCCTGCATCGCCGGTCAATTGCGTGAGCGCTGCGCGAAAGTGGGACGGAAAGATCACCGGATGACCGGGCGCGCCATTCTCCGTCGTTGCGCGCAGGATCCGCTGGCCGTCGCCTTCCGCGAAGTGCTGCGCGAGATGGCGCAGATCCGCGGCCGTGATCTCGGGCATGTCGGCGGGCAGGATCAGGATGCCCCGCGCATTTTCCGGCACGGCGCGGGCCGCCCGGACCAGGGACCGGGCCATGCCCTCCGCCGCGTCCGGCACAGGAATCCGCAGGACATCGAGCCCGTCGAGCGCAGCCCCCCGCGCACCGGCCGGGTCGGGCAGGGCGACAATGACCCGCGCGCTCACACTGCTTGCGGCAAGGGCGATCCGGCGCAGCAACGCTACGCCGTCCACCTGCTCGGTCAGCTTGTCACCGCCCCGCATACGCGTTCCAAGACCCGCTGCGGGAATAATGCTGGCCAACTGCGTCATATCGTCTATTTGAGCTTTTCAAACGGTAAGTCGGGTGCGTATAGCCGGGTTTCGCCAACTATATTACAAATGTGCATATCAATGACTCCAAAAATTGACAGGTGCATTTGTCCACGTTAGTTGACGGGCCAGCGATCTCGGTTCGCCTTTTGCAGGTTGGGATATTCCAGGCTTGGGGGTCCCGGGTGAGAATGCCGCAGATCATACTTCTGCGGCGGCACGGTACATCGGTCCAAAAGTCGGACCGGAGGAAGGTTTAGCGGATGCGCGCACCGACGCCCAGCGACCAAATTGAACGGCTCGAAGAGCTGCGCGACTACGACATTCTAGACACAGAACCGAACGAGGCGTTTCAGGACATCGTCCAGCTTGTGAAAGCGATCTGCGATGTGCCCGTCGTCCTGATTTCGTTCGTGGACGAGAACCGGCAATGGTTCAAGGCCAGTTGCGGTTTCGATTACGACGAGACGCCGCTCGAGACGGCGATCTGCGGGCACACGATCCTGCAGCAGGACGTGCTTGAGATTCATGATATCGCCGCGGATGACCGCACGAAGCATATCGAATTGTTCATCGAAGACACCAAGCCCGTGCGGTTCTATGCAGGCGCACCGCTGGTGTCGCAGCGCGGTTTCGCGCTGGGGTCCCTCTGCGTGCTTGATGTCGAGCCGCGCAAGCTGACCGATCGTCAGCGTGAGGCCCTGCGCTTGCTCGCAAGCCAGGTGATGCAGCTCCTGGAATTGGGCAAGAGCCTGAAGAACGAGGAAATTCTGCGCAACGAGATCGACCACCGGGTCAAGAACTCGCTGCAGACGGTGTCCAGCTTCATCCGCATCTACGCGACCCGCAGCCAGACGCCCGAGACAAAGGAGGCCCTGTCGGCCATCGGGCGCCGGGTCAATGCGATCGCACAGCTGCATGCCGAGCTCTACAACACCAACGAGCTCAGCGTGATCCGGCTCGATCAGTACCTGGCCCGCGTGATCGACCTTCTCCGCCCGCAAATGGCCGCGAATGTCTCGATCAACACGAGCCTGCGCCCGATCAAGACCGAAAGCCGCAAAGCCTCGCAGATCGCCATGATCGTCAGCGAGTTTGCGGCGAACGCCTCCAAGCACGCTTTCCCCGATGGGCGGCCCGGCTTCATCTCGATCCTGCTGGAGCCCGGCGAAGAAGGCACGATCCGCCTTGTCTGCGAAGACAACGGCATCGGCGATCAGGCCACGACGCTACCCAGCGAAGAGAACGAGATTGCCTCGATCGGGATGCGCCTGATGGAAAGTGCTGCCGACCAGATCAGCGCCAAGATCGAGATGGGCGCAGACAAGGGCGGCTACCGGCTGGAACTCGTCACCCATCCTGAGCCGGAAGAGGCACCGTTTCGAGCGGGCGTACTTTCAGCCGAGTGATCCGGTTGTTCTCGCGGGCCACGACTTCGAACCGGAAGCCGTGGAACGCGAAGGCCTGCCCGACGGTGGGGATCATCTGCGCCTCGTGAATGACAAGGCCGGCCACCGTGTTGGCCTCGTCATCGGGCAGCTGGAAGTCCGTCGCGCGGTTGAAGTCGCGGATCGTCATCAGGCCGTCGATCCAGTAATGCCCGTCTTCGGCCATCTTGATCGTGTGATCGGCATCGGGATCGAATTCGTCGGTGATCTCGCCCACGATTTCCTCGAGGATGTCCTCAAGCGTGATCAGCCCCTGTAGCGCGCCGTATTCATCGACGACGAGTGCGAAATGCGTGCGACGACGCAGGAATTGGCGCATCTGGTCATCGAGCGACGTGGTGTCCGGGATGAAGTAGGGCTTCATCGCGACCTGCGTGATCTCGAAATCCTGCAAGGCCGCCATCGACGCCTCGGCGCCCTCCATCAGCTTGTACATTGCGCGAAGCAGGTCCTTGGCGTGGATGACGCCGATGATGTTCTCTGGATCGTCGCGGAAGATTGGCAGGCGCGTATGCGGGCTGTCGAGGCATTGCTGAAGGATGGCCGAGGGGTCGCTGTCGGCATCGATCATCTCGATCGCGGAGCGGTGAAGCATGATCTCCTCGACCGTGCGGTCCGACAGATCGAGCGCGCCGAGGATGCGGTCACGGTCCTCCTTTTCGACGACGCCTTCGGAATGGCCGAGGTTGATCGCGCCCGCGATTTCCTCGCGCACGGCCAGAACCTGGCTGTCGGGATCCGTCTTCACGCCGAAAAGGCCCAGGATGCCGCGCACCAGCATGCGCACCGCGCTGACCATGGGGGCAAAAACCAGAACGACGACCGCGATGACCGGCGAGACGCGGGCAGCGGCACTTTCGGGATTGGTGATCGCGTAGGTCTTGGGCAGCACCTCGGCGAAGATCAGGACCAGCAGCGTCATGATCAGCGTCGCCATCGCCACGCCCGATTCCCCGAAGAGATTGGTGAACAGCGCCGTGGCGAGCGAGGTGGCCAGGATGTTGACCAGGTTGTTGCCGAGCAGGACCGAGCCGATCAGCCGTTCGTTGTCCTCGGTGATCTTCAGCGCGCGTTCCGCCCCCTTGTCGCCCTTGTCCATGGCCGACCGGAGCTTGCCGCGCGATGCCGCGGTCAGCGCCGTCTCGGATCCCGAAAAGAAACCGGACAGGACCAGAAGCCCCATGATTGCGCCGGTGGTGATGAAAAAGGCCGCGTCCAAGATATTGCTTTCCTGCTAGATGAAACTGTTGAATGTTATGTGGCCGAGACGCGCCCGCGACAAGGGGCAGGGCGTCAGTCCCGCGCCAACGGGTGATGCTCAAGCACCAGATCGCGCAGCCGTTCTTCCAGAACGTGGGTGTAGATTTCGGTCGTCGCGACGTCCGCGTGACCGAGGAAGGTCTGGATCGCGCGCAGATCGGCCCCGTTTTCCAGAAGATGCGTGGCAAAGGCATGGCGCAGCGTGTGGGGCGTGACCTTTGCAGGCGACACGCCCGCCGCCACGGCCAGATCCTTGATCAACGCGTAAAATCCGTGCCGCGTGAGATGCCCGGCTTTCGACCGGGAGGCGAAGAGATAGGCCGATCCGCGTTTGCCGTCGCTGCGGGCCTGATCCTCCTCCGCGTCTCGTAAGGCCAGCCATTCGGCAAGCGCCGTGCGGGCAGGCGCGGAAAGCGGCACCATCCGCTCCTTGCCGCCCTTGCCCCGGATCAGCAGCATGCGCGGATCGCCCTTCGCCGCCGCGAGGGGCAGGGTGACCAGTTCCGAGACGCGCATGCCCGTCGCATAGAGCAATTGCATCAGGCAGGTGTTGCGCACCCGGTCCGTGGGCGTGCGGCCATGGCTTTCGGCCGCATCGAGAAGGCGGTCCACCTCGGCGACGGACAACGTCTTCGGCAGGCGCTTGTCGCGGCCGGGCCCTGCGATCTGGACGGCGGGATTGTCGGTGCGAAGCCCCTCCTCGAATGCGAAGCGATAGATCTGCTTGATCGCCGAGAGCCTGCGGGCGCGGGTCGATTTGGCGAAGCCCTGCGCGTCGCAATGCACGAGGTACCCTTCGATATCCTGCCGTTGGGCCGAGGCGAAATCGCGCCCCTGAGCCGCCAGCCACTCGGCCACGGCGCCCAGATCGCGCGCATAGGCCAGCAGCGTGTTTTCCGCAGCACCCCGCTCCGCGGCCTGCGCCTCCAGGAAAGAGGAGATCAGCCGCTGATCGTTCATGGCCGCGTTCCGCGCGTCTCGCTCAGAAGCGCCAGTTGCAGTGCTGCACGCCGCGCCGTGTCCTCGAGCCCGACCGCCCGGAAGGTCGCCAGCGCGTCGGTCAATTGCGGATCGTTGCCGGCCGCCCCTTGCGAGAAGAGGGCGATCGCCCGCAGGATCGCCTCGCCAAGCTGGCCATCCTGCAACATCCGCTGAAGTATCGCGGGCGGGGTGGCGCCTTCGCTGAAGGCCGCGGCGATGGCGCTGGCATGGGGCAGGTCCGATTGCGCCGCAGGGGCGGTGCCGCGCGCGATCGCGGACAGGAAGGCGGTTTCCGGATCGTTGGATTCGGTGATGGCAGCCGCACTCTCATAGACCGGCGACAGGAAGCCTGCGCGCACGGACAACCGGCGCGCCGCTCCCGACAGGGGAAGCGCCAGAAGGCGTTCGGCGTAGAGCGTGGCAAACGGCACGAGGAGGCCTGCCTCCTCCATCTGGGGCCAGACGCGCAGCAGCGCCGTCGCGACAGAGGTGGGATTGCGCGCGGTCATGGCGATGTCGAAGCGTTGCAGCGCCTCGACCCGGTCCCAGATGCCCCCCGACGCGGCGGGCTGGCGCAGCGAATAGATCCCAAGAAGGCGGTTCTCCGACAGCGTGCCGGCCCGCGCGAGCCGCTCCGCCGCGGTCAGCTGCGCCTTCCAGCCCTGGTCGCCGCCCAGATCCGTCGCCGCGAAGGCGCGCGGCAGGCGCGTGGTGGGCAGCGGCTCTCCGATCGCCTCGAACAGGCGGAATTGCAGCACGCTCGGACGCACGGGCGGCGGCAGAGACGGCAATTCCTCGCTGAACTCGGGCTCCAGGAACCGCCAAAGCAGATCGGTATCCCGCGCCGACAGAAGATCGAGGCTGCGGGCGCTTTCGAAGGTGAGCATCGCACGGGGCCAGTCACCCTGCCGCGCGGCGCAGAAGATCGTCGTTGCGAGGTCTTCGCTGAGGGACGCATCTTCGGTCAGCGCCTCGCACGGGGCTGCGGGGTTCCCCTGCAGGAGTGCCGCTTCGAGCCAGAGCGGAAAGAGATCGGGCCGGGCAGGGCCCGCGCGCTCCAGAAGCGCCAAGGCGGGGTCGATGGCACCGCCTTCGATCAGGCGGGCGATCCGGGCGGCCAGAAACCGCGCCTCTGGCCCCGTATACCGCGGCGGATGCGCCTCGGCCAAGAGGAGCGTGTTGAGAAGGGCCGCGATGGCGGGCACGTCCGCCTCGGTCCTGTGCACAAGCCGCGCGAGCCGCGCGCCGTCGCTTGATGACCACAGGCTTGCAGGCAGGCCTGTGCGATTTGTCGGCAATAGCCCCACGGCCTCGATGGAGGGCGCGTCGAGCGGTCGCGCTTCGACATCCGGCACCTGCACGCTGTCCGCCACCGGCGGTTCGCCCGTCAGGCCATTCGGCCGCGCGGTGGGCGGGGTAATGGGGGCCGCGACGGGCGGTGTGACCGGGGCGGCCACGGGCGGCGCGTTCCGTCCATCCAGCCAATCGATGACGGAAAGTGGCTCCTGCGACAGGGCAGGGCCTGCAATCACCGAGGCAAAGGCCGCTGCTCTAATCGACATCCAGGTCGACCGGCTGGCGAATCTCCGCCTGTGGCGGGGAGAAGTCCGCGCCGAAAAACTCACCCAGATAGGCATAGCCCACCAAGGCAATTGCAGCGAGAATTACCAGGTAAAACAGCCATTTGAGAAGTCGCCCCATCGTTACCTTCGCCTTCTGCCTCGGCATTTTTTTGCACTTATAACTGGCAATCTGAGCGAGTTCACGTCATTCACGCCGAAAACTTCGTGATTGGGCGGCAGATGGCCGAGACAGATCTTCGCACAGTTTTGAAATTGCGCAAATCCGTGGTGCTCGTCGGCATGATGGGCGCGGGCAAGACCGCTGTGGGGCGGGCGCTGGCGCAGATGCTGCACGTGCCCTTTCTCGATTCCGATGCGGAGATCGAGACCGCCGCCTCCATGTCCATCGCCGAGATCTTTGCCCGCGACGGGGAGCGGTTCTTTCGTCGCCGCGAGAGCGAGGTCATCGCCCGGCTGCTTGCCGGCCGTCCTGCGATCCTGTCCACGGGCGGGGGCGCGTTTCTCCAGGAGCGAAACCGCGCGATGATCTCCGACAAGGGTGTGTCGGTCTGGATCGATGCTGGGCTCGATCTTCTGTGGCAGCGCGTGCGGCACAAGAACACCCGGCCCTTGCTGCGCACCAGCGATCCGCGCCAGACCCTGACCGAGCTTTACGAGGCGCGGGTGCCGATCTACCGGCTGGCGGATCTTTCGGTCCGCTCGGAGCCGCAATTCTCCATCGAGGATACCGCCCGCGCGGTGTTGGAAACCCTGCGCAGCCGCGACGACGTATTGGAAGCAAACCCATGATCGACACAGTCCATGTCCCCCTTGGCGCGCGTGCCTATGACGTGCGTATCGGCCCCGGTCTTTTGGACCGCGCGGGCGCCGAGATCGCGCCGCTTCTGGACCGCAAGCGCTGCACCATCGTGACCGACGACCGCGTGGGCGCGTTGCATCTCAGCGCGCTCCAGACCGCGCTCGAGGCCGAAGGCATCGCGTCAGAGGCGCTTGTTCTGCCCGCGGGCGAGGCCACGAAAAGCTGGGCGCGTCTGCAGGAGACGACCGAATGGCTTCTCGCCCAGAAGGTGGAGCGGCGCGACGTGGTCATCGCCCTGGGTGGCGGCGTGATCGGCGATCTGGTGGGCTTTGCCGCGGCGATCCTGCGGCGGGGCGTGCGCTTCGTGCAGGTGCCGACCTCGCTTCTGGCGCAGGTGGACAGCTCCGTGGGCGGCAAGACCGGAATCAATTCGCCCCATGGCAAGAACCTCGTGGGCGCCTTCCATCAGCCCGCTCTGGTGCTGGCCGATATCGCGGTTCTGGGCACGCTGACCCCGCGCGATTTCCTGGCCGGGTACGGCGAGGTAGTCAAATACGGCCTTTTGGGGGATTACGCATTTTTTCAATGGCTTGAGGGGCAAGGCTCATCCATTGCATCAGGAGATGCGGCCGCCCGAATGCGCGCAGTCAAACGCTCCGTCGAGATGAAGGCCGAGATCGTGGTGCGCGACGAGACCGAACAGGGCGACCGCGCGCTTTTGAACCTCGGGCACACCTTCTGTCATGCGCTGGAGGCGGCAACGGGCTATTCGGACCGGCTGCTGCACGGCGAGGGCGTGGCCATCGGCTGCGCGCTGGCCTTCGAGTTGTCCGCGCGCCTCGGTCTCTGCGCGCAGGAAGAGCCGGGCCGCGTCCGCGCCCATCTGCGCCAGATGGGAATGAAGGCGGATTTGGCAGACATTCCGGGCGATCTGCCGGATGCCGACGCGCTTCTGGCGTTGATGGCGCAGGACAAGAAGGTCGTGGCGGGCAAGTTGCGCTTCATCCTTGCGCGCGGCATCGGCGATGCTTTCGTGACCTCCGACGTGCCGGACGCGACGGTGCGCACGCTTCTTCAGGATGCGCTCAGCGCCCGCGCCGCCGCCTGAGAAGCGCCACGGCTTGCGCCTGTGTGACATAGCCGACAAACCGCCCCGACGGGCCGGTCACGCCGATGGCGGGGGCCTCTGACAGCACGTCGAACAGCGCATCCGCCCCGCGGCTTTGGGGCAGGCTCGGTGGCTCCGTCTCGATCAGGTCGCGCACGCGCAGCGGATGCTCGCCCTGCGGGCGCTTCTCGTGCAGCGCGTCGCGGGTGACGAAGCCTTGCAGGCGGCCGTCGCTGCCAATCACCGGGAAAATGTCCTGATCGCCGCTTTCCGACAATTCGGCCGCGGCGGCGAGCGGCGCCTCGGGCGACAGATGCGTGAAGTCCGAGATCATCGCGTCGCCCACGCTCAGATCCGCGACCTTGGCGCGGGCCGACATCTCGCCCAGCTCGGCATTGCCCGCAAAGAAGATGAAGACGGCGATCAGCGGCAACATGAAACTGCCGGTCCAGAAGCCGTAGGCCGCAAAGAGAACGGCGAAGGCCTGACCCACGCGCACGGCAACCTTCGTGGCCCGCAGCCGGGGCAGGAAGATCGACAGCGCCCCGCGCAAGACGCGGCCCCCATCCATCGGGAAGGCCGGGATCATGTTGAACAGCACCAGAAGCACGTTCACGGATAGCAATCCGCCCAGAATGGCGCCCGCGCCCGAGGCATCGCCCAGAACGGCAAATCCCGGTCGTACGCCCGCGATGAACAGCAAGCCCGCGATGACCACATTCACCAGCGGACCCGCCAGCGCCACCGCGATTTCCTGTCCGGGTCGGTCCGGCATCCGCTCAAGCCGCGCCAGGCCGCCAATGGGCAGCAGCGTGATGTCGGGCGTCCGGATGCCGAAGCGTTTCGCCATAAGCGCGTGGCCGAACTCATGCGCCACAACGCAGGCGAAGAGCGCCAGGATGAAGACGAGGTTCAGCACCGCGCCGGTGAGGCCGCCCGTGTTGAAGGCCGTGATGGCGATCCACGCCAGGAGGAAGAAAAACGTGCCGTGGATCCGCACTTCCGAGCCGAGCACCCGGCCTATGGGGAAGGACCATGTCATATTGCCTGCCTGTCTCCGGTTTCTCCATTCATAGATGGGAACGGGGCGCGCGGATACCAGTTCCGGGGCAGGGCGGTGTTGTCACACCCAAGGGGCGTTCGGGCCTGTTTCGTTAAGAATGGTGCCGTTCGGGCAGGGCTGATACGGCGAAGCCGGACACGGCACGTCTACCGGAGCAAAGAAAAAGGCCGCGCCGGGCATCTCCCGGGCGCGGCCATTTGTTTCGATCATCCGCAGAGGCCGATCAGAACGGGATCTCGTCGTCGATGTCCCGCGCCGGTGCACGGGAGCCGCCACCGCCGCCGCCGGAGCCCTGGCCACCGCCGTAGCTGCCGCCCTGATCGCCACCGCCATAGCCGCCGCCGTAATCGTCGGAATAGCCGCCGCCTCCGCCGCCGCCGCCGCCATAGCCGCCGCCACCGCCGCTATCGGACCGGCTGTCGAGCAGCGTCAGCTCCCCGCGATAGGGGCGCAGCACGACCTCGGTCGAATAGCGGTCCTGGCCGGATTGATCCTGCCATTTGCGCGTCTCGAGCTGGCCCTCGATATACACCTTGGAGCCCTTCTTGAGATATTGCTCCGCGATGCGTGCCAGCGGTTCGGAGAAGATGGCGACAGAATGCCATTCCGTCTTCTCGCGCCGCTCGCCGGTGTTCCTGTCTTTCCAGTTCTCGGAGGTCGCGATGCGCAGGTTGCACACCTTGCCGCCGTTCTGGAACGTGCGCGTTTCGGGATCGCGCCCGAGATTGCCCACGATGATGACCTTGTTCACGGATCCGGCCATGTCGGTCCTTTCCTTGTTCCCTGATTCCGGGCCTTCGCCCTTGTTGCAGGAGACGGTATACCAGTGCCGCGGCGCCCGAAACCTTCGATCTCGCCTCTTGGCTATGGCAAAGTGGTTAACACCCCATGAGCGCGGGCACGCAAGGACTCGCCAAGCGCGCCGTTTTCCGTATAGTCGGCAGGGATTTCCGGCCATGCCGGTCCGTAGGGAACGGAGCAATCATGCGTTTAGTGTTTACCGCTGCCATTGTCGGCACATTGGCCCTCGGAACCGGGGCCGCACAGGCGGACGTCCTGTCCTCGCAAGGCCGGGCCAAGCTTTTCAGCAACCAGACCGGCGTACTCGACCGGCGCGCCTCTGAGCAGTACCGCGCCTCCGTGCGGCTGCAGCCCGCGCGGGTGAACACGCCGACGAAATGGGACGACGCGGTGCCGCGCTATGCGGGGCGCTACAAGGGGGTCTACCTGAACGTGGCGAAATCCGCGGCGCGGCGGCATGGCATCCCCGAGGATCTGTTCCTGCGCCTCGTGCAGCAGGAATCGGGTTGGAACCCCGGTGCGGTGTCGCACAAGGGCGCGATGGGCCTCGCACAGTTGATGCCGGGCACCGCCCGCCTGTTGGGTGTTGATCCCGCTGATCCGAGCCAGAACCTCGAAGGAGGAGCGCGCTATCTCGCGGCGCAATACAAGCGCTTCAAATCCTGGCGGCTGGCGCTTGCAGCCTATAATGCAGGGCCCGGCGCGGTTGAGAAGTACGGCGGCGTGCCGCCCTACAAGGAAACCAAGAATTACGTGAAGATCATTTGGGGCAGCTGATCAGTTGCCCGTGGGGGCGCTGCCCTCGGCCCAGCCTAAACGATAGAGATGGATCTCGAAGGACGGGTGCATCTCCGCGCCGATAAGTCCGGGCCGGTAATGCCGGAAAAGCGCGCGCCAATAGGGCTGCACGACCACCCAATCCTCCCGCAGCATGGTCTCGAGCCGCGCCATGACCTGTGCGCGGGTTCCGGCATCCGCAATCGCCAGCGCCTCGTCGAGCGTCGCGTCGAACTCGGGGTTGGCATAGGCGCTTTCGTTCCAGACCGCGCCGGTGCGATAGGCCAGCGCCATCGTCTGCACCCCGAGCGGGCGATGGTTCCATTCGGTGATCGACAGCGGGAAGTCCTTCCAGCTCGACCAGAACCGCGAGCCGGGCAGCACCACCTGCCGCGCCTTGATCCCGGCATCGAGGAGGAGTGCCACAACGGCCTCGCCCGTGCGGCGCGCCACCCCGTCATCAAGCGTCACGACCGCATGTTCCACATCGATACGGCCCGCCTGCACCAGCGCCGCGCGGCCCTGAACCGGATCGTAAACAGCCGGACCGATATCGGCGTAATCGGGCTGGATTGGGGCCACGTGATGATTGGCGGCCACCTCTCCCCGGTCGCCATAGCCCAGCTCAAGGCAGATCGCGTTGTCGATGGCGAGGCTGAGGCCGCGCCGGACCTGACGGTCCGCATAGAGCTTTTCGCCGCCGACATCGGCGTTCTGGTTGGCACGCAGGACGACCGTCGCGGCGGTGACGACGTCCGACTTCTCCCAACCGAGCGCGTCAGCGGCATCGATGAAGCGCCCGACATTTTCATAGAGCATGTCGACGCGTCCATCCTCGATGGCGGCGACCCAGGAGGCCGGATCGGTGCCGAGATCGATGAACTCTATCCGGTCGAGGGTCGCGGGGCCGATCCCGTCAACCTCGTCGCCCCACCAGTCGTGATCGTCGCGGCGCACCAGGACGGCCAGATCGCCCTCAAGAATGAACTCCGGCCTGTAAGGCCCTGTACCCACTGGGTTATCCGTCATGGTCGCGGGGTCGAAACCGGGCGGGATCACCGCGGCGGGATAGTCCGACAGGGCCACGATCAGCGTCACATCCGGTTTCGGCAGGGTCACCTCGACCGTCAGCGGATCGCGGATGGTCACGGCGCCGTCGCGCAATTGACCGGTTTCGGGGTCGCCGAGGCTGGCGAGCCCTGCGGCCATGACGTTGCCTTCGACGGAGGTATCGCACCAGTAGGCGAACATGCGCGCCACGTCGTCTGCGGTGAAGTCGGTGCCATCCGACCAGCGCACGCCCTCGCGGACAAAAAGCGTGTAGGCAGTGGCGTCGTCGTTCACCTCCCAGCGGTCCAGAAGCATGCCGCGCAGACTGCCATCGGGGCGCTGTTCCACGAGGTATTCGAGCCAGCCGCGGCTGATATTGGCAATCTCGGGCCAGTCGAAGGTGCGCGGATCCTTCAGGGGCCGCACATCCTGCTGGATGCGCAGGGTGCCACCCATGGCGCGGGCCGGTTGCGCATTGGCCGGGCGGGGCAGGCCGAGCGTGCCCAGAAGGGCGGCGCTTGCCCCGAGGGCCGTCGCCCGCGTCAGGAATTCCCGCCGGGACAAGAGGCCCGCACGGTATTCCGCGCCAAGGCCGGGCAGGGCGGGATGCCCGGTCTTTCCGGGATCGGTGACCCGCGTCATGCCGCGCCCTTTGCCAATTGCGCCGCGCGCCGCAGGCTCGACGGGGTCTGGCCGGTATGGCTTTGCACGAACCGGGTGAAATAGGCCGCCGAGTGAAACCCCAGATCGGTGGCAACCTGCGCGATGCTGGGTTCCTTCCGGGACAGCATCTGCCGCGCGGCATAGAGCTTGCGTTCGGTGATCATTTCCGCCGCCGTCATGCCCGACACGGCCTTGCAGACCCGCGTGAGATGCGTCGGCGTCACGTCGAGCGCGCTGGCATAATCGGCCATGACCCGGTCGCTGCGGTGGTCGCGCACGACGAGGGCCGCAAAACGATGGGCCAACCGCTGGCTCGCGCCTTCCTTGGGACGGTCGGCGGCACCGGCGGCCACCTGTCTCCGCAGCCAGACCGAGATGAGGGCCAGATGCGCCTCGAGCGCGTCGCGCAGGTACAGCCCGTCGCGCGACATCTCGCGCTGCATCGCCTCGATCTCGCCCGTCAATTCCGCCTGGGACAGGGCATCCCGGCAGCGCAGATGCAGCGCCTCTCGCTTGTCGAGCGCGATCATCCCGGCCGGGGCCTGCACGACCTGCGCCAGCGCCTGCGGTCCCAATTCCAGCGCCATGAGCGTGCCCGCAGGCAGGATCAGAGCGTTATGCGCGCCGAAACCGCGCCGCACGCCCGCGATATTCACGAGCCCCTGTCCGCGCGTGATCCAGATCACCAGATCGTCCTCGCGGTCATGCAGATCGCGCAACCGCCAGGCCGCCCCTTGCGTGAACTGCGCCGCGTTCTGGCACAGGATCGGGCGCGCCGCCTCGGTCGCCTCGTGGATGCGGGCGGGTTTGCGAAGGAAGGAGGGGCCGCGCATCTCTCAGACCTCCGCGCGGGCGGGATCGAGCCAGCGCCAGTCACGCATGTTGGCACGGAACCAGCTGCGTTGCCGCTTGGCGTATTGGCGGGTCTGGATCACCGCGCGGTCTATGGCATCGCTGAGGGACATCTCGCCCCTAGCATGGGCCACAAGCTCCGCCGCGCCAATGGCTTTTGCCGACGGGCGCGCGGTTGTGAACGTCTCTGCCTGTCTTTGTGCCTCCTCGAGGGCCCCTTCGGCGACCATTTGCCGGAACCGACGCGCGATCCGGGGCGTGAGCCAGTCCTTCTCCGCGCCGATCACGAAGGCTTGGCTGTCGGCAAGGGGCAGGCGCGGGGGAGGCGTGTCGTCCTGCCAGGCAGCCAGGCCCCGACCCGTGGCGCGCTGCACCTCCCAGGCCCGTTGGACCCGCATCGGGTTGCGGGTGTCGATGCGCGCACGGGTCTCGGCATCGATCTCGGGCAGGAGCGTCTCGAACCCTTCGTCGGCGATCCGGGCCATCGCCTCGACGCGCAGAGGCTCCGGCGTCGGGGGGATCTCGGCCAA
Organism: Roseivivax sp. THAF197b; assembly: GCF_009363255.1. Lineage (NCBI taxonomy): Bacteria > Pseudomonadati > Pseudomonadota > Alphaproteobacteria > Rhodobacterales > Roseobacteraceae > Roseivivax > Roseivivax sp. THAF197b. The sequence continues at coordinate 2,175,876 of NZ_CP045318.1, read as the reverse complement.
CCCCTTGGTCAATGCGGTGAAGTACAGTCCGGTGCCGCCCACGATGATGGGGCGCTGACCGGCCAGATACGGTTCCAGATCGCGCAGCCATTGACCCACCGAATAGGCCGTGTCGCCGGGAATGTGACCGTAAAGGACATGCGGCGCGCGGGCTTCGTCCGCACGGGCAGGGCGGGCGGTCAGCACGCGCCAATCCTCGAAGACCTGAAGGGCGTCTGCATTGACGATCACGCCGCCTTGCCGCTCCGCGATCGTGAGGGCGAGGCCCGATTTGCCGGACGCGGTCGGCCCGGCAATCAGCACCGGGCGGTCGGGATCGAGCGTGTCGGGATCGAGCATCGGGCGCCTTCGGCGTTTCATCCGCACCCAGCATTGTCATCGCGCGGGTTTTCGGACATCTATGCCCACGATCCTAGACCGCCAGCCGGATGGAGCGCAACATGGCCGAGACCGACATTCCCGAGACAACCTTCAATCGCGTTTTGCTGAAGATATCCGGGGAGGCGCTGATGGGAGATCAGGGCTACGGGCTGCATCCTCCCACGGTCGAGCGGATCGCCCGCGAGGTCAAATCCGTGCACGATCTGGGTGTCGAGATCTGCATGGTGATCGGCGGCGGCAACATCTTCCGGGGCCTTGCGGGATCCGCGCAGGGCATGGAGCGGACCACGGCCGATTACATGGGCATGCTGGCCACGGTGATGAACGCGCTCGCGATGCAATCGGCGCTCGAGGGCCTCGGCGTCTATACCCGCGTGATCAGCGCCATCCGAATGGACGAGGTCGCCGAGCCCTATATCCGCCGCCGCGCCGTGCGCCACCTTGAAAAGAAGCGCGTCTGCATCTTCGCCGCGGGCACCGGCAATCCCTATTTCACCACCGATACGGCGGCGACGCTTCGCGCCAACGAAATGGCCTGCGAGGCGATCTTCAAGGGCACGAAGGTCGATGGGGTCTATGACAAGGACCCGATGAAGCATGACGACGCCGTGCGCTACGACGTTGTCAGCTATGACGATTGCCTCGCCAAGAACCTCAAGGTGATGGACGCGTCGGCGATTGCGCTGGCGCGGGACAACAACCTGCCGATCATTGTCTTCTCGCTCGATGAACCGGGGGGCTTCAACGGCATCCTCGCGGGGCGCGGCACGTTCACGAAGGTGCAGGGCTAGGGCCCACACGCGCGGCCCCTTCATGCGCCGTCAGCGGCCGGTTTGCGGGCGCAGTCGGCGTGGCGTCACAGCGCAGCTGCGTTCGTCCCGGCAAGGGCGGGGTCGCCTGATCCGCAGTGGTTTGCGGCAGCGCCGGTAGATCCGATAACGGTTTTCGGTTTTTGAGCAATCGTTCGATCAGCCGCCGCTGGCGCGCGCCGCCCGGTTCGAATCGCGCCTTGGCCTGGGGCGGTGGATGCGCGGCGTCGCCCGAAATGACCAACGCTTTCGCGATCTCCGCGCGCTTTTTCCCTGACAGCGATTGCCAGGCCATCGGACCCAGAAAAAGCGTCTCCGCCGGCATCCCGTTCGCGAAAATGACCTCGTGCCCGTCGCAGAGAAGGTGCCAGTAGCGCACGGGTTTCGAAGGATCTGCGCGCGCAATTCCGGGCAGCGGCAACAGGCGTTTGGCGGGAAGCAGCACGTGATCGGTTCCGAACATCCGCCGCACGACGGGCCCGCTGGCAAGAAGCCTGTGCTGCGGCGAGACATGAAGCGCGCGATCGGGCCGGCCGGGGCCAAGGCTGCCGGGCCCAATCGTCACCGGCGCTGACGGCCCAGGACGCTGATACCGCTGTGAGCCGATCCAGAGCAGGGGTGCCAAGCCCTGATCGAAGGTCAGAAGCCGCATGTCGGGGCGCAGCTGCTCAACCGCGACATCGCCCTCAGCCGTGCGGATCATCGTGCCCGAGCAATAGCAGACCGACGTGTTCGAGACGTTGTAAGTGCTCGTATAGCCCGCGAAATTCGTGTCCGGGATCGAATAGACCTCGACCGATCTGATCGTCAGATTGTCGAGCGTGCCCGCGTTGAAAAGATCGGTGATGAAGAAATCGCCGTTATCCATCTGGATGCCTGCGACCTCGATATCCGACACGTTGCCCTGCTCATCGGTGATCCGCACCCACATATCCATGGTGGTGTCGGATTTGGCGACGTAATTCGTGCCGTCCCGCGTGTAGGTTACGAAATCGCCGGTGCCGAATTCGTCGTCCCGGATCGCGCCGTCATTGTCGACATCCTCGTTGGTGACCTCGACGAGCTGGAGATCGGAAAACGCGTCATAGGTGCCCAGCAGGGTGTTGGCCGATTCCGCATCGGCATCCGTCTCGTCGGTATCCACATCGGCGAAGTTGCCGAGAAAGATCATGTTTACGACGCTTGTGGCCATCATTCCTCTGCGCGTGGGGATGTCTCCCCCGCTCCATTAAGGGAAAGCTGCTTAAAATCCCGATAACGCCACAGGGCGGGGGCCTCGTTCTGACCCGGCCCTTCCCGGGCTGCGGGATCAAAGCCACATCGCGCCGAAATCTATGTCGGCTCTGGCATTTAGGGCGCGCCTTGCTCTATACCGACGACAGACTGAGCGGGCCCCAAGGCCCTGCCAAAACGACCGGGAACTCTTATGGCTGACGACTTCGAGCTAGACACAGACGATCTCACCCGCCGTATGGATGGCGCCATGACCAATCTGCGCACCGAATTCGCGTCGCTGCGGACGGGCCGGGCATCGGCCTCCATGCTGGAGCCGGTGCAGGTCGAGGCCTATGGCCAGATGACGCCGATCAACCAGGTCGGCACCGTGAACGTGCCGGAGCCGCGCATGGTCACGATCAATGTCTGGGACAAGGGCCTCGTGAACAAGGTCGAGAAGGCCATCCGCGAGAGCGGGCTGGGCATCAATCCCCAGCTCAACGGCACGATCATCATGCTGCCCATCCCCGAGCTGAACGAGGAACGCCGCCGCGAGCTGACCAAGGTCGCGGGCTCCTACGCGGAGAATGCGCGCGTCTCGATCCGCAACCTGCGCCGCGACGGCATGGACCAGATCAAGAAGGCCAAGGCCGATGGTCTCTCCGAGGACGATCAGAAGTTCTGGGAGACCGAGGTGCAGGAGCTGACCGACACCTACATCAAGAAGGTGGACGAAGCGCTCGAAGCCAAGCAGCAGGAAATCATGCAGGTCTGAGACACGGACCGCGCGCGACAGGTTCGCCAGCTCGCCAAAGGAGAGACCCGATGCCCAAGGCCAAAAACGCAGACGCCCCGCGTCACGTCGCCGTCATCATGGACGGCAATGGCCGATGGGCGCAAAGCCGTGGCCGTCCCCGGCTTTTCGGTCACCAGGCGGGCGCGCGCCGCGTGCGCGAGATCGTCGAGGCCTGCCCGGATTGCGGCGTGGAATACCTGACCATCTTCGCCTTCTCGACGGAGAACTGGAAGCGCACCCAGGACGAGGTGGCGGGGCTGATGAGCCTCTTTCGGCTCTACATCACCCGCGAGGCCCGCGCGCTGCGCGAGAACAATGTGCGCGTGCGCTTCATCGGTGACCGGCCCGGGCTCGACCGCAAGCTGCGCGAGCTCATGGACCAGCTCGAGGCGATGACCGCGCATTGCGACGGTACCAACCTCACGATCGCGCTGAACTACGGAGGCCGCGACGAAGTTGCCCGCGCGACGCGGCGGCTGGCGCAGGACGTGGCCGATGGCAAGCTCAAGCCCGAGGATGTGGGCGAGGAGACGCTGCCGCGTTACCTCGATACCTGCCTGTTGCCAGATCCGGACCTCGTGATCCGCACCTCCGGCGAGGCGCGCATCTCCAACTTCCTGCTGTGGCAATCCGCCTATGCCGAATACGAGTTCGTCGACACGCTCTGGCCCGATTTCACCGCCGGTGAATTCATGCGCCTGACCGAAGGCTTCGGACGCCGCGACCGCCGCTTCGGAGCCGTGCCTGCATGAGCCCAAAAGGCAATTGGGGGGATCTGTCCGAACGCATGATCTCCGGCCTGGTGATGGTCGGGGTGGGCATGGCCTGCGTCTGGGCGGGTGGTCTGACCTTCCACATCCTCATCGCGCTGGTCTCCGGGCTCATGGTCTGGGAACTCGTGCGCATGATCGATTCCGATCGCATCCGCACGCCCAAGGTTCTGGGCGTGGCGGCGGCGGGCGCGGTGTTGATCGCGGCCGAATTGCCCCCCGCCTACGCGATGCCGCTGCTGCTCGCGCCGTCGATGCTGGGCTTCGGGCAGATGACCCGGGGCGGGCCGACCTATGCGGCCTTCGCGGCGATGATCCTGCTCGCGGGCTACGGCATGATGGGCGTGCGCGACGATTTCGGTCTGATCTGGATGCTGTGGCTCGTCCTTGTGGTTGTCGCGACCGATGTGGCGGGATACTTCGCAGGCCGCATGATCGGCGGACCCAAGTTCTGGCCGCGCGTCAGCCCCAAGAAGACCTGGTCGGGCACGGTTGCGGGCTGGATCGCCGCAGGCGGGCTTGGCGCGATCTTCGCCGGGCTGACCGGCGCGGATATGAGCCTCGTGCCCCTCTCCATCGCGATCTCTATGGCGAGCCAGCTCGGCGATATCGCGGAATCGGCGATCAAGCGGCGCGCGGGCGTCAAGGACAGCTCGACCCTCATCCCCGGCCATGGCGGTCTCTTCGACCGCTTCGACGGGATGCTCGGGGCGGCCTTGTTCATCCTGATCGTCGGGCCGCTGGTGGGTTTCCCCTCGGGTATCAGCTGAGATGAGCGGGCGGCGGCAGATCTCGATCCTCGGGGCGACCGGCTCCATCGGGCAGAACACGATTGACCTGATCGCGCGCGATCCTGACGCCTACCAGGTGGTGGCGCTCACGGGCGGGCGCAATGTGGCCCGGCTCGCCGCGGATGCGAAGCGGCTTGGGGCCGAAATCGCGGTCACCGCCCATGAGGATATGCTGGAGGATCTGCGCGCGGCCCTCAAAGGCAGTGATGTCGAGGCCGCGGCGGGCACCAACGCCCTCTCTGAGGCTGCGCGCCGTCCTGCGGATTGGGTCATGTCCGCCATTGTCGGCGCGGCCGGGCTCGCGCCGGGGCTTGCCGCGCTCGAGACGGGGGCGACGCTGGCGCTCGCCAACAAGGAAAGCATGGTCTGCGCGGGCCCGCTCGTCATGGCGACCGCGAAGGCGCATGGCGGGGCCATCCTGCCCGTCGACAGTGAGCATTCCGCCGTGTTCCAGGCGCTCATTGGCGAAGACATCGCGGCGGTGGAGCGGGTCATCATCACCGCATCGGGCGGCGCGTTCCGCGACTGGCCGCTTGAGGATCTGGCCCGTGCCACGCCCGAACAGGCCGCCACCCATCCCAATTGGGACATGGGCCAGCGGATCACCATCGACTCCGCGTCGATGTTCAACAAGGCGCTGGAACTCATCGAGACGCGGGAATTCTTCGGCATCGAGCCTCAGCGGATCGAGACCGTGGTGCACCCCGAATCCATGATCCATGCCCTTGTCGGGTTCCGCGATGGCGGTCTGATGGCCCATGTGGGGCCTGCGGACATGCGCCACGCCATCGGCTTTGCGCTGCATCATCCCGCGCGCAAGCCGCTTCCCGTCGAGCGGCTCGACCTCGTGGCGCTTGGTCAATTTACCTTCCGCCCGGCCTGCGAGATGCGCTGGCCCGCGCTGCGGCTTGCGCGCGCCGTCATGGAGACGGGTGGTCTTTCGGGTGCGGTCTTCAACGCCGCCAAGGAACGCGCGCTCGATGCCTTCATCGAAAAACGCATCGGCTTTCTGGAAATGGCACAAGTCGTCGAGACCGTGCTCGACCGTCTTTCGGCGCAATCGGTCCTTAATGTCGACGAGATTACGCTTGATATGGTCCGGGAGGCAGACCATCTCGCAAGAGAAACCGCAGACGCGGTGATGACAGAATAAAAGGGCAGGGCATTTGGATTTCGTTTCTTTGATTCCGCAGTTCGGGGGGCTTTTGTGGACCCTCGTGGCCTTTGTCATCGCCCTGTCGATCATCGTCGCGATCCATGAATACGGCCATTACATCGTGGGCCGCTGGTCGGGCATCCATGCGGATGTCTTCAGCCTGGGCTTCGGCCCGGTCATCTATTCGCGCCACGACAAGCGCGGCACGAAATGGCAGATCGCGCTGTTTCCGCTGGGCGGCTACGTCAAGTTCAAGGGCGACAGCAATGCCTCCGGCGGCAAGGACGAGGCCGCGATGGATGCCCTTTCGGAGGCGGAACGACGCCGCACGATGAACGGCGCGCCGCTCTGGGCGCGGGCGGCCACGGTCGCGGCGGGTCCGATCTTCAATTTCGTCCTGTCGATCCTTGTCTTCACCGCGATCTTCATGGCGCGCGGCGTCGTGTCGGAGCCCATTACCGTGGGCGAATTGCGCGTGCTTCCCGCAAACCAGGAGCTGCGCATCGGCGACGAAATCGTCGCGATCGAGGGCACCGCACCGCCGGGCTTCGACGAGGATGAGGCCTTCACCGCCTTCCTCGACGCGCTGCCCCAGCAGGAGGCACTGGACTATACCGTGCTGCGCGACGGCTCCGAGATCGACGTGACCGGGCCGTATGTCTATCCGCCGATTGCCACGCAGGTGGTGCCGCGATCGGCCGCCGATGATGCGGGCTTCCGGCCCGGTGATGTGATCCGCACCATCAACGGCGAGGAGGTCTTCGCCTTCGATCAGCTGCGCGAACGGGTGGAGGGCTCCGAAGGGGCCGCACTCGACCTGACGATCTGGCGCGATGGCGATATCGTGGAGACCACGCTGACGCCGCGCCGCACCGATGAGCCGCAGCCCGACAATTCCTTCCGCACGGTCTACCGGATCGGCATCGTGGGCGGCATGTTCTTCGAGCCCGCCACCGAGACGCCCGGTGTCTGGGGCGCGTTCACCTCGGGGATCAGCCAGACGGGCGCGATCATCGAGGGGTCGATCTCCGGCATGTGGCACATGATCACCGGCGCGATTTCGACCTGCAATCTCTCCGGGCCCATCGGCATTGCCGAAACCTCGGGCTCGATGGCCAGTCAGGGCACCACCAATTTCATCTGGTTCATCGCGGTTCTGTCGACGGCCGTGGGCCTTCTGAACCTCTTTCCGATCCCTGTCCTCGATGGCGGGCATCTGTGTTTCTACGCCTACGAGGCCGTGCGCGGTAAGCCGCCCAGCGACCGGGCGCTCAGGGTGCTGATGTCGGCGGGGCTTGTCCTGATCCTGTCGATCATGGTGCTGGGTCTGACGAACGATATCTTCTGTCCGTAAGCTCGGTCTCGTTTCAGGCCGAAGCAGGCCGGGGCAGGGCGCGTGCCGCCAACTTGCCCCGGCCTTGCCGCATTTCCGTCGCAATCCGCCCTTATCTAAGACCCTGACGCAATCTCTATCGCGACAGGTGACGCTATGCAGACCCTTCAACAAGGCTACCGCGGACTTGAGCTTCTCTGGAACCTGAACTGGGACCGGCTGCTCTATGTCTGCACGATCATTTTCGCCCTCTGCTTCGGCGCGTTTTTGGGCTCGCTTTAAACCCGCCCGAAAAGGCGTTTCCGCCTTTTGACAAGGACTTCCAATCCCGATACTGACATCTCAGAGGGAAGTCGGAAGGAATTGGCGGAATGTCGAAAACGGCTGTCGCGCGCCCTGGTATGTCGGCGCTCAACGGGTTCGCGAAAATAAGCGCCATCGCCGCTTTCTCGCTTTCAACCGCTGCAGTATTGGTCACCGTACCAACGCCGGTCGTGGCGCAAAGCTTCGTCTTCACGAATGTCGAGATCGAGGGCGCACAGCGCATCGAGCCGGGCACGATCCTGTCTTACGCGGGCATCGCGCGCGGTCAGCCGGTCTCCGCATCGCAGCTGAACGACGCCTTCCAGAACATTCAGAATTCCGGCCTTTTCGAGGAGGTCGAGATCGTGCCGCAAGGCAACACGCTGCTCATCCGCGTGGTCGAATATCCGACGATCAACCGCATCGCGATCGAGGGCAATCGCCGTATAGATGACGAGGACCTTCAGCCGCTTCTGCAATCCCAGTCCCGTCGCGTCTACAGCCCGTCCACGGCGGAGGCCGATGCCAACCTGATCGCCGAGGCTTACGTGGCCCAGGGCCGGATCGCCGCCCGCGTGCAGCCGCGCTTGATTCGCCGCTCCGACAATCGCGTCGATCTGGTCTTCGAGGTGTTCGAAGGCGGCGTCGCCGAGGTGGAGCGGATCGCCTTTGTCGGCAACCAGCAATTCTCAGACCGCCGTCTGCGCCGCGTCCTCGAGACGAAGCAGGCGGGGCTTCTGCGCGCGATCATCACGCGCGACACGTTCATCGCCGACCGGATCGAGTTCGACCGCCAGCTTCTTGAGGATTTCTATTCCTCGCGCGGCTATGTCGATTTCCGCATCACCGGCACCAATGCCGAACTTGCCGCGGAACGGGACGGATATTTCGTCACCTTCAATGTCGAGGAAGGGCAGCAATTCCGCTTCGGTGAGATCACCGTGACCTCCGATCTGGCCGAGGTCGACATCGACGCGTTCCAGCGTGCGGTCGCCGTACGTCCGGGCAAGGTCTACGCGCCGCAGCTTGTGGATCGCGACATCGAACGGCTGGAGCGTCGCGCGGTCGAGGAAGGCCTCGACTTCGTGCGGGTGGAGCCGCGCGTGACCCGCAACGACCGCGATCTGTCGCTGGATATCGAATATGTCCTGACCCGCGGCCCGCGCATCTTCGTCGAGCGGATCGATATCGAGGGCAACACCACCACGCTCGACCGGGTCGTGCGCCGCCAGTTCGAGACCGTCGAGGGCGATCCCTTCAATCCGCGCGAGATCCGCAATGCCGCCGAACGTATCCGCGCGCTTGGCTTCTTCGCGGATGCCGAGGTGCAGGCGCGTGAAGGCTCGACCCCGCAGCAGGTCATCGTCGATGTCGATGTCGAGGAACAGCCGACCGGCTCGATCTCCATCGGGGGCAGCTACTCGACCTCCTCGGGCTTCGGTCTGAACCTGTCCTTCGCGGAGCGGAACTTCATCGGTCGCGGCCAGCAACTCAGCCTCGGCCTGACCTCCAGCTCCGACAGCAACCGTTACTCGTTCAGCTTCGTCGAACCGGCGCTTCTGGGCCGCGATCTCGCCTTCGGGATCGGGCTCAGCTATTCGAACACCGAACGGCAGAACGCGGATTACAACACCGAAACGGGCACTTTCTCGCCGTCGCTGACCTTCCCGATTTCCGATAATGGGCGGCTGCAACTGCGCTACACGCTCGAATATACCGATCTGACGCTGCCCGACGAATCCGATGTCGGTGGCATCGTGACCTCGGAAGCCGAGGCGGGCGCGCTTTATCAAAGTTCGATCGGGTACCGGTTCAGCTATGACACGCGCCGCACCGGACTTGATCCGAATGCGGGTGTTCTGCTCGAGTTCGGGCAGGATTTCGGCGGCGTGGGCGGAGATACGACCTTCGTGAAAACCGATGTGCGCGCGGTGGCGCAGCGGCTGGCCTTCTCCGAAGAGGTCACGCTGCGCGCGATCTTCGAAGGTGGCGCGCTGAATTACACCGGCGATCAGGGCAGCCGGGTGACCGACCGTTTCTTCCTGGGTTCCAGCCGGATGCGCGGCTTTGAGCCGGGCGGCATCGGCCCGCGCGAAAAGGGGGCGGGCTTCGACGACGCGCTTGGCGGCAATTACTACGCCGTCGCCCGCTTCGAGGCGGAATTCCCCCTTGGCCTGCCCGAGGAATACGGCATCGCGGGCGGTGTCTTCTACGATGTGGGCTCGCTCTGGGGGCTCGATGATACCGACGCGGCCACGGGCGAGGTCCTCTATGAGGACGGCGCTGTCCGTCAGGTCATTGGCCTGTCGCTCTTCTGGACCACACCGCTCGGTCCCTTGCGGTTCAACTTCTCCGAGGCCTTGCAGAAAGAAGACGAGGATCGCGAGCAGAACTTCGAGCTGACGATCTCGACCGATTTCTGATGACCGGATCCGCGGCGATACGCACCAGCCTCGCCGCGGCGCTGCTGGCGCTTGGGGCATGGGCGGCCTTTTCCGCACCGGCCCTCGCGCAGACGGCCGATCAGGCCCCCGTTGCGCGCGCGGAGGCGTCCCAGCAGGAAAATGATACGGATCGGCAGATCGTCCGCTCGCCGATCCTGACGCTCGAATCCGAGCGGCTTTTCACCGATAGCGCACTTGGCCAGCGTCTCATCGGCGATGTCGAGGCTGCGGGGCAGGCGCTTGCCGCGGAGAACCGCGAGATCGAGGCCGAGCTGTCGCAGGAAGAGCGGCGCCTGACAGATCTTCGCGCCGAGACCGATGCGGCCCAGTTTCGCGCACTGGCCGATGCCTTCGATGCCCGCGTGCAGGAATTGCGCCAGCGGCAGGATGCCAAGGCCCGCGATCTGGCCAATCGCGGCGACCGCGTGCGGCGCGTCTTCTTCAACGCCGTGCAGCCCGTTCTGACCGATATCCTGCGCGAGGCGGGCGGTGCGCTGATCATAGAGCGGGCGAATGTGCTCCTGTCGGCCAATGCGATCGACATCACCGATCTCGCGATTGCGCGCGTCGATGCCCGTATCGGGAACGGCGAAGGCATATCGCTGCCCGATCCGGCCGCGGCCCCCGAAAACGCGGCGCCGAACCCGTCCGGCGCGCAGTCCGACAGGTCGGAAGGTGGCGCTTTGTTCGACATGGGTGACCCCGACGCGTCGCCCGCCGGGACCGAGTAGGGACCGGTCGCGCTTGCACCGTGCGGCGCCGATTGCTACCCACCGGGAACTGCCCCAGCCCCCGTCGCGCCCCGGCGCATTTGGGCCAGCCGAGAGGAAGACCATGTCCAGTGATCTGAAACGCGCCGATATCCAGCTCATCCAGCGCATCCTGCCGCATCGCTATCCGTTCCTGCTGGTGGACCGGGTCGAGGAGATCGACGGCACCGCCTCGGCGCTCGGCATCAAGAACGTCACCATGAACGAGCCGCATTTCCAGGGGCATTTCCCCGGCACGCCGATCATGCCCGGTGTCACCATCGTCGAGGCGATGGCCCAGACGGCAGGTGTGATGGTGGGCGTCGCGCTCGATCTCGCCGACAAGGACATGCTGATCTATTTCATGGGGATCGACGGCTGCAAGTTCCGCCGCAAGGTGATCCCCGGCGACCAGTTGCAGATGCGGCTCGAGACGCTGCGCGGCAAGCCCGGCGGCAAGGTCTGGAAGTTCAAGGGCACGGCCACCGTCGATGGCGAGATGGCCGCCGAGGCCGAGTTCACCGCGATGATGGACATGCCGAAGTGAGCGACACCGCCCCCCGCATCCATCCCTCCGCCTATGTCGAAGAGGGCGCCGAGATCGGCCCCGGCTGCGAGATCGGCCCCTTCTGCCATATCGGCCCCGATGTGCGCCTCGGTCCCGACAACGTGCTGAAAAGCCATGTCGTGCTGACCGGTGATACCGTGATCGGCACGGGCAACACCTTCTTCTCCTTCGGCGTGATCGGAGAGATCCCGCAGGACAAGAAGTTCAAGGGTGAAAAGACCCGCCTCGAGATCGGCGACCGCAACCGCATCCGCGAACACGTCACGATCAATGCAGGCACCGAGGGGGGTGGCGGCGTCACGCGCGTGGGCAACGATTGCCTGATCATGGCGGGGGCCCATGTGGCCCATGACGTTGTGGTCGGCAATAACGTGATCCTCGTGAACAATTCCGCGCTGGCGGGCCATTGCGTGATCCATGACGACGTGATCGTCGGTGGCCTTTCCGGCGTTCACCAGTTCGTCCGCATCGGGCGCGGCGCGATCATCGGCGCGGTCACAATGGTGACGAACGATGTCATTCCCTACGGTCTCGTGCAGGCGCCGCGCGGGGTGCTCGACGGGCTGAACCTCGTGGGTCTGAAACGGCGTGGCGTGGCCCGGCGGGACATCACCGCCTTGCGCGCGGCCTTCCAGATGCTGGCCCAGGGGGAGGGCGCCTTTGCCGATCGCGCGCGCCGCCTCGGTGAGGAAACCGAAAGCGATTACGTGCGCGAAATCGTCGACTTCGTGACCGGCGCCACCGACCGGCACTTCCTGACCCCGGGCTGAGGCGGCATGCTCGCGCTCATCGCAGGCCGGGGGGCGCTGCCCGGAGCCGTGGCCGCGACGCGGATCGAGGTGCCGCTGATCTGCGCGCTTGCGGGCAATCCGCCGGACAGCCTCGCACCCGACCTGACCTTCCGGATCGAAACGCTGGGCAGCCTGATCTCGGAGCTGAAAGCGCGCGGTGTGACGCAGCTTTGCCTCTGCGGTGGGATCGACCGCCCGCAGATCGACCCGTCAGCCATTGATGCCGCGACCGAGCCTTTGGTGCCCCGGCTCACGGCAGCGCTGGCGCAGGGCGATGACGGGGCGCTCCGCGTGGTCATGGCGCTTTTCGAGGAGGCGGGGTTCGCCATCCTGGCCGCGCATGAAGCCGCCCCCGATCTTCTCCTGCCGCCGGGCATTCCGACACGGGCGCAGCCGCCTGCCATCGCCAGCACGGAGGCACGCACGGGCGACCGCGTGCTCGCGCAGATGGGCGCGGAGGATCGCGGCCAGGCCTGCATTCTGCGCGGCACGGAAGTGCTTGCGCGCGAAGATGCGCGCGGCACCGATGCCATGCTGGCCGATCTGGCACGAGGGGCAGGCGCCACGGGCGGTGCGGCGCAAGGCGCGGGGCTTGGCGATCCCGCCGACACGTTGATGGACTCGACCTTCGACATTCTGGGCGAGGCGGCGGATTGGCTGTCGGGCGGGGCGCCCGCGCGCGCAGGCTGCCTCTACAAGGGGCCGAAGCCCAGCCAGGACCGCCGTGCCGATCTGCCGGCGATTGGCCCCGATACCGTGACCGGGGCGGCGGCTGCGGGCCTTGCGGGCATCGTGATCGAGGCAAACGGAGTGCTGGTGCTCGACCGCGCGAAGACGCTCGCAAGAGCGGATGAGCTGGGCCTTTTCCTCTGGTCCCGCGAAAGGCCCCGCTGATGCATGTCTTCGTCATCGCAGGCGAGCCTTCGGGGGACCGACTGGGTGCAGCGCTCATGCGGGGTTTCAGGCGCACGGCGCTCGAACCTGTCACCTTCGAGGGGATCGGCGGCGAGCGCATGATCGAAGAGGGCCTGTCGAGCCTCTTTCCCATGGACGAGATCTCGATCATGGGCATTTTCGAGATCCTGCGCGAATATCGCAGCCTGAAGGCCCGGATCCGGCAAACGGCCGATGCGATCATCGCCGCCAAACCCGACGTTCTGGTCACCATCGACCTGCCGGAGTTTTGCCTGCGCGTGGCCGAGCTCGTGAAAGCCAAAAGCGATATCCGCGTCGTGCACTACGTGGCCCCAACGGTCTGGGCTTGGCGTCCGAAACGCGCCCAGAAGATGGCCGCCCATGTGGATCAGGTTCTGGCGCTCCTGCCGTTCGAGCCGCCCTATATGGAAGCCGCGGGCATGCGCTGCGACTTCGTGGGGCATCCGGTCGTGACCGACCCGCAGGCGAGCCATGCCGAGATGGCCGCCTTCCGGCTGACCCATGGTCTGGGCGAGGCCCCGCTCTGCCTCATCCTGCCGGGCTCGCGCCGCTCGGAGGTGGCCCGACTCGGCCCGGTCATGGGCGATGTGGTGGCGCGCTTGCACGCGGCCCGGCCCGATTTGCGCGTTGTGGTGCCTGCGGCGCACTCGGTCGCGGGGGCCGTGCAGGAGACGGTGCGCGACTGGCCCGGAAACCCCATCGTGCTCGATCCGCGCGACCCGGAGCGGCTCGATATGGTCACGGCCAAGCGCGCAGCCTTCGGGGCGGCCGATGTCGCCCTTGCCGCCTCGGGCACCGTGTCGCTGGAACTGGCGGCCGCGGCCACCCCCATGGTCATCGCCTATGACATGAGCTGGCTGTCGCGGCAGATCATCGGGCGCATGCTCATCACCGATACGGTCACGCTGGTCAATCTCGTCTCCGAGACGCGGGTCGTACCCGAATTCATCGGCAAGGACTGCAAGCCCGGACCCATCGCGGATGCGGTCTTGCAGGTTCTGGACGCGCCAGAGGCGCAGACCCGGGCCATGATGGAAACGATGGTCCGGCTCGGTCTTGATGGCCCGCCGCCCGGCGAGCGCGCAGCACGGGCGGTTCTGGACGGCTTGGGAAAGCCCTATCAATAGCGGCGGAACGGGGCTGAGAGAGCGCAGAAAGCGGTCGCTGCCCCTTAATCCGGCACAAGAAAAAGGCCCGAAGCGATGTGCTCCGGGCCTTTTGCGTCTGAACCGGCGCTCAGCGCGTCCTACTGCGACACGGCCACCGAATCGTAGCTGTCGGTGAAGCCCGTGAGCGACATGCCCACCGTCACGGTCTGATCCGGTGCCGCTGCGGGCACGATGGTCACGTTGGCCGTGGCGCCCCGCTTGAACTGGTTGATATCCGCCTCGGTGAAGCCCACCCGCGCCACGCAGCCCAGCTGCGCGCAGAAGGCGAAGTCGTAGCGCTTGGCCTGACCGCCATCGACCGCGACCGTCAGCTTCTGGGTCAGCAGCGTCTCGAGCGGCACGATGAAATTGGCACCCGCCACCGCCTGGCCCTGGCCCTCAACCTTGAACAGGCTGACCTCGGCCACGGAATTGCCGTCGGCGTCATTCAGAAGCTGGTAGAGCTGGCAGGGATCGTCGCCGTCTGGATTGCGCAGGCACTGGATCGACCAGTCGCCGATGGTCTCGCGCACGTAGCTTGTGCTTTCGCCCTCTGCGCCGCCTTCGGCCGTGGCATCGCCCACAGGCTCGCCCGTGTCGAAGATCGGCGGGCTTGCGGGGGCGTCGCTTTCGCTTTGCGCAGGCTCACTTTGTGCAGGCGCCGCATCTTCGGTTTCGGGGGCCGCGCTTTCGTCCTGGGCCAGCGCGGGCGCTGCGGACAGAAGGGCAATGAGGGAAAGGTGGGTCAGCGTCGTCTTCATCTACAGCGCTCCTCAGGGCAGCTTGATCGAATTCGACGTCTCCTCTAGCACGCTCTCGCCCCGGTGTCAGGGGGGATTGCAGCGCTGCAATGCACCAAAATGTGCGTCAGCTTCGCCCCGCAAGGATTTGATCCCAAGACAAAAAAGAAAAGAGAGCTCGAAAGCTCTCTTTTCCATTCTCTCCCCGTCGGACTGGCCGACTTTGTCATTGGTTGGGACGCTACGATGGGATCGATGACCCGTCAACAGGCAATATCAACAGTTTTCCACACAGGCCCCACTTGTAATGTTGCCGCAAAAAAGACCGCGTCCGAAGACGCGGCCAGTCTGACAGGGAGGAAGTCAATCCGCACTCAAAGAGAACACGTGAGCCGGACAAAATTCACACTGACAGCAATTGGTTAAGTAAGTATGTTGCCAATCGCACAAATCAGGAACGGGGCAGGCGGCATGGATAACGGCATCTTCGTGGGTGGTGGCGGCGAAGGCTACGGCGACAAGCAATGGCTCGATCTGGCCTATGCCAACCGCCACGGGCTGATCGCGGGCGCGACCGGTACGGGCAAAACGGTGACGTTGCAGATCCTCGCCGAAGGCTTTTCGAATGCGGGTGTGCCGGTCTTCCTGTCGGACGTGAAGGGTGATCTTTCGGGTCTTGCGGCGAGCGGATCGGCGGAGTTCAAACTGCATGGCCCCTTCACCGAGCGCGCGGCGACGATCGGTTTCTCGGACTACATCTACGAGGCCTTTCCGACCACCTTCTGGGACCTTTTCGGCGATCAGGGCCATCCGATCCGCACCACCGTGGCCGAGATGGGGCCGCTGCTGATCTCTCGCCTGCTGGAACTTTCAGAGGCGCAGGAGGGCATCCTCAACATCGCGTTCCGTGTCGCTGACGAAGAAGGCCTGCCGCTTCTCGATCTCAAGGATCTGCAGGCGCTCCTGGTCTGGGTGGGCGAGAACCGCGAGACGCTGTCGCTGCGCTACGGCAATATCGCCACCCAATCGGTGGGTGCGATCCAGCGGCGTCTACTGGTGCTCGAGAACCAGGGCGGGGCGAAGCTCTTCGGCGAACCCGCGCTCGACCTGTCGGACATCATGCGCCTGC
Source organism: Roseivivax sp. THAF197b (assembly GCF_009363255.1). Taxonomy (NCBI): domain Bacteria; kingdom Pseudomonadati; phylum Pseudomonadota; class Alphaproteobacteria; order Rhodobacterales; family Roseobacteraceae; genus Roseivivax; species Roseivivax sp. THAF197b. The sequence continues at coordinate 2,159,817 of NZ_CP045318.1, read as the reverse complement.
GCGAAGGCGGGCGCGGGCAGATCAACATCCTCGCCGCCGATACGCTGATGGCCTCGCCCCGGCTATACGCGACCTTCCTTCTGTGGCTCCTGTCCGAGCTCTTCGAGGAGCTGCCCGAGGTGGGCAATCCCGACAAGCCGAAGCTCGTCTTCTTCTTCGACGAGGCGCATCTGCTGTTCGACGACGCGCCCAAGGCGCTGGTGGACAAGGTCGAACAGGTGGCGCGGCTCATCCGCTCGAAGGGCGTGGGCGTCTATTTCATCACCCAGAACCCCGACGATGTGCCCGAGGACATCCTGGGCCAGCTCGGCAACCGCGTGCAGCATGCGCTGCGCGCCTTCACCGCGCGCGACCGCAAGGCGCTGCGGCTGGCCGCCGAGACCTACCGCGAGAACCCGCGCTTCGACATCGAGGAGGCGATCAAGGAGGTCGGCACCGGTGAGGCGGTGACCTCCATGCTGCAGAAGAAGGGCGTGCCCGGCGTGGCCGAGCGCACGCTGATCCGCCCGCCCTCGTCGCAGCTGGGCCCGCTCGATCCCTCGGCGCGGCGGGCGATCATCGATGCCAGCGATCTCGATCTGAAATACCGCAAGACGCTCGACCGCGCCTCGGCCTACGAGATGCTGAAAGCCCGCGCCGAGGAGGCGGCGAAAGCGGCCGAGGAGGAAGAGCGCCGCGAGGACGAGGCCGAAATGGCCGAGCGCGAATACAAGGCCGCCCGGCGTTATTCGGGCAGCCGCGTGGAACGCTCCACATCCCGGCCGACGCGGCGGCGTTCCTCGCGCGACACGTCCATCGGCGGGGCCATCGCATCAGCCGTCGTGAAGGAGCTCAAGGGCACCACGGGCCGCCGCATCGTGCGCGGCATCCTGGGCGGGCTCTTCAAGGGACGGTGACCATGCGCCTCACGCTCGATCACCTGGCCGTCCCGGGCGAGACGCTCGCCGCGGCAACCGCTCATTGCGAAGCCATGCTCTCCGTGCCGATGGGACCCGGCGGGCGACATGCGCGCTATGGCACCCATAACCGGCTTCTGGGGCTCGATGGAGGGCTGTATCTGGAGGCCATCGCCATCGACCCGGACGCCGCCCCGCCCGCAGGTCCGCGCTGGTTCGGTCTTGATACCTTCGCGGGGGCCCCACGATTGGTGCGCTGGATCCTGCGCACCGATGACATGGATGCGGCTCTCGACGCGCTGCCCGAGGCCGGGCAGGCGGTGCAGCTGGAACGCGGCGACCTGCGCTGGCGCATGGCCGTGCCCGCCTCGGGGGAGCCTGCCTATGACGGGCTCTTTCCCGCGCTTATCGAATGGCAAAGCCCGACGCCTGCCGGTGACCTGCTGCCACCCTCCGGGCTGGTCCTGACCGATCTTGTCATCCGCCATCCCGACGCACCCGCGATGGCCGCGCGGCTGGCACCCTATCTCGACGCGCCGCTGGTGCGCTTCGAGCCAGGCCCGCCGGGCATGGAGGCGCGGCTGACCGGCCCGGACGGTGCCATATGCCTGCGTTAGAGCTGCGCGCAGCCCGCGAGCAGGACGCGCCCGCCATCGCCGCCATCTGGGCGCATTGGGCCGAGACCAGCACCGTCACCTTCACGACCGATCCCCCGGACGCGGACGCCATTGCCGCCCAGATCGCCGAGCGTCCGATCTTTCTGGTGGCCGCGGGGGCAAGCGGGATTGCGGGCTACGCCACCTACGGGGCGTTTCGCCCCGGTCCCGGCTACCGCAGATGTGTCGAGCATACGATCCATCTCGCCCCCGATTGGCGCGGGCAGGGCACGGGTGGCGCGCTCCTTTCGGCGATCGAGGCGCATGCGACGCGGGCCGGGCACCGTTCGCTCATCGGAGGTCTCAGCGGGGAGAATGCCGCCGCCATCGCCTTTCACCGCAAACACGGCTTTCAGGAGGCCGGACGCATCCGCGATGCGGGGCGCAAGTTCGACCGCTGGATCGATTTGATCCTGATGCAAAAAATGCTGTCGTCTTCGGCCTGACTTCTGCATGCAATCGCCCTAGTCTTCCCCCATGTCGATCTGGTCCCGCATCTCCGACGCGCTTTCGGCGCTTACCTCCGGCGAAAGCCTCGCCACGGTGTTCGAGCGCCTGCGCACGCCGCCCGAACGCTCGGTCGCGTTCACCATCGCGGTGATCGCGCTCTCGGCCAAGATGGCCAAGGCGGACGGGCAGGTCAGCCGGTCCGAGGTGGCCGCTTTCCGCGAGGTGTTCCATATCGCCCCCGAAGACGAGGCCGGGGCTGCGCGCGTGTTCAACCTCGCGCGTCAGGACGTGGCCGGGTTCGAGGATTACGCGGCCCGCATCGCGGCGATGTTCCGGGGCGATCAGGCCGTGCTCTGCGACCTGATGGAGGGGCTTTTTCATATCGCACTCGCCGATGGGACCTATCACCCCAAGGAAGATGCCTTCCTGACCCGCGTGGCCGAAATTTTCGATTTGTCGGGTACGCGGTTCCGCACGTTGCGCACGCGCTATGCGCCCGATGCCGATCCCGACCCCTATGCGATCCTCGGCGTCGATCCCGACACGCCCTTGCCCGACATCCGGCGCGCCTGGCGCGCGCTGGTGCGTGACAGCCATCCCGACCGCATGGTCGCGCGCGGCCTGCCCGAGGAGGCGGTCAAGATGTCCGAAAAACGCCTGATCGCGGTCAATCGCGCCTGGGAAGAGATTTCGGCCAGCCGGGCCACCTGATCGCGCGCCAAGCCACGGAGCGGACCCATCATGCGCATCGCCACCTACAATATCGAATGGTTCGATGCGCTTTTCGACGACGAGGGCAGGCTGCGGGACGATGGCGGGTGGTCCGGCCGGCAGGATATCACCCGCGCCGAACAGATCGCGGCCCTCGGACATGTGTTCCGCGCCATGGATGCGGACGCGATCATGGTGATCGAGGCCCCGGACACCAACAGGCGTCGCAACACCATCGCGGCCCTCCAGACCTTCGCGGAGGCGTTCGATCTGCGCACCAGCCACGCGCGGATGGGCTTTCCCAACGGCACGCAGCAGGAAATCGCGCTGCTCTTCGATCCGGCGGTGATCGATGCCCGGCACGCGCCCTTGGAAAGCCCGGATGCGCCGCGGTTCGATCGTACCTTCAGCATCGATCTCGACATCGACGCCACCCGGGACGAGGTCGTCTTCTCCAAACCGCCCTTCGAGGTGGCGCTGCGCTGGCGGGATCGTGTCGACCTCACGCTGATCGGGGCGCATCTGAAATCGAAAGCCCCCCATGGCGCGCGGTCGCGGGACGAGATGATGCGCCTCTCCATCGCCAATCGGCGCAAGCAATTGGCCCAGGCGATCTGGCTTCATCGTCGCATCGCCGTTCATCAGGCGCAGGCACGGCCCATCATCGTACTGGGGGATCTGAACGACGGTCCGGGGCTCGATGCCTTCGAGGCGCTGTTCGGACGCTCCTCGGTCGAGATCGTCATGGGTCAGGGGGCCGACGCGCTTTATGATCCGCATGCCGTTCAGGCCTTGTCGCAAAGGGTGGGCGCGCAGCCCGCCACGGCGCGGTTCTACATCGCGCCGGAAAAACGCTTCCTGCAGGCGCTTCTCGATTACATCCTGATCTCGCCCGATCTGCGCCGCGCGGCGCGGGGCTGGCGCATCTGGCATCCGTTCGACGATCCGGAATGTTATGCCGATCCGGTGCTGCGCGAGGCGCTGCTTCTGGCGTCTGACCATTTCCCCGTGACACTCGATCTGGATCTCGACGCGGCCCTTAGCGGCGCGTGATTTGGGAAACGGGCACGTCGCGCATATATTGCCCGCATGAGACAGATTGCCCTGACCGCCGCTCTATGCCTGGCCCTGACCCCCGCCGCCGCACAGGAGGCCGAGGAGGAGCGGGGGCTGTCGCTGATGGAGCGCGGCCTGTCGCTCTTCTTTGACGGGCTGCGGCAGGAGGCCGAACCCGCCCTGACTGAGTTGCAGCGTCTGATGGAGGAGTTCGAGCCCGCCATGCGCGCCTTCGCCGACGAGATGGGCCCCGCCTTGCGCGAGTTAATGACCGAGGTGGAGGATTGGTCGGCCTATCACCCGCCCGAGATGCTGGAGAACGGCGATATCATCATCCGAAAGAAAACGCCCGAGGAGCGCGCGCAGCCGGATGAAACGGGCGAGGGGATCGAGCTCTGAGCGCCCGCTTACCGGCCCGTTGGTGACGGTTTACCGCGTGTCGTGAAAGGACCGGGCGGGCCAAAAGCTCAGCCGGTGGCCTTGCCGATCTTGACCTCGGCCTCGGCGCCCAGCGATTTCACCAGGCTCTGGAACCGCGCTTCGGCGACTTCGCCGTAAAGCGGCGCGGCCTCCGCGGTCAGTCGCAGCGTCAGGTGCTTTTTGCGGGGACGCCATTCGAACCACGCGCCGGGCGACTCGTCCGACATCCAGAGCATTGCGCCGAAGCGCAGCGCCTTGCCGAGGATTTCGGCCTCCTGCACCTCTGCATCGCTCAGGATCGAGGCCATGGCCTCGAACCGCGTGCCTTCGCGCTTGTTGCGGTAGCGGTGCAGCAGCGCGAGCCCTAGAAATACCCGTTCCTCGTGCTTGAGCCCGCCGAGATTGGCGCGGGTTGCGTTGTCGAACACGGTTTCGGCACGGTAATCGGGATGGGCGCGCCAGCTGACGTCATGCAGAAGGCAAGCAGCCTTCACGATGCGCAGCTTGGCGGGCTTCGCGCCGCCGAAGAGCGGCTCCACGAAGTTGAACAGGCGCTTGCCGTAGCCCGGAAGCCGCGCATCCTTGGCCTCGGCATGGCGGCTGGCCTCGATCAGCGGATCGCGGTCGCGCAGCTTCTGCGGCATCTGTTCGAACAACATGCCCTCGCGAATCCCGTAGGAGGAGATCGCGATATCCTTGGGTTTGAAGGTCTGCACCAGGCGGCTCAGCACTTCGGTGGCATAGGGAACGAGCGACATGCGGGCATTGGAGATGCTCACCCGTTGGCGCAGCTCTTCGAGATCCTGTTTGGCGATGTATTTCGCGGTCGCGCGAACGGCGGCGGCATCCATGCGGTATTCGTGCAGGACGTGCAGGGGATAGCCGCGCCGCTCCATGTCGATCCGCGCGATGGCCCGCCAAGACCCGCCCACGAGGAACAGGCGGTCGCGCTGGCTGCCCATCACCTTCTCGAGCCGGATCATCGTCTCCTTGATGACCGCGTCGCGGCCTTTCTTGCCGCCCTTGATGTCCACGAGCTTCAGCGGCCCCAGATCCGAGGTCACCCGTCGCCCGACCTGACCGCCCGATATCTCGGCAAGCTCCATCGAGGAGCCGCCGATATCGCAGACCAGCCCGTAGGAGCCGGGCCAGCCTAGCAGGACACCTTGGGCGGACAGGCGTGCTTCTTCCTCGCCGTCGATCACGAAGATCTTGAGGCCGGTTTCGCGTTCGACCTCTTCGCAGAAATCCGGGCCGTCTTCCGCCGACCGGACGGCCGCGGTTGCCACGGCCGAGAGTTCTGTGCCCATGCCGCGAGCCAGAAGCTGGAAGCGGTGAATGGCCTTGAGCGCGCGTTCGCGCCCCTCGGGATTGAGCTTGCCGGTCTCGCCCAGGCCCGCCCCCAGCGCACACATGATCTTCTCGTTGTAGAAATAGGCAGGCGAGCGTGCCGCGCCGTCAAACACCACGAGCCGGACGGAGTTCGATCCAATATCGACCACGCCCACACGGCTCAGGGCACGCACATCGGGATCGGCGAAGAGGGGGCGGCCGAACGGCTCCCAATCGGGATTGGTCGGCTCGATCGTTCCATCCATGGCATGGCCCTGGCTTGTCATTCGCGTCGTCGGGGACACTGCGGGAATGCCCGCGAGAGGTCAACCGGAAGGGCGGCAGGGCCTGCGCGGTCGGGATCGCATCCGCAGGGCGCCGCAGCAGCCATCGCCTCAGCGGTGGGTCAGGATCGGCACATCGCTCGCCCCGGCAGAGCCACGGCCCGACAGCGACGGGTTTTCCATGAAGAACCGGTGGCAATTGAACGCGAAAGCGCCGTCTTCCACCTCGGCCCGCTCGAAATGCCCGTCGGGTTTCATGACCCAGCTTTGCGCCACATCGGCAAGGTTCGCGGCCATGACCTGGCTGACGATCTGTGCCTTCACGGTGGGGTTGTTCACCTCGAGCAGAGTCTCCACACGCCGATTGAGGTTGCGTCCCATCCAATCTGCCGAGGACATGAAGACCCGCGCCTTTTCATGCGGCAGGCCGTGGCCATTGCCGAAACACGAGATTCGGCTGTGCTCGAGGAACCGGCCGACGATGGATTTCACACGGATATTCTCGGACAGGCCCTTCACGCCGGGGCGCAGACCGCAGATGCCGCGCACGACAAGGTCGATCTTCACGCCGGCCTGGCTCGCGCGGTAGAGCGCGTCGATCATGTCCGCCTCGATCAGCGAATTCATCTTGGCCCAGATCTGCGCAGGGCGCCCCGCGCGGGCATGCTCGATCTCGCCCTCGATCATCTCCAGAAGCTTGGGCTTGAGCGAATGGGGCGAGAGCGACAGGTTCTCCAGCCCCTCGGGATTGGCATAGCCAGAGAGGTAGTTGAACACCTTGGCCGCGTCGCGCCCGAGGGCGGGATCGCAGGTGAAGAGGCTGAGATCGGTGTAGATCTTCGCCGTGATGGGGTGGTAATTGCCCGTGCCCCAATGGGTATAGGTCACCAGCTTGTCGCCTTCGCGGCGCACGACCGTGGCGATCTTGGCATGCGTCTTCCAGTCCAGAAAGCCGTAGACCACATGCGCGCCGGAGCGTTCGAGTCTGCGCGACTGGCGAATGTTCGCGGCCTCGTCGAAGCGCGCCTTCAGCTCCACCAGCGCCGTGACGGATTTGCCGTCCTCCGCCGCCTCGCACAGCGCCTCCACGATGGGGGAGTTCTTCGAGGTGCGGTAGAGCGTGTTCTTGATCGCCACCACGTTGGGATCACGCGCCGCCTGATTGAGGAAGCGCACCACCATGTCGAAGGTCTCATAGGGGTGATGCAGCAGCATGTCCTTCTGGCGGATGGCTGCGAACATGTCGCCGTCATGGTCCTGAACGCGCTCGGGCACACGCGGCGTGAAGGTCGGCCAGAGAAGTTCGTGCCGGTCGCCCAGCACCAGCTCGCTCGTATCGGCCACACCGATCATGCCCTCAAGCTCGATGGTCTCGTCCTCGGCCACGCCCAGCTCGCGCATCACGATGTCCTTGAGGCCCTTGGGCGCGCCGGGCGACACGGTCAGCCGGACGACTTCCCCCCGGCGGCGGCGCTTCAGCGCAACCTCGAATTCGCGCACGAGGTCTTCGGCCTCTTCCTCCACTTCAAGGTCGCTGTCGCGCAGCACGCGGAAGCCGAAATGGTCCTTGACCGTATAGCCCGGAAAGAGGCTGTCGATATGCAGAAGCAGCACGTCCTCGACGAAGCAGAAGCGTTGCGTGTCCGCCTCCGCCGGGAGGCGCACGAAGCGATTGATCTGGCTCGGGATCGGCAGGAGCGCCTTCAGGACGTTGCCGTCCTTCTTCCGTTTCAACTCCACCGCGAGGCAATAGCCCATATTGGCGATGAACGGGAAGGGATGCGCGGGATCGATTGCCAGCGGCGACAGAACCGGAAAGATTGTGTCGAGGAAGGTCTGGCGCAGCGCGCGGCGGTCGTCCTCGGTGATCTGGTGCGCGGAGAGGATCGAGATCCCCTGCGCTTCCATCATGCCGCGCAGATCCTGCAGAACCTGCTGCTGCCGGGCCATCAGGCGGCGGGCATCCTCGTTGATCTTCACGAGTTGCTGGGCGGGGGTGAGCCCGTCCGCGGCAGGCGTGGTGTTGCCCGCCTGGGCCAGTTCCCGCAGGCCCGCGACGCGCACGGTGTAGAATTCGTCGAGATTAGAGGCCGAGATCGACAGGAAGCGCACCCGTTCGAGCAAGGGCACCTTGGGGTTCTCCGCCTCTTCCAGAACGCGCCAATTGAAGCCCAGCCAGCTCAGTTCGCGATTGAAGAACCGGTCGGGCCCTTCGGGGTCGAAGCCATCGATTGTCCAGGGCGCGCTGCGCTCGGCCTTGAGGAAGTCGGCGTTGTTCATGCCGGCGTCGCTAGCGGAGGTTTGTAACGTCTCCGTGTCATCTCTGATTGGTTTCTGCATCATCCGGATTCAATGCGTTCAGAACCTCGATTGCAAGGGGCCTTGTGACGCGCCTCTGCAGGCCCAGCGACCGGGCATCTATGGCATCCACCAATTGCCGGGCCATGTCGAAGCTGCGCGGCATATGCAGGGTTAGATAGGAGATCACGTTCGGCGCAGGCGCGATCTGACGATCCATGAAGAGCTTGGCCAGCACCGCCGAGAGCAGCATGTCATCCGGGGGGCCGAGACGGGCCACGGGGCTGCCCTGCATGCGGCTTGCCAGGTCCGGCAGGCTCAGCGGCCAGCGCGAGGGCGGCAGCGACGCGGTGATCAGAAGCGGCTGGCGTTCGGCGAGGGCGAGATTGTGCAGGTGAAAGAGCGCCTCTTCCGCCGGTCGGTCGCCCGCGATCCGGTCCGCATCCTCGACGACGACGGGGCCTTCGCCAAGGGCGGGGATGTCGGCCTCCGCAAGCCGGGAGGCGGGCAGGATCCGCGCGCCGCTCTCCTTGGCCCAGACATGGGCAAGATGGGTCTTTCCGGCGCCCGCGGGCCCCACGAGCACGAGCTTGCCCGCAGGCCAGCTGCGCCAGCCGTCAATCTCCGCGAGCGCCAGCGCATTGGCCTCGGTGACGAAGAAATCGCCACGCCCCAGCGCGGTGCGCGCGGGCAGGTTGAGGGGCAGTTGCTCGGCCATGATCTATGCGCTGCGCTCGTCGGCCGTGTCCGTCTCGTCCGGCCCGCCCCGATAGAGGCGGCTCGCCTTGTAGCGGGTCACGAGGAACCGGGCGATGACGCCGATGGCGGCGGCCACGGGCACCGCGACCAGAAGGCCCACGAAGCCGAAGAGCGTGCCGAAGACCGACATGGCCAGCAGCAGCCAGACCGGGTGCAGGCCCACGCTGTCGCCCACCAGTTTCGGCGTCAGGAAATTGCCCTCGATGAACTGGCCCGACTGGAAGATTGCCCAGACCGCGAGGATCCAGATCCAGTCGCCCCAGAACTGGAACAATGCAAGACCGATGGCCAGCACACCGCCCACGATCGCGCCCACATAGGGAATGAAGGTCAGGACGCCCGCGATCACGCCCACGACGAGGCCGAATTGCAGCCCCACCAGCATCAGCGCCACGGCATAATAGACGCCCAGGATCAGGCTGACCGTGCCCATGCCCCGCACGAAGGACGACAGGACGTGGTCGATATCGCGGGCGAGACCGCGGATCGTGTCCACATGTTCGCGCGGCAGCAGCTCATCGACGCGGGCCACCATGTTGTCCCAGTCGAGCAGCAGGTAGACCGACACGACCGGCACGATCACGAACAGCAACACCACGTTGAGCAGCGATGCGGCGGAGCTGAGCGCGGTTTGCAGGAATTGCCCGCCGCGTTCGCGCACGAACTGGCCGATCTGCTGCAACGTGTCGTGGATGACACCGTCATCGGCCATCATCTCGGGAAACCGCGTGGACAGAAAGCCCTGCAGGTTGCGCGACAATTCGGGGGCGGCGTTGATGAGCTGCCCGGTCTGGCGCACCAGCGTCGGGATCACCAGAAGCGCCATCAGCACGAAGATCAGCAGCGCGCAGACGGTGATGATCGCGGTGGCCACGGCCCGGGACGTACCGGCCGCTTCGAGCCGGTCCGCGATCGGATCGAGGAAATAGGCGATGGCCGCGCCCAGGATGAAGGGCAGGAGCACGTCGCCCAGAAACCACAGCGTGACCGCGAGGATCACGAAGCCGATCCCCCAATATTTCAATTGGTCTCTGACGGGGAGATGCATGGGACAGACCTGCCTGAAATAAGGTTTGACGGCGGCACTTTCGGCCCAATCGGACCCTTGCGCAAGGGCGCGGCGTGCCATGTGCGACATCGCGCGCTCTCGCGCCGAATGGCTGCCATGTCAAGGAAAAGGGCGCCCGCGCCGGGCGGTGCCGGGAAGACGGTGCATTGGGGGGTGGCTTCGCACGGGCCCCATGCGCCTCGCATGCGCGCGCCCTCGCATCTCTGGGCATCCCGGGACGTGCGCGGCCTTCCATCCCGCGAAAGCTAGGCTCCGTTTCGCACAGGCGCCCCTTGTGCAGCCGCAACCGCTTTCATACACCCATGCGCACCACGTGACGCACGAAAAGGAGCGCGCCCCATGCGCCTGAGCCGATACTTCCTGCCGGTCCTGAAAGAGACGCCCTCCGAGGCGCAGATCGTCTCCCACCGGCTCATGCTGCGTGCGGGCATGATCAAGCAATCCTCCGCAGGGATCTATTCCTGGCTGCCGCTGGGCTACAAGGTCCTGAAGAACATCGAGAATATCGTGCATGAGGAACAGGTCCGCGCGGGCCATATCCCGATGCTGATGCCGACGCTGCAATCGGCGGATCTGTGGCGCGAGAGCGGCCGGTATGACGCCTACGGCCCCGAGATGCTGCGCATCACCGACCGGCACGAGCGCGACATGCTTTACGGTCCGACCAACGAGGAGATGATCACCGACATCTTCCGCAGCCACGTGTCGAGCTACAAGGATCTGCCGCTGACGCTTTACCACATCCAGTGGAAGTTCCGCGACGAGCGCCGCCCGCGCTTCGGCGTGATGCGGGGCCGCGAATTCCTCATGAAGGACGGCTACAATTTCGATCTGTCGAAAGAGGACGCGCTGCACGCCTATAACCGTCACTTGGTGAGCTACCTGCGCACCTATGAGCGGATGGGCCTGCAGGCGATCCCGATGCGCGCGGATTCGGGGCCCATCGGCGGCGACGACACGCATGAATTCCTCGTGCTGGCCGAAACGGGCGAGTCGGAGGTGTTCTACGACAGCGAGATCACCGATCTGAAATTCGGCGACCGCAAGATCGACTATGATGACGTGGCCCAGTGCCAGGCGGTGCTGGAGGAATTCACCTCGCGCTATGCCCGCACCGATGAGACGCATGACGAAGCGCTCTTCGACAAGGTCCCCGAAGAGCGGCGCCGCTCCGCGCGCGGGATCGAGGTGGGCCAGATCTTCTATTTCGGCACCAAGTATTCCGATGCAATGGGCGCCAAGGTCGTCGATCAGGAAGGCAATCGTGTGCCGGTGCATATGGGCAGCCACGGCATCGGCGTGTCGCGTCTGGTGGGCGCGATCATCGAGGCCAGCCATGACGACAAGGGCATCATCTGGCCCGAAGGGGTCACGCCGTTCCATGCGGGCATCGTGAACCTCAAACAGGGCGATGCGGATGCCGACGCGGCCTGTCAGGCGCTTTACGACAGCCTTGTCACGCTGGGGCTCGAGCCGCTTTACGACGATCGCGACGAGCGCGCGGGCGCGAAATTCGCGACGATGGACCTGATCGGTCTGCCCTGGCGGATCACCGTCGGCCCGCGCGGCCTGAAGAACGGCGTGGTCGAGCTGACCTCGCGCCGGACAGGCGAAAGCGAAGAGATGCCGCCGGAACAGGCGATCACGCGGATCGCGCAGATCTACGGTCGATCCATGTGAGGGTTCGTCCCGGACCCTGTCCGGGACGACCCGCGCGCGGCCTTCGGCCGCGCGGGCCCTGCGGGGCGGGCGCCTTCGGCGCGATTTTTCGGGATTTTTCTGTGGGACGCTCAAACCCGGCGGCTGCGCCGGTGGGACCGTTTTTTTTCGCGTTTTATCGGAAAGGTGAAGGGGCAGGGCAGCGGGCCTGTCCGAAGGGCGCGCCTGCTTCTTGCGGCGGACCCGCCCTGACACGAAACGAAGGCGCGCCGCCCGAAGCGGCGCGCGATCTGGGGTGAAGCGCCGTCAGGCGACGCGCTCGATCTCGTCCACCACGCCGTTGACCACCTTGGCCAGAAGCGCTTCGTCCTCGCATTCGGCCATCACCCGGATCAGCGGTTCGGTGCCGGATTTGCGGATCAGGAGCCGCCCCTTGCTGCCCAGCGTCGCCTCGGCATCGCGGATACAGGTCTTGACCTCGGCGAGCTCGAGCGGGGCCGCCCCCGGCGCGAAGCGCACGTTTTTCAGAAGCTGCGGCACCTTCTCGAAGGTCTTCACGAGGTCATGCGCCGGTTTGCCGGAGCGCACCATCTCGGCCAGGAATTGCAGCGCCGCCATCAGGCCGTCGCCGGTCGTTGCGTAATCGGTCATGACGATATGGCCCGATTGCTCCCCGCCGAGGTTCCAGCCGCCGCGGCGCATCGCCTCGACGACATAGCGGTCGCCGACGCCCGTGCGCATGAGCTTCAACCCTCGGCCCTCGAGAAACCGCTCAAGCCCGAGATTGGACATGACGGTCGCCACCAATGTGCCGTCGCGCAGACGGTCTTCCTCGGCCCAGCGGGCGGCCATCAGCGCCATGATCTGGTCGCCATCGGCGACAGCTCCGGTCTCATCTATCAGGACAACCCGGTCGGCATCGCCGTCAAGGCAGATGCCCAGATCGGCGCCTTCGGCCAGGACGCGTTCGGCCGCCGCCTGCGGTTTCGTCGAGCCGCAGCCATCGTTGATATTGTAGCCATCGGGCGCAACGCCCATCGGGATCACGTCGGCACCCAGCTCCCAAAGTATTTCCGGCGCGGCCCTGTGTGCTGCACCATTAGCGCAATCCACCACGATCTTCATCCCGTCGAGCCGCATGCCGTGCGGGAAGCTCGATTTCACCCGCTCCTGGTAGCGGAAGCGGCCATCGTCGATGCGGCGCGCCCGGCCGATATTGTCCGCCTGCGCGGGCGCCACTCCGGCCTCGACCAGGGCCTCGATCTCGAGCTCGGCCTCATCGGAGAGCTTGAACCCGTCCGGGCCGAAGAACTTGATCCCGTTATCCTGCGCCGGGTTGTGGCTGGCCGAGATCATGATGCCGAGATCGGCGCGCATCGACGGCGTCAGAAGGCCCACGGCGGGCGTGGGCACCGGCCCCAGCAGCAGCACGTTCATGCCCGTCGAGCAGAGACCCGCCGTCAGCGCGCTTTCGAACATGTAGCCCGAGCGTCGCGTATCCTTGCCGATGACAACGCGGTGCACGCCCGCTTTTTCGCGGCGGAAATAGCGCCCCGCGGCGGCGCCGATCATGAGCGCCAGTTCTGCGGTCATCGGATAGGTGTTTGCGGTGCCCCGGACACCGTCCGTGCCGAAAAGCTTCCGTGTCATTTTTCTGTCCCCTTAATCTTTTCCCAGATCGAGAGTGCCTGCGCGGTCTCGGCCACGTCATGCACGCGCAAAATTTGAACGCCTTGTGAAATACCGGCCAAGGCTGCCGCAATGGATCCCGGTGCGCGCTGCGCCGCAACCCGTTCCCCGGATATGGTCCCGATAAAACCCTTTCGGGACACGCCAAGCAAGATCGGACAGCCAAGACCGTGGAAAACAGCAAGCTGCCGCAGCAATGTGAGGTTGTGCTCGAGCGTCTTGCCGAAGCCGATGCCGGGATCGACGACAATGCGGTCGCGTGGCAGGCCCAGCTCGGTCAGCCTTGCGATGCGCGCGGCTAGATGATCGTAGATATCGAGCGTCACATCCCCGTATTGCGGCGCATTCTGCATAATCTCCGGTCCGCCCTGGCTGTGCATCACGCAGATCGGCGCACCGGTGCGGGCCGCGAGGGGCGCCATCTCTGCGTCGAAATCGAGCCCCGAGACATCATTGAGAAGGGCCGCACCGGCCTTCAGCGCGGCATCCGCCACACCCGCCTTGCGTGTATCGACCGAGATCGCCGCATCGCCGCGCTGCGCCAGGTCTCGGATCAGGGGCATGATGCGGCGGGCTTCTTCCTCGGCGGGAACCTCTGTCGCACCAGGGCGCGTCGATTCCCCACCGATATCGATGAAGGCGGCACCCGCATCGGACATCGCGGTGGCGTGGCGGCGGGCCGCCTCCGCCTGGTCGAATTGCCCGCCATCGGAGAAGCTGTCCGGCGTTGCGTTCAGAATGCCCATGATCTGCGGGCGATCCATCGCCACCCCGGCAATCGGTGCGCGAGGCGTTGTCAGTGCTGCGTGCCAATCGGCAGGCAGGTCCGCTGCGGGCAGACGCCGAGGGGCCGCATCACGGCTCAGACGCTCGACATGGGTGAACCATAGCGCGGTTCCGGCAAGCGAAAGGGCCTCCGCCGGGCGGGCAGGATCATCGGACAGGATCGGGCGGTAATAGGCATCAAGCATGAATAGCGCCTGCCATCAGGCGCGCGGCTTGGCAAGAGCGCTGATCAGGCCTTGAGCAAACGGTCGCTGGGCGGGCGCGATCGTGTCGGCACGGGGCTCTCCTCCGGCGCATCGGCTCCGACGAGCACCAATTCGCGCGCGGTCATCTGGCCTGCGAACCAGGCGGCGAGACCCGCCGCATCGCCGGGCGGGGTGGCAGGCCCCTGCGTTGCATCGAGCACGATCTTCGACGGCGCCCAGACGCAGACCTGGCCGTTTTTCATGGCCCAGTCGAGCTCCGTCCGGGCGGAGACCACCTTGGCGCGGTCGTCCCGCGCAGCCAGCATCCAGCCGTTCTGCTCGATGGCCAGAAGGTCGATCCGACGCTGGACCATGGCGTGATCCGCATGCGGCAAGGCCAGATCATGCGGCCCGACGCACAGGATCAGCGGCGCGCCGTCCGCGCGGCACTCATCGATCCAGTCTGAGAGACGCGGATCGGCGATGGCCGCGTTTGACAGGTAAAGAATGCGCGGATGCGGCTGCTCCGCGGCGCGCTCATCGAGGCGCGAGCCCAACTCCTTGCGGGAGCGGACGATCTCGACGCCAAGCGCGCCGGGGCCGCGGTCAAGCTTCTCGATCCGGATGAAGGCCCGCAAGGCCTGTGGGGCTTGCAGAATACGCTCGGCGATGCGCTCGGCCAGCGTTTCCAGAAGGTTCAGACGCTCGGCTTCAAGCTCGGCGGTGATGGCCTCGGTCACGCGGTCATAGGACAGGATGCGATCCACATCGTCGTCGATCGGACCCGAAAAGGGACGCACTTCCACGACGACGTTAAAGCAGATCCGCTGCGTCGTGCCACGTTCGGCCTGAAACGCGCCGATCTCCACCTCCCGGACATGATCGCGCAGCGAGATGCGATCGCGCGGATCGTCGCCGGATGTGGCGATGGCCCGCTCCGCGGGATGAGAAAAGGCAAGGCGGATTTCAGAGGCCATGAGCAGGGTCCGGTTCGTCGCGATCCCCGAGACTTACCGGAGATATCCGCGAGAGGCCACCGGAAGGCGGCATCCCGGCGCCGCTCTGCGACAGACCGCCGGGCGGAAATCGCGCGGGGGGGCTGGCGTGGACCTGCTTGCCGCTCAGCGTGGCTGACAATCGGACGTCACGGCGCGCACCCGGCCGAGCCGGACGCGCAAGGCCGTAGCTCCATCAGCGCTGAGACAGGCGGAGCGGCTCTTTGTAGAAACGATGCACGCCGATTTGCGCGGTCATCGGGAATTTGCGCGCCCAACGGGGGCTGACCGCGGTGGTGTGGTAATGCGTGGCGCCTTCCGTCAGGTTCCGCGGTGCGCCTTCGAGCATCAGTTTCGCCACCTTGCCCACGCGCTGGAACGCGCCGCGCTCATGGATGGTCTCGGGATTGCCGTCGCAGGCATAGCTGAACTGACAGGCATATTTGCGGCCCGACGAGGCGCCTTGATTGACCACGCCGCAGACGGAGCCAGGATAGTTCGCGCTGTCGACGCGGTTCAGGATGACTTCCGCCACGGCGAACTGACCTTTCACGGTCTCGCCACGCGCCTCGAAGTAGAGCGCTTCGGACAGGCATTGCCATTCAGACCCGCCGGTGCGGTAGGTCTGGGCGTCGAGCCAGCCGCGGTTGTATTGCATCGCCTTCACGCGGCCTTCGGGCGCGGGCGTGACGAGACGCTGCAGATGCGTTGTCGCCGCGGCGTTCAGGCTGCGGGTTTCCTGATCGAGCACCTTGCTCATGTTCGTCGCTTTGAGTTCGGCATGCACCGGCAGCGCGGCGACAATCAGCGCCAGTGCCAGATTTGTAATGCGACCCATTTCAGTGACCTCTCGAAACTATCAAATCGGCCGGACGGACCGGCCAAGGCTCGCGGGGTCGTAAGAAAAAATGGTCAATAGGTCCAGTTTCGGGCTTGCTCGGTGGGCTGAAATCCGCGCAATCGCTCCGAATCGGAGGGTGGGTTCCCGCCCAAAGGGCTATGAACGCTCGATTTTATCCTGGATGGCCGCTTGTGCGGCAGCCAGTCGCGCCACCGGAACCCGGAACGGCGAACAGCTTGCGTAATCCATTCCAAGCGTCCGGCAGAAGTGAATCGATTCGGGATTCCCGCCATGTTCCCCGCAGATCGAGATGATCACATCCGGGTTCGCGGCGCGTGCGCGTTCCAGCCCGATACGGAGCAATTCGCCCACGCCCTGCCGGTCGAGCCGGTGGAACGGGTCCTCCTCGAAGACGCGCTGCTGGACGTAATCGTTCATGAAGCGCCCGGCATCGTCGCGTGACAGCCCGTAGGTCATCTGCGTCAGGTCATTCGTGCCGAAGGACAGGAAATCCACATGCGGCGCGATCTCGCCCGCGATGAGGCAGGCGCGCGGCGTCTCGACCATCACGCCCAGACGGTAGGTGAAGTCGCGTCCGCGTTCGGTGCGCACGGCACTGGCGACCTGTTCGATGCGCGCGCGCACGATCTCCATCTCGCGACGCGCGGAGACGAGGGGGATCATGATCTCGGGTACGACCGGGTCGTCGCCTTCGCGGCTCGCATCGAGCGTGGCCTCGAAGATCGCCCGCGCCTGCATGTCGTAAATCTCGGGCACCGTAATGCCGAGGCGCACGCCGCGCAGGCCCAGCATGGGATTGTATTCGCCCATGGACTCGACCCGGCGGGTCACGTCCGAGACCGGCAGGTTCAGCGCTTCGGCCAGATCGCGCAGCCCGGCGCGATCGGTGGGCAGAAATTCGTGGAGCGGCGGGTCGAACAGGCGGATGCAGACGGGCTTGCCCGACATGATCGAGAAGAGCTCCGTGAAGTCTGCGCGCTGGATCGGCAGCAATTGCGCGAGGGCTGCGCGGCGATCCTCGGGCGTGGCGGCGAAGATCATCTCCTGCATGACCGTCAGGCGCCCCGGCTCGAAGAACATGTGCTCGGTCCGGCAGAGCCCGATGCCACCCGCCGCGAAGGCGCGGGCCGTTTCGGCATCGGCGACCGTGTCGGCATTCACGCGAATGCGCAGATCGCGTTCTTCATCGGCCCATTTCAGCAACGTCCGGAACGCATCATCGAGCCGTGCTGCCTGCATCTTGGGCGCGCCCGCGAGGACCTCTCCGGCGGTGCCGTCCACGGTCACGATATCGCCTTCGCGGAAGATGCGGCCATCCTCGGCCACGATCTGCTTGCGCTGGAGATGAAAGCGCAGCTTGCTGGCGCCCACGACGCAAGGCCGCCCCATGCCGCGACCGATCACGGCGGCGTGGCTGGTCATGCCGCCCCGCTCGGTCAGGACCGCCACCGCGGCATGCATGCCGCGCACATCTTCGGGGGCCGTTTCGCGCCGCACGAGGATGCAGGGCTCTTCCCGCGCGGCCGAGGCTTGCGCGGCCGCCGCCGAGAAGACGATGCGCCCCGTTGCGGCGCCGGGGCTCGCCGCGATGCCGGTGCCGATCAGGTCACGCGTCGCCGAGGGATCGACCTGAGGGTGCAGGAGCGCCGACAGCATGGCCGGTTTGACCCGCATCACCGCTTCCTGCGGCGTGATGATACCGTCTTCGGACAGCCGAACCGCGATCCGGATCGCCGCCGCGTTGCTGGCCGGGACCACGACACCGTCGAGGATGTAGAGCTTGCCGTTCTCGATGGTGAATTCGACCTGCATCTCGGCGCGCAGGCGTTGCCGCATCAGGGCCGCATGCTCGATCAGTTCGGCGAAGGCCTCGGGCATGCGGTCCTGTAGCGAGGGCCCGCGCGGATCGGTGGTCAGGTAGATCGCCTTTTCCCCCGCCGAGAGCGCGTCGCGCCCCTGGCTCTGACTGAGATAGCGCCCCGTGACCTGTTTCAGCCCGGTTTCGGGATCGACGAGCTGCAGCACGCCCGAGCCGCTTTCGCCGCGCCCGAGGCCAAGCGCCATTTCCTGCACGGCCAGGCCCAGCCCGGCATCGACGGGCGCGCCCTTGGCCTGACGCAGCAGCCGCGCCGAGACGCTTTCCCAACTGCGTGCCATGGAGCGCAGGACTTCGGACAATTGCGTCGCCGGATCCTGCGGGAAAGGCTCTTCGGCCTCGTCCTCATAGGCGCGCAGGGCCTGTTCCAGTGCATCCGCGGCGCTGGCATCGATCTCGTCGAAGGCATCGGGATCGAGCCGCGCGACGTGCACCGCATAGGTCTGCACCCAGCGCCGGTAGAGCGCGCGGGCCGCCTCTTCGCCCAAGGTCGCCGAGAGGCGCGCGCAAGCGGCGTCGTTCATGCCGATATTCAGCATGGTCGTGGGCCCGCCCCAATCGGGGTCTTCCGAGGAGGGGCGGACGCAGACAAGCGCATCGTCATCGAAGACGGACAGCAGCAAGGCTGTATCGGGGATGCGCCCCAGCGCGATCGCCTTCACCGTGTCGAAAGAAAGCGCCACCGTGCGCGGCACCGGCAGTTTCAGCCGCACCAGCCGCTGCAGGCACTTGGCCCGCCCGCCATGTGTTGCGGGCAGGATAGGGGCGGTGGGTGTGATCAGCGTGATGTGCCGGTCGAGCTTGAACGACACTTCGTTGAGGTATTTCTGCACTGCGGCGATCCTTCGATTGGCCGCAGGATACGCCTCAAATGTGGTGAGGCAAGGGCGCTGTCACGTCACTTGGACATTGATCGGCGTCTTATCCGTCGAGCCGGGTCAGATCGGCCACCTGCAGACAGGTCGTGCGGATCTGGCTCAGCATGTTCAGCCGGTTGCGCCGAACGATCTGGTTGTCGGTATTGACCTGCACTTCCTCGAAGAAGGCATCGAGCGCGGGGCGGATTCCGGCCATCGCGGCCATGGCTGCCGGGAAATCCTCGGCCTGCATGGCGGGGCGGATCTTGGCATCCGCGGCTTCGAGCGCATCGAACAGCGTGCGTTCTTCGTCCGTCTCGGCCAGTTTCGGGTTGGCCCCGAAACTGTACTCGACCCCATCCTTCTCCTCGGCCTGGCTGAGGATGTTGTTGGCGCGCTTGAAGCCCTGAACGAGGTTCTCACCATCCGCCGTTGCCAGCACGTCCTGCAGCGCGCGGGCGCGCTTGACCAGAAGCGTGATGTCGTCGGCGCCCTCCATGGCAAGGCAGGCGTCGATGACGTCGTGCCGGATGCCGTGATCGCGCAGGTAGACCTTCAGGCGATCATGGATGAAGGAAAGGAGATCTTCCGACTTTTCAGGCACTTCCGCGACGCTCTTTTCCACTTTCGCATGGGCGTCGGCGTGCAGGCTTTCGCGGATCGCGGCGATGGCATTGCCGAATACGCCGTGGCGGGCAATCTCGGAGACGAGGCTTTGCAGATGCGCGATGTGCTCCGCTTCCATGTCATGGCCGTTTTCGGAGATCTTCGACTGCACGATCTGCGCGCCGATAAAGCCTTCCAGTGAAAGACGGACATCGTTGACGACGAGAAGCCGGATCACACCAAGCGCCGCACGGCGCAGCGCATAGGGGTCTTTCGAGCCGGTTGGCTTTTCGTCGATGGCCCAGAACCCTGCGAGAGTATCCAACTTGTCGGCCAGCGCCACGGCAACCGAAACAGGCGCTGTCGGCACATCATCGGACGGCCCGAGGGGGGAATAGTGGTCTTCGCAGGCCGCTGCGACCTCGGGGGGCAGACCTGCGGCGTCACTGTAATACCGCCCCATAAGCCCTTGAAGTTCCGGGAATTCATAGACCATCTCCGAGGACAGATCCGCCTTGGCCACGCGCGCGGCCTGCTCGGCCAGATCCGCATCCGCACCGACCTTGGGCGCGATCTCGCGGGCGAGTGCCGCGATCCGGTCGATCCGCGCCTTCTGGCTGCCCAGCTTGTTGTGGAAGGTCACGTTCTCCAACTGGTCGAGCCAGGGCTGCATCTTGGCATTTTTCGCGATGCGCAGATCGTTCTCCCAGAAAAACTTCGCATCCGCGAGGCGCGCGGCCAGAACCTTCTGATTGCCCGCAAGGATCGTGCGCCCGTGATCGGCGGTCTCGCGGTTGGCGACGGTCACGAAACGTTCGATCCGGCCGGTCTTGGGGTTCTTCACGGAGAAGAACTTCTGGTGCTCCTTCATCGAGGTTTGCAGCACTTCGGGCGGCAATTCGAGGAAGGCGGCGTCGATCTCGCCCAT